>CAZIGW010000203.1:0-2569 GCA_964538565.1 uncultured Hyphomicrobiales bacterium | reverse complement strand
CGACATGCGTGACCGGCTTGCCGGGTGCGGTGCGGCCGTTGTGGCAGGACGCGCAGTTGCCCATGACGCCCGCGTGGTTCATGCGCGCGCCGGCGAAGCTCACCGTGCTCTTGTGGCAGGTCTCGCACGGCGCGCTGGTCGCGACATGCGTGACCGGCTTGCCGGGTGCGGTGCGGCCGTTGTGGCAGGACGCGCAGTTGCCCATGACGCCCGCGTGGTTCATGCGCGCGCCGGCAAAAGTCACCGTGCTCTTGTGGCAGGTCTCGCACGGGGCGCTGGTCACGATATGTGTTGCCGGCTTTCCGGGCGCGGTGCGGCCGTTGTGGCAGCTCGCGCAGCTGCTCACGATTCCGGCGTGGCTCATGCGGCCTCCGGCGACGCGCGGACTGACTGCGGTCGACCGCAGCGCTCCAGGCGCGCCGATCCCGGGCGGCATCGCTGTCGGGGCTGACAGACCGGCGAGCGGCGGGATTGCGCTCGGCACGGTCGCTCCCAGGCCGGCCGGGCCGACGGTCATCGGGTTCACGGTCGTTCCGGCCAGGCGGGACGTCGCGGCCGGACCCGTGATCGTGCCGGGATTTGCGCCGGCCGGGGACGCGGTCGGAGCGGGCGTCGCAAGACTCTTCGTTGTGCCCGGCATCGTGGCGACGGTGCCGGGAGCCACGCCTGACTTGCCCGCGACGGTGCCGGCCGCCGGCATCGCGCGGGAGACCGCGGGTATGCTCGCGGTCGTCGCTGGCGATTTGACAGCCGCTGTCGAAGTCGTACCGGCGCCCGGAGACGTCGCCGTGGCTGCCGGCGTCACAGCCGTGCCGGCCGGAATCGGGGCGAACGTGGTCATCGCCGGCCCGGTGCTGACCGCGGTCCCGCTGAATTTCGCATGACCGCTGGGCGCCGCGGTGAGCGGGCTCGGACTGAGCAGATTGAGATTGCCCGTACCTGCCGCGGTCTTGGCCGTGGCCGCAGCGGACTTGCCGCCGGGCGTCGACCCGATCGAGGCGACTGCCGTGCCTGCCGGCGTCGCGGTCGCCGTCGGCGCCGGTTTCGCCGTCGAGGTTCCGACCGGTGCAGCGGTGGTGGTCGGCTTCGCCGTTGTCGCCCCGGTCGACGGGGCGGTCGGGACAGCGGTTGTGGCAAGGGTCGTTTTCGCCGCGGGTGACGAAGTCGACAGTGTCGTGGTGGCTGACATCAGCCCCGCGGATTTCGTCTGCGTGCCGGGCACCTTCGTGGCCGTCGTGTTCGTCGTATTTGTCGTAACGGTCGTGCCGGTCGCCGGCGCGGCGGTCGCAGTCGTCGCGGTCTTGGCGGTTGTCGCCGGCGCCGTCGTCGTGGTGGCGGTCGCAGGGGTGGTCGTTGCCGGCTTGGCCGCCGTCGCAGCCTTGCGTCCGCCGTCGTCGAAGCTCGTCGTGCTGTGACAATTGCCGCAATCGGCTGTCGTCTGCGGGTGATCCTTCGGTTTGCCCTGCGCGCCCTGGCTGGTGAACGAGCCATTGTGGCACGACGTGCAGGTCATCGCGGCAACCGCCGTGTGGTTCATCCGCACGGTCGAGAAGCTCGTGGTGCTCGTGTGGCAGTTGCTGCAGTCGACGGCGGCGACCGGAATGTGCCCGGTGCTCACGCCCTTGGCCGTCGTGCCGTTGTGGCAGGTGGCGCAGCCGCTGGTGATGCCCGTGTGGTTGAAAGTCGCTCCGGACCAGCTGGTCGTGCTCTTGTGACACGTCGAGCAGTCGGCCGTGGTGGCGACGTGGCCGGCGTTCTTACCCTGCGCGCCGCTCGTGCCCTGACTGGTGAAGGAACCGTTGTGGCACGTGCCGCAGGCGATCGCGCTCACGGCCGCATGGTTCATCGTGTAGCTCGTGAAGCTCGCCGCCGTGTTGCTGTGGCAGTTGCTGCATTGGACGCCGGTCACCGGAATGTGCGGCGGGCTCGTCATGCCGGTGGCAGTCGAGCCGTTATGGCAGCTCGAGCAGTTGGTGTCGGTCGCCGCGTGCTGGAACGAGGCGCCGTCCCAGGTCGTCGTGCTCTTGTGGCAGGTGCCGCAGTCGGCCGAGGTGGCGACGTGGCTGGCGCTCTTGCCCTGCGCGCCTTTCGTTCCCTGGTTGGTGTAGTTCCCGTTGTGGCAGGCGTTGCAGGCAACCGCGGCGACCGATGAATGGCTCATCGTGTAGCTGCTGAAGCTCGTCGTGCTCTGATGACAATTGCTGCAGTCGACCCCGGGGACCGGGATGTGCGAGCCCGTCATCGCGGTCACGCCGGTGTATTGGCCGGCATGGCAACTGGCGCAGTTGCTGGTGATGCCCTTGTGATCGAACGAGGCCCCGGCCCAGCTCGACGTGCTCTTGTGGCAGCTGCCGCAATCAGCACCTTGGGTCGGAAGATGTCCCGTGCCCTGGCCCTGCGCGCCGCTCGTGCCTTCGCTGGTGAAGGAGCCGTTGTGGCAGGTGCTGCAGGCGATCGCGGCAACCGCGGTGTGGTTCATCGTGTAGGTGACGAAGCTCGCCGCCGTGTTGCTGTGGCAGTTGCTGCACTGGACGCCGGTCACCGGAATATGCGGCGGCGTCGTCATGCC
>CAZIGW010000202.1:0-3857 GCA_964538565.1 uncultured Hyphomicrobiales bacterium | reverse complement strand
CGCTTGAGCTCCTGGCTGCGATTGACCCATCCGAGACCCCGCTGCGCGAGCCGCGACAGCGGGCCCGTGCCGTGCGCCAGCATCCGATCGAAGGCGTCGATCGCCGTGCTCATCATGCGGGTTTCCGTCTTGCGCCAGCGTTCGTAGCGACGCAGGACGCGCATCGCACCGGGGTCCTCGCCCTCGCGCCGGGCCACCGCAATCAGCTCGGCGAGCGCAGCGGCATCGAGCAAGCCGAGATTCACGCCCTGCCCCGCCAGCGGATGCACGACGTGCGCCGCATCGCCGATCAGCGCGCAGCGGTGAGCAACGTAGTGGTGAGCGGAGAGCCGCCGCAACGGGAACGACGCACGCTCGCTGACGAGCCGGGTCGCGCCGAGCGCGAGGTCCGAGGCGCTGTCCAGCGCCTTCGCAAAGCCCTCGGGCGAGGCCGCGAGCAATCCCTTCGCGACGTCATCGTCCGCCGACCAGACGATGGAGCTCATTCCGTCGCTCAAGGGCAGGAACGCCAGGGTCCCGGTACGCAGGAAGCGCTGCCAGGCCGTGCGCTCGTGCGAACGCTCCGTCGCAACGTTCGCGACGATGGCCGTCTGCTCATAAGGCGACATGTCCGCCGTGAGCCCCACTGCAGCGCGCACTGCCGATTGCGCGCCATCCGCGCCCACGACCAGCTTCGCCCGCAGCACGCCAGCGCTCGTCTCGACGTGGACGTGATCCTCACCGATCGAGAGAGCCTGCAGCGCACCGCTTACCAGCGTCGCGCCCGCCGCCTCGGCCGCATCGAGCAGCGCGCGCTGCACCAGGCGCGTCTCGATGATGTAGCCCAGGTTGGGCTCGTTGACTTCCGCAGCGTCGAAGACGAGGGCCTCGCGCGCGGTGGGCGCCACACTTTCATGCCATACGCGCATGCGCTCGTACGGGCTCACGCGAACCGCGGTGATCGCCTCCCAGGCTCCCGCGGTCTGCAAGATGCGCTCACTGGCCCGCGAGTACGCGAACACACGCAATTCCATTGGCGCATCCGGAGTCAGCGGCGCGGGCTTGCGCGGCTCGAGAACGGCAATGCGCAGCGGTGCACGATCGCCTCGCGCGGCCTGCGCGAGCAATGCGGCGCCCGCGGCGCCCACGGGTCCGCCACCGACGAAGAGCACATCCAGAACTGAATCCGTCGCCGTCGCGTTCATCGGAGCGCCAAGCCTCGCGCCAGTCGCGGTGACGGGCCCGCGAACCCTGCGCTCACCCGTGAGAGAGCGCTCTTGGCCGGCGGCGTCAGATCGAACAGCAGCAGGCCGAAGTTCCGTGCGAGCGACATGCCCGGACGGGTATCGCCAAAGAGCTTGATCAAGCCGTCCGTGAAACGAATGACGCCGCTGCGATCGCCGGCACGCCAGCGTTCGAACCGCCCCAGCAATTCCTCGCTTCCGGCGTCCACGCGCTCCGCCGGCGCGCTTGCGAGCACTTCAGCGAGCATCGCCGCATCGCGGAGCCCGAGATTGAATCCCTGCCCCGCCACGGGATGCAGTGCCTGGGCCGCATTGCCGATCAGAACGGCGCGCCTCGACACGGTGGTTACGGCGCGCGTCAGCTTCAGCGGATAAGACGCGCGGCGCCCGGCGCGCGTGAAACGACCCGCGCGCCAGCCGAAGCACTGCTGCAGCTCGGAGAGAAACGACGCGTCGTCGAGCGCGAGCACGCGGCTCGCCTCCGGCGGGCTCTTGCTCCACACGAGGCCGTAATGGCCATCGAACAGCGGCAGCAACGCCAGCGGACCGGTGGGTGTGAAGCGCTCGTACGCCGTGCCGTCGTGCGGGCGATCGGTCACGAGGTTCGCGACAATGGCGACCTGCTCGTAGTCTTCGATCGTCGCACCAATTCCGGCCGCCGCGCGCACGCTCGAGTGTGCGCCGTCCGCGGCCACGATCAGACGCGCCTTGATCTGTTCCGTCGCAGGACCCCCGCCATTGTGGGCCCCCGCTTCCTGAGTACCGGCATTGCGGCCGCGATCGTCGACCACAGTGAGCTGCACGGCGTCTGCGGAGACGTCGATCGACTCGGGATGCGCCGGCGCACGCACCGTGATGCCCTTCGCTGTCGCGAGCTTCGCCCACAGCGCCGCGCCGATGACGCGGTTCGTGACCACATAGCCGAACGCATCGATGCCCTGCTCGCTCGCGTTCAGCCGCGCAAAGCCGAAGCGGCCCGCGTCCGAGACGTGAATGGTGCGAATGGCCGCGGCCTGCGGCGCGATGTCGCCCCAGACTCCCAGTCCTTCGAAAATACGCCGGCTCGCGTTCCCGAGCGCGGTGGTGCGGTCATCGAAGCTCGGCTGGGCGCCGCCGCCCGGCACGACGCCTTCGATCATCGTGACGTCGAGGCCGGTGCCGGCGAGCGCGAGCGCGAGGCTTGCCCCCACCATTCCGCCTCCGACGATCACCACGTCCACCTCGCGCATGGCAGTCTCAGCCGTGCGCCATCAAGGCTTCGATCTCGTCGGGATCCTTCGGCGCTTTGGCGGTCAGCACCTCTACGCCCGTGCGCGTCACGACGACGTCGTCCTCGATGCGGATCCCCATGCCGCGAAAGCGCTTCGGCACCCCTTTCATGCCCGGCGGGATG
Source organism: uncultured Hyphomicrobiales bacterium (assembly GCA_964538565.1). Lineage (GTDB taxonomy): Bacteria > Pseudomonadota > Alphaproteobacteria > Rhizobiales > Xanthobacteraceae > CAYVBN01. The sequence continues at coordinate 1,241 of CAZIGW010000202.1, read as the reverse complement.
TAGATGCCCGGCTCGATCGTCATCGCCATGCCCGGCTCCAGCACGCGCCACTCATCGCCGACCTTGTATTCCCCCACGTCGTGCACGTCCATACCCAGCCAGTGGCCGGTCCGATGCATGAAGAACTTGCGGTAGGCGCCGTCCTTCTCCAGCGCGGGAACCCGGCCCTTCAGCAGCCCGAGCCTTACGAGACCCTGCGTCACGACGCGTACCGCGGCCAGATGCGGGTCGTTCCAGTTGTTCCCGGGCTTCACCTTCGCGATCGCGGCGCGATTGGCCTCGAGCACCACCTCGTACAAAGCGCGCTGCTCGGGCGTGAATTCGCCGTTGACCGGATACGTGCGCGTGATGTCCGACGCGTAATACTCGTACTCACAGCCTGCGTCGACGAGCAGCAGGTCGCCGTCGTGCAGCGTCTGATCGTTGGCGCGGTAGTGAAGCACGCAGGTGTTGTCGCCGCTGCCGACGATCGGTTGATACGAGATGTCAGCATTGTGAACGCGGAACTCGTGCACGAGCTCCGCCATGATCTCGTACTCCTTGCGTCCCGGCCGGCACGCCTTCATCGCCCGGATGTGCGCCGCGGCGGCGATGCGCGCCGACTCGCGCATGAGATCGATCTCGTTCTGCGACTTGAAGAGCCGCATGTCGTGCAGGAAGTGCGCGAGGGCCACGAATTCCAGCGGCGCGCTGCGCCCGGGCCGCGACTGCGAGCGCAGCCCGTTCACCCAGGCGACGATGCGCTGATCGAACTCGGGATGCGCACCCATCGTGTAGAACACCTTGGTGCGGTTCTCGAGCAGCCCGGGCAGGATCTCGTCCATATCGGTGATGGGAAACGCATCGTCGGCGCCGTAGCTGCGCGTGGCGCCCTCCGGGCCGGCGCGCTTGCCGTCCCACGCTTCGCGCGCCGGATCGCGCTCGCGCACGAACAGCAGGTACTCGCCCTGCTCGCGCCCGGGAATGAGCACGGCGACCGCCTCCGGTTCGTCGAACCCGGTGAGATAGAAGAAGTCGCTGTCCTGACGGTACGGGTATTCGACGTCGTTGTTACGGAGACGGACTGGCGCGGCGGCGATGACGGCGATGGAGTCGCGCCCCATCAGCTTCATGAGCTGGCGGCGGCGGCGGGCAAATTCATCTCGCGGAATGGCGCGGGCACGCTTCGGTGCGGCTCGGGTTCGGACTGCGGCGGGCACGCGTTCCTCAGTGCAGGGGCGGCGGCCCGGACTGTCCCGGCT
>CAZIGW010000201.1:0-7566 GCA_964538565.1 uncultured Hyphomicrobiales bacterium | reverse complement strand
CCTGCTCTGGCGGCCGGGCGCCGGCCGCATCCAGGTGCTGGCCGCCGCCCTCACGCTGTCCGAATGGCTGCGCGGCCACCTCCTGACCGGCTTTCCGTGGAACGCCTTCGGCTACACGCTGACCGGTCCGCTCGCGCTCGCGCAGGGCGCGGCGCTCGTCGGCCTGTGGGGCATGACCTTCATCGCGGTCGCGGTGTTTGCCAGTCCCGTCGTCCTGGTCGACGAACACGCGGAAACGCCGCGGCCGTGGCTCGCGCCGCTGTGCGCCGTGCTGACGCTCGGCATGCTTGCCGGCTACGGCGCGGCGCGGCTTGTCCGCAGCCCGACGACATTCGTCGATGGCGTGCGCCTGCGCATCATGCAGCCCGACGTGCAGCAGGACGACAAGTTCAACTACTCGGCCAAGCAGAAGGTCATGGACCATTATCTCGCGCTGTCACGGCGCGCGACCGGTCCGCAGGCAAAGGGTCTCGAAGGCATCACGCATCTGATCTGGCCGGAATCGGCGTTTCCGTTTTTTCTCGCGCACGAAGCGGACGCGCTCGCCGAGATCGCGGCGCTGCTGCCGAAGGACACGGTGCTGATCACCGGGGCGGCGCGCCGCGCCGAGGCCGAAACGAACCGGACGGGCGTGCGCGCCTACAACTCGATCTACGTCATCGACCATGACGGGACGATCCTGTCGGTCTACGACAAGGTGCACCTCGTGCCGTTCGGAGAATATCTGCCGCTGGAATCCTGGCTCGAACGGCTCGGATTGCTGCCGCTGACCAAGGTGCAGGGCGGCTTCCTCGCCGGCGACCGGCGCCGCCCGATGAAGACGCCGCGGGCGCCGAGCTTCCTGCCGCTCATCTGCTACGAGATCATCTTTCCGAGCGAAGCGGTGCCGCAGGGCGAGCGGCCGGGTTGGCTCTTGAACCTCACCAACGACGGCTGGTTCGGCATGAGCACCGGTCCCTACCAGCACCTGCAGCAGGCGCGGCTGCGCGCCATCGAGGAAGGTCTGCCCCTCGTGCGCGCCGCCAACACGGGCATTTCCGCCGTGATCGACCCGGTCGGCCGTGTCGTCAGTTCGTTGCCGCTCGGGAGCGAAGGGGTTCTGGACGCACCGTTGCCGCGTTCGCGCGAGGCCACGGTGTTCGCCCGCGTGGGCAATGGACCCGCGGGCCTGGCGGTCGCGATTGTGCTGATCGCGGCGATCGTTCGCCGTCCGCGCCGCCATGGCTGACGTAACTGAACAGAGCGGAATGATCTACCTTTTGCTGGGAATGTCCGGTCTTCCGTCATGACGAGGGCCCGCCGCGGCTCAGTCGACTATGTGAAATTGCCAAAGACTTGAAAGCGCATGGAAAAACTTGTTCGTATCGACTTATTCCCAACTTTCATCATTTTCTCACAGTTTTTAGCGTTGTAGCCTCGCCTTGGGAAAATCACCGATTGCATTTGGAATATCTTTAGGCGAGGAGAGGGCGCCAGGGGACGTATAGGAGACTGCAATGGCCAAAAAGGCCCCGAATCCCATAGACAAGCACGTGGGTAGCCGGGTCCGCATGCGCCGGATGATGCTGAACATGAGCCAGGAGAAGCTCGGTGATGCCCTCGGCCTGACCTTCCAGCAGGTGCAAAAGTACGAGAAGGGCACGAACCGTATCGGCGCCAGCCGGCTGCAGCAGATCTCCCACATCATGCAGGTTCCGGTGTCCTTCTTTTTCGAGGGCGCGCCGAACCTGCCGGGCGAGCGGACGCACGGCATGGGCGAAGCGCCCTCGCCGGCCTACGTCGCCGACTTCCTCGCCACCTCGGACGGGCTGGCACTCACCAAGGCGTTCATGCGCATCAAGGACCCGAAGCTGCGGCGGCGCATCGTGGATCTCGTCGAGCAGATCGCCGGCGAAGACGACGCGTGACCTGACCGGGGCGGCCGCCGTTCACGCCGCCGCCCCGCCCACCTCGTCCCACTTTTCGCCCACGTCTTGACCGCGCTCGGCCGCACTGCAAGAAACACTGCCACCGAGGGAGCTGACGCGGGTGACCTGCGTCCTGCGAGGAGGGTTCACGTGTCGCGCACGAGCTATCTTTTCACGAGCGAATCGGTTTCCGAAGGGCATCCCGACAAGGTTTGCGACCGGATCTCCGACGAGGTCGTCGATGCCTTTTTCGAACTGGCGCCGAAGCAGGGCTGGGACGCGCGGCAGGTCCGCGTCGCGTGCGAGACGCTCGCCACCACCAACCGCGTCGTGATCGCCGGCGAGACCCGCGGTCCTGCGTCCATCACCAAGGATTATCTGGCGCACGTCGCCCGCCTCGCCATCAAGGACATCGGATACGAGCAGGCCGGCTTCCACTGGGAGAAAGCCGACATCGAGGTGCATCTGCACGCGCAGTCGGTCGACATCGCGCAGGGCGTGGATTCCGCCGGGAACAAGGACGAAGGCGCCGGCGACCAGGGCATCATGTTCGGCTACGCCTGCCGCGAAACTCCGGAACTGATGCCGGCGCCGATCTATTACGCGCATCGCATTCTCAAGCTGATGTCGGAAGCGCGACGCTCGGGCGAGACCGAGGAGCTCGGTCCCGACGCCAAGAGCCAGGTCACCGTGCGCTACGAGAACGGCAAGCCGGTCGAGGTGACGCAGATCGTCGTCTCGACCCAGCATCTCGATCAGCATCTCTCCTCGCACGACGTGCAGGCGATCGTCGAACCCTACGTGCGCAAGGCCCTGCCGCCGGGCTGGATCACCAATCACACCATCTGGCACGTCAATCCGACCGGCAAGTTCGTGATCGGCGGCCCCGACGGCGACTGCGGCCTCACCGGGCGCAAGATCATCGTCGACACCTACGGGGGCGCCGCGCCGCACGGCGGCGGCGCCTTCTCCGGCAAGGACCCGACCAAGGTCGACCGCTCCGCCGCCTACGCGGCGCGCTACCTCGCCAAGAACGTCGTCGCCGCCGGCATCGCCGAGCGCTGCACGATCCAGCTCTCCTACGCGATCGGGGTCGCCAAGCCGCTGTCGCTCTACGTCGACCTGCACGGCACCGGCCAGACGTCGGAGGCGCGTGTCGAGAAGGCGCTGGCGGAGGTCATGGACCTCTCTCCGCGCGGCATCCGCGAGCACCTCGGCCTCAACCGGCCGATCTACGCCCGCACCTCCGCCTATGGGCACTTCGGACGGGCTCCCGAGAGCGACGGCGGCTTCTCCTGGGAGCGCACGGATCTGGTGGAGGCCATCCGCACCGCGGTTGCCTGATCGGCCTGGGGCGGCGCGTCCCGGCGCCGCCCGTCGTTGTGGCGCCGATGCCGGTCCTCGCGGCTTGCGAGGCGCGGCCGAACCGGACATCGGGCACTGGCATCGCCTCCGGCGAGGCCCTACGAAGGCGCCATGACGGCGATCAATCACCGCTCCGCCGCGCGCGACAGGGCCTTCTTCGGCCGCCGCAAGGGCCACCGGCTGCGCCCGCATCAATCGGCGCTGCTCGAACACCTGTTGCCGCGCCTCGCGCTCGACCCGTCCGTTCCGCCGCCGGCCGATCTTGCCGCTCTTTTTCCGCTGCCGGTCACCGAGGTCCGGCTCGAGATCGGCTTCGGCGGCGGCGAGCATCTTGCGAGCGAGGCGCAGGCGCACCCAGCGATCGGCTTCATCGGCTGCGAGCCGTTCGTCAACGGAATGGCCAAGGCTCTGGCGCTGATCGAGGCGCATGGTCTCGCCAACCTGCGACTGCACCAGGGCGACGCCGTCGCGTTGATGGCCTGGCTGCCGCCCGCTTCGATCGCCGGCGTCGACCTCCTCTATCCGGACCCGTGGCCGAAGCGGCGGCACTGGAAGCGCCGCTTCGTCCAGGACGCGACGGTCGAAGCGCTCGCCCGCATCCTGCGTCCGGGCGGCGCGTTTCGTTTCGCCAGCGACGTGCCCGACTATGTGGCGTGGACGCTGGAGCACATGGCGCGATCACAGAAGTTCATCTGGACGGCGGAACGCGCCGACGACTGGCGCCGGCCGTGGCCGGGATTTGCCGGCACGCGCTACGAGGCCAAGGCGAGGCGCGAAGGCCGCACGCCGTGCTACCTGACGTTCCGGCGAGCAGACTGAATTCGGGAAGGGTGTCGGAGCTCCGGCGACCCGGCCGGCTCAGTTCAGATCGAGCTCGTCGCCCGGCCGCGCCTGCCAGAAGCGCACGACCCGTTGCGCGGTCGACGGCGACAGCCGGTCGAAATTGCTGAAGGTCTCGTCGAGCGTCTGACCCTGCATTCTCTGGCCGGCCGGATGCACCATGATCACCGCGCGCACCGTCGGCCAGTCGAAGCCGGCGGCCTTGCACAGGATCAGCACAGGATCAGAGCGTTCACCGCTCATCAGGCGGTCGATCACCTCGATGGGAACCGCGCAGATCGCCGAAAGCGCCGCGACGGTCTCCTCGAACTTGCCTTCCCGCGCGTATTCGACGAGCCGCGCCTCGTCGAGCTTGCCGGCGTTGACGAGCGCCAGCACGGCGCGCTGCGCGTCGGCATAATCGCGCGGACGCGCCTTGGAGCCGATCTCGGCCGAGATATCGGCGATGACGCGGCGGATCTCGCTTTGCGTTTCCGGCCGCGCCGACGCCAGCAGGCGCTTCTGCACGAGTTCGCTCGCCTTCATGACGAGCTCGCGGAACAGGTGCGGCGGTATGTCGGAGCGCAGCCCGATCTTCTCCGCGAGCGGACCGTCCCGGCCGGCGCGGGCGATGAGCGAGCGGAAGGATCGTTCCGAGATCTTCGCGCGTTGATTGGCGGCGACGTTATGGACCACCTGGCGCTCGCCGCGGCGGATCAGGACGTCGGTGACCGCCTCGCTGATCACGGCGCGCCCGGAGATGGCGAGGAGATGATCCTGTCCCTTGCGCTCGGCGATGTCGACGAGATCCGGCTCTTCGAGCCGCAGCGAGCGCGTCAGCAGCGGGCCCGCCACGGCAATGTCGTCGTCATTGGCGAGCCGGCGCACCACGCCGACGGGCGCATTGTCGACGGGCGCGAGCCGGCGCGCGAGCTCGGCCAGCGCTTTCGATTCGATCTCGGTGACGAGACGGCAGAACACGTCGTCGAACAGCCGGACGTGATCCTCGCTGAAGCGGTCGGCGCCGTCGACGAACAGGTCGGTGATGCGCCGCAGCATCTCGGCGCGCTTGGCCGCGGAGCCGTGCCGGACGACTTCCTCGAGCTCGGGAATGAAGGACGCAGAACGCGACATGGTACGAAGTCCCGGACGGAGCGGCAGACCGTCCGCGCGACCCTTATGGGAGCGCAAATCTGAAGGAAATGTTAGCCCAATCGCGGAAACGGGCGGCCCTTGCACAAGTCCCGCAATCGGCTATATATGGTGTGTCCGTCAAGGACGTCTCATAACGGTCGGATACGATCCGAACGGCTATTGAGAGTGGGCCCCGCCCGGGACCCGCTCTTTTTTGTTACCCGGCGTCGCCGCGAAGCGCGTGGCGAGGCCATCGGGCAAGTGACACGAATTTCGGCCGGCCGAGGGAGCCGAGGCGAGAATGACGCAGTCGGAAACGCGCGTTGACGTCGAACCGCGTCTCGTCACCGAGACGGGGCTGGCGGCGCGCGTCGGCGCGCTGGCAGAACCGGTGCTCGCGGGGCTGGGATACCGGCTCGTGCGCATCAGGATTTCCGGCCTCGCCGGCTGCACGGTGCAGATCATGGCCGAACGCCCGGACGGATCGATGACGATCGAGGACTGCGAGACAGCCTCGCGCGCGCTCTCTCCGGTGCTCGACGCCGCCGATCCGGTCGAGCGCGCGTACCGGCTCGAGGTCTCCTCGCCCGGCATCGATCGGCCGCTGGTCCGGCGCTCCGACTTCGACCGCTTCGCCGGCCATGTCGCGAAGATCGAGATGTCGGTCGCGGTCGACGGGCGGCGCCGGTTCCGCGGCGTGCTCCTGGGAACGCAGGGCAACGCGGTGCGTTTGCGCAGCGAAGACCCCCAGCCGGACCAGGCCGCCGAGATCCTGCTGCCGATCGAGGAGATGGCGGAAGCCAAGCTCGTGCTCACCGACTCGCTCGTTGCCGAATCGCTGCGCCGGGGCAAAGCCCAGGAACGCGAGATCGCAGGCGACATCGAAGGCGGCGGACACGGTGCCGAACACGAACGCGCGGCGCGCGGCACGCGGGACCGGCGCCACGATCATCCTTCCCGCTAGCAACGGAATTTCCGCCGCCACGCCGGGCCTGCCCGGCTTGCGGCCCAGCATGATGGAGACTGACCGATGGCCGTCAGCGCCAACCGGCTCGAACTCTTGCAGATCGCCGACGCCGTCGCGCGCGAGAAGGCGATCGATCGCGGCATCGTGATCGCCGCCATGGAAGACGCCATCCAGAAGGCGGCGCGCTCGCGCTACGGCAGCGAAACCGAGGTTCGCGCCGAAATCAATCCGAAGACCGGGGAGATGCGCTTGTCGCGCCTGCTGCTCGTCGTCGATCAGGTCGAGAACGACTCGACCCAGATCTCGATCGAGGACGCCAAGCGGCGCAATCCCGCCGCGCAGGTCGGCGACTTCATCGCCGAGCAGCTGCCGCCGCTCGAATACGGCCGCATCGCCGCCCAATCCGCCAAGCAGGTGATCGTGCAGAAGGTGCGCGAGGCCGAACGCGACCGGCAATACCAGGAATACAAGGACCGCATCGGCGACGTCGTGAACGGCATCGTCAAGCGCGTCGAATACGGCAACGTCGTCGTCGATCTCGGCCGCGGCGAGGCGATCGTGCGCCGCGACGAGCTCCTGCCGCGCGAGGCGTTCCGCAACGGCGACCGTATCCGCGCCTACATCTACGACGTGCGGCGCGAGCCGCGCGGTCCGCAGATCTTCCTCTCGCGCACGCACCCGCAGTTCATGGCCAAGCTGTTCGCGCAGGAGGTGCCGGAGATCTACGACGGCATCGTCGAGGTGAAGGCGGTCGCGCGCGATCCGGGTTCGCGCGCCAAGATCGCGGTGATCTCGCGCGATTCCTCGGTCGACCCGGTCGGCGCCTGCGTCGGCATGCGCGGCTCGCGCGTGCAGGCGGTGGTGAACGAGCTGCAGGGCGAGAAGATCGACATCATCCCGTGGTCGCCCGACATCGCCACCTTCGTGGTGAACGCGCTCGCGCCCGCCGAAGTCGCCAAGGTGGTGCTCGACGAGGACAAGGAACGCATCGCGGTCGTCGTGCCGGATCAGCAGCTTTCGCTGGCGATCGGCCGCCGCGGCCAGAACGTCCGTCTCGCCTCGCAGCTCACCGGCTGGGACATCGATATCCTCACCGAGCAGGAAGAATCCGAGCGCCGTCAGGCCGAGTTCGAGAGCCGCACCAAGATCTTCGTCGACGCCCTCAATCTCGACGAAGTGGTCGGCCAACTGCTGGCCTCGGAAGGTTTCGGCTCGATCGAGGAGCTCGCGCTTGTCGACGAGAAGGAAATCGCCTCGATCGAAGGCTTCGACGAGGACACCGCGCGCGAGCTGCAGGAGCGGGCGCGCGAATACCTGGCGCAGCAGGAAGCCGAGCTCGATGCCAAGCGCGTCGAGCTGGGAGTCGAAGACGCG
>CAZIGW010000200.1:0-13639 GCA_964538565.1 uncultured Hyphomicrobiales bacterium | reverse complement strand
CGAGATCCTCGGCGAGCCGCATCAGTACGCCCTCGCAGACCACTTTTCCGCGGCTGTTGCACTGGATGCTGTGTTTCGCCTGGCCGACCTCGAAGCGTGCGAGACTATTGACCGAGATATCGGAGAAGAACCGAAGTGCGTCGCGGCCCTTCACGAGCAGCTTGTTCGTGAGCGGCGACCAATCCCCGATGTAGCACGTCTTCTTCCACGACAGGCACTCGTCGACCCATCCCGTGTACTCAAAGGGCTCGAAGCGCAGCCCCGCGAAACGTGTGTAGGTGGTGACCTGCGGGTCGAACGGGATCTCCGCTGTCCCGGGAATGACCTGCGGCGGCAGCGCTTCGGATCTCATCATGATCGTGCCCTCATGCCGGGATCCAACAGCCGTGAAATGTCGAGCGCACCTTCACAGGCACCCGCACGGTCGCGATCGGACCGGCGTCGATGCGTTGCGCGTCGAGAATGACGAGATCGTTGCGATGCTCGTCCAGCCGATTGACCAGAACCAGGAGCCAGCCGTCACCCTCCGCGGCGTCCGGGCTGCGCGGGACGAACTGAGGCTCGTGGACGGAACGATGCGCGCCCGGCTCCCAGATCTTGAATGCACCCGTCGCGTGATCAATGTGGCCGATCCCGCTTTCCAGCGTCGCAAGCCGGTTCGCGTCGACGCGGGGCCGCACGATGAGATAGCCATGTCGGTACGGCCTGCCCTGATAGCGATCGTCCGCCCTCGGCATCTCGCCGGCCATGCCAATGAGTGGCGTCTGCGTGAAATCGCTCGAGCCACTGTCGAGGCGTAACGAAACACGAGAGAGGATCGGTGGCACAGCCGTCTGTCCATCGCCAACGCTCGGCTGCGGATAGTCGAGTACACCCGGCTTGGCGACCGGGAAGAATGAGAACATGTTGCCGGCATACGCCGTTCCATCGAAATGCAGCGTGTTGCCCGTGCGGAAAGCATTCATCGTGTGGCCGATGCCCATCGCCGGGCCGTGAAACCACTGAATGTCCTTGGCGGAACCGCGCCGCGGCACGGCGGCAAAATGCATACCTTTCTCGGGATACCAGAGATAGTAAGGGCCCCCGGCCTTGATCACGGATAGATCCGTGATCAGCGGCGTGAACGGGAAGATCACGTGCGTATCGGTGACACCGAAGTCGTGCACCACGCCCGCGAACGGCATCTTGAACCAGATCTCGTTGCGGATCTTCCGGTCGGCGCCAATCACGTAGAAGACGATGTCGTCGGTGGCATCGCCTTTGGCCTGATAGCCGAAGGTCAGCAGCTCTCCGGTCGTGTGATCGACCTTCGGGTGCGCACTCATCGTGAGCGCTTTCACCTGGCCGTCGTAGTCGTACTGACCGACCGTTGCGAGCGTGTCCCTGTCGATCTCATACGGCAGATCGTCTTCCTTGAGGGCAAACAGCTTCCCGCCGTGCCAGAGGGCCGTCGTATTTGCAGTGCCCATGCTGATGTGCCGGACGCTGGGATCGCTCGTGTATCGATTTCGATAGCGACCGAAGAGAGCACGCCTCGCCTGTTCCTGAGCGACGAATCGCGCGGTGCGAACCCAACGGCTGCGATAGTGAACCTGCCCGTCCTCGATCAGGAAGCGGTGTATCTGCCCTTCTCCGTCGATGAACACGTCATCGCCATCACGCGGCGGATACTGCCGATCGGGTCCACACCGCAACCAGGCTCCATTGAGCTCGCGCGGCACTTCTCCATGCATCACTTCCATTGCAACGGCATCCGACTCCACGCGCATCGGCCGGCCCCAACCGGCGTAGAGCGGGATGTCGGGAAAGGTCACCTTGGGCGGAAAGTCGCTTTCGTCTTGCGCAAGCGGCGCACGTACGGATTGCATGAGTGGTTACTCCAAGAAGCGCTCAGGAGCGGGCGCAAACCGCGCCGATGAAGTGTTCGATCTGCGGGCCGAGAGAGTCCTCGCTGGTGCCAATCTGCAGGACGCTCGTGAGGTGGTTGTGTCCCTGCAGGTAGAGCATTCGCGGGTATTCGCCGGTCCGAGCCAGTCGGCCCATGACGAAGCTCGCGGCTTGGCGCTGAAAGTCCGGGGGATCCAGCTCGGAAACGGTCGCCAGCAGCGGCAGGTCGGTTGAGATCAGACCGGGGAGCGAGGAATACTGCCCCCACCTACTATCATCTTCGCCATAGTAGGCTTTCTGAAATGGGTTGCGATCCGCGCTGGCAACATCGTAGACCCCCGAGATCAGCAGCGCCCCGGCCAAGGCGCGCCCTGCCGAGCGATGGAAGCGAACATCACTCAGGTAGTTCGCGACGTGAACGGCGCCTGCGGACTGGCCCATCAGAAAGACGCCGCTCACGTCTCCGCCAAATGCCTCGATGTGCTGCGCGACCCATTCGACCGCGCGACCCACGTCTTCCGCGCCTGCCGGCCAGGTGTGCTGTGGAGCGAGCCGGTACGTCATGGTGACGCCAATGAAATCGCGTGCCGCAGCCCAGTATCCGATGTTGTCGTAGTAGGGCGTGTCGGGGCGACGCTTGTCGCCACTCACGAAACCACCACCATGAACGAAGATCAGTACAGGGCGCTTCGTTGCAGCGTTACCGTGCGGAACGAAGAGATCCAGCCGATGCCTGCCGTCCGGTCCATACGCACAGTCGCGCTGAACTGTTGCCCGCGACCGCGGCTTCGACGCGTGCAAGTCTGCGTAGCAGTCCATCGAGCCCTGGAGCAACTGCGGTGAAAGACCAACCCCCAGCGCAGCGATTCGCTGACGAAGATCCGCTCTCATGCCGTCAGGCTCCTGCCTTCAGACTCCGCCTGCTTCAGGCGATTCATGATTCGCTGGAATGCCAGCACGGCTCGATCCGCCCGTGTCGGCACGGGTTTGACGCCGGGCGAGCGCGCGATGACTTCCTGCTGTGCCTCGATGATCGACTTGTCCTCGGCGATGCCATCATCGAGCAGCATGCGTGCGGAGAGCGTCCCTTCCTGGAACTCATAGCTCCAACCCACGACATACCACGCGTTTCTCACGAACATGCCGCTGCCCGCCTCGAACGCGCCTAGAACCTCACCGACGCGCGTACACCGTAGGTGCGCGGCGCGCGGATCTGTGCGTAGTACAGCGTAGGATCTCCGCCCACCGTCACGGGCGAGGAGAAGGGATAGCGGAAGCCGCCGGTGTAGATGGCCGCGTTGTTCAGATTGCGCCCCCACGCACCGACCTCCCAGTTGTCGCCCGCCGCGTGATAGGTCAGCGCCGCATCGAGCGTGACGTAGCCATCATCGGACCCGGCGTTGATGAAGTCCGCAGTGAGATACTTCTTGGAGGCAAATTGGCCACTGACATCGGCCACGAGCCCCGCCCCATTGCTCAGGTTGAAGGTGTGCGTATATCCCGCGCTCCCCGACCACTCAGGGGCATTCACGAGCGGCTTGCCGCTGCAATCGACGGTCTGAAGCGAGTCCGTCGGCAGGAATGGATCATTCGCTGTGAACGGCACAATTGGACCGAGCTTGCATCCGGTAGCTGCAGGCGAATAGCCCACGCTGGCGCCAAACGGCGGCGCGTTGTACGCGGTGTAGACGAAGGAGTCGTAGCGCGTGTGCAGATACTCGACGCTCGCACGCAGCGAATCGCTCGACTTAGCCTTGAACTGCAGATCCAGATTCAACCCGTACAACGTCGCTGCACCGGCATTCGTGGTGAGAAGCCCGGTCGAGCCACCGGAGGACACGCCGAGGAACCGCTCCTGCTTATCCTCGTAGTCCCAGTAGAAGGCTTCGGCATTCAGCTGCAGGCGCTGGTCGAGAAAGCGATTGCGCGAGCCCAGGGTGTAGGCGGTCAACTTCTCCGGCTCGAACGAATTGTTGGGCGCCGGCACGCTCGGGAAAAAGCCGCCCGCCTTGTATCCCGTTGCGACCGTTGCGAACAGCATGCTCTGCGGCCCGACATCGAGCTCGGCGCCTGCTTTCCACGAGGTGTTCGAAAAGTCACGCTGGCCCGAATTGTCCGTCACGAGCGCCCGCGGCAGAACGGCCGTCGTGGTGCCGCCCTGCTCCTTGTCATCTTTGGAGTAGCGCAGGCCGCCGATGAGACGGAACGCATCGGTCACCCCGAACGTGACCTCGCCAAACGCCGCCTTGCTCTTCGTTCCCAACGTGGTGTCGACCACGCTCTGTTGAAACGGCAACGCTTTCAGCGAATAGAGCTGCGTCTGGTCTTCCTTGAACCAGTACAGGCCGCCGACCCATTTGACGCGCTCGGATTGATTGCCGAGGCGGAGCTCGTAACTCTGCTCCTTGGAGGTCTCGGCCGTGTCGAAAAAGAAGCCGGGGGAGTACGTCAGATATTTGGGCTTCGTGTCGCGGTAAGCGGGAATGAAGGTCAGCGTCGCGGGGCCTGGGTCCCAGTTCATCTCCGCGCTGATCGCGTGGATATCGACGTCGGTCGTTCCGTCGCGACCGATGACCGTCCCGCCCGGAATCGCTGCCGAGGGCGGCTGCGAATCGGGCTCGGCCGCGCCGTGCCAATGGTCCGTCGGCTCCGGCTGCATGTCAGATCGCTTCACCACGCCGCCGCCGTTGCCTCCAATGTGGGTGTATTCGCCCACGATCAGCAACGACAGCGCATCGTTTGGATTCCACAGCGCACTCAGGCGACCGGCTGCGCTGTCATCGTCGTTATAGCCATCGCTGAGATAGCCATCGCGCCGTGTGATCTGTCCGGCGGCGCGCAACGCAAACTGCTCCGAGAGCGGCAGGCTCACCGCGGCCTGAAAGCGCCGCAGCGAGTAGTCGCCGAGGTCGAGCGTCGCGTCGCCGCCGAGCTCCCTGCCCGGGCGCTTCGAGATGATATTGATCGCGCCACCCGTTGCATTCCGGCCGTAAAGAGTTCCTTGCGGTCCCTTCAGAACCTCGACCCGTTCGAGGTCGTAGAACACCGGGCCAATGCCGTTGGGCCTCGCGATGTAAACGCCGTTGATGTTGTAGGCGATGGCGGACTCGGCGTTGGCGTCCGTCGACAAGCTGCCGACGCCGCGCAGATAGGTCACGATCGTCGCGCCGCTCGCAGACATGGTGAGACCGGGCACCAGGCTCTGCAGCTGCAGTGGACTCCCGACCCCGGCAGATTTGAGTTGCTCCCCGCCCACCACGTCAATGGCGAGAGAAGATTTCTGAACGGTCTCTTCGCGGCGATTTGCCGTGACGATGACCTCCGTAAGCACCGAGTCGTTGTCCGCGGACGACGTCGGCGCGGTCTGCGCCACTGCAGTCGCATCCGCCAAAATCGCAGCGGTCACGGCTGCGACAGTCACCCTGCTCTTCATGCCCCCTCCGAGATGTTCGTGCGCGCGCGATCCTTCTAGTTCGATCTTCTATCCTTGATATTTCAACGATCCGAGAGACTCGTTGAATTTTCAACGATAGCCGAGCGGTTGTCAACAGTCCGCGTTCGCGCAACACTTGGTGCAAATCACGTCATGGCTCGCAGTTCGAAACGACAGATGGTCAGGAAGGCAAGAAGAAAAACGAGCGCTCGCAAAAACTTGGGCCCGCAGGTGGAGCCGGAGCACCGCGAGGTGGCCCAGCTGCTGCCCTTGTACGACATCGGCGGGAATACCTACTTCGGCTACCGCATGGTGCTGGCGGCCAAGCTGTTCGATCGGCGCATCGTCGACATCCTCGAGGAAACAGGACATCTGACGTTGCAGCAGTGGCGCGTCGTTTCACAGCTCGGATTGCTCTCGACCGGCTCCGTGCGCTCGCTAGCCGACGGCGCGGCGGTCGACCGGGCGGAGGTCAGCCGAGCGGTACAGGAGCTGACGAAAAGGGGCCTCGTGAAGCGCGAGGAAAATCCGGCGGACAAGCGCAGCCCGAGCTTCGCGCTCACCGATGCGGGCCTCAAGAGCTACGCCGCGGTTCGCAAGCCCATCATCAAGTTCATAGAGCACCTCGTGGATGGCCTCGATCCCAAGGAGCTCGAGGCGGCCAACCGAGTGCTGTGGGCCATCACCAAAGGATGTCTCAAGCGATAGGCATGTTCAGCATCGCGCAGCGCGCCTAAAGAGCGGACCCGCCAGGAGGGAGCTCAGCTCCTGCCTGCCCGATCACGGCGACAGCGCCGCGAACGTTGCCTGCGACCATCGGCCCAGCGCGCCGCGGACAAGACGATGATTCGACGCACAGCCATTGCGAGCGTTTGAGGAATGGCGGCGCGCTCGCTCGGCTGATCGGCTAGGAGGTCCGCGGCGATGAGTAGGACCTAGAGCTACTCGCACTGCGGCCCGAGGAATGCGGGAAGTCGTGCACGCTGGGACTACTTGTCGGCAGAATCGAGCAGCCGTTCTTTCCAGAACTCCAGACCGACCCAGAAATAGTAGTCTTCGTTCTCTTTCTTGCGGAACACGTGGCCCTCGTTCCGCGCGAGCACGTGCCAGGCACTCCCGCCATTGGCCCGCACCGCTTTGATGATCTGATCGGCTTCTGAAGGCGGAACGCGCGGGTCGTTGCCGCCCGTGGCGACCAGCAGCGGGATTCGCAGTTGCTGCACGTTCGTCAGCGGCGAGATGGCCTGCAGCTTGGCCCGTTGCACGGGGTCGCGCTCGTCGCCGTACTCCACGCGCCGCAGGTCTCGGCGATAAGCCTGGGTGTTCTCCAGGAACGTGACGAAATTCGAGATCGCGACGTAGCAGTTGGCGCCCTTCAAGCGCGAGCCGTAGCGGATCGCCGTCGCATAACACATGTAGCCGCCATAGGAGAGACCGGTCACGCCGAAGCGGGTCGGGTTGAGGCGAGGCTCTTTAGCGAGCGCATCGAGGAACGCGCCGATGTCGCGCACGGAGTTCTCGCGGCGCTGCGGACCGTTGTCGAGATTCACGAATCGCTTGCCATAGCCGGTCGAGCCGCGGACGTTGGGATAGAAGAGCGCGATGCCGAGCTCGTTGAGCAGGTAGTTGTTGCGGCCCAGGAATTCCGGCCGCGTCTGCCCTTCCGGGCCGCCGTGAATGTCGACGATGAGCGGTCGCCGCCCCGCGAACTTTTTCGCGTCGGGCAGATAGAGAAAGCCGGAAATCGGCTCGCCGTCGAAGCTGCGGATCGTGATGAGCCGTGGCTCGATGTTGTCGTTGGGATCGAGGCCGCCGGTCTCGCTGTGAGTCCACTGCGTGACGGCGAGCGTCTTGGGATCAACAGAGAAGGCATCGCCTGCAACGCGCGCCGAGCTGAGACTCAGGCCGATTTCACCCCACGGTGCAATCTCGATGGCGGAATGAATGCTGTAGGGAATCACTCCTGCCGGGAGACCGTCGACCTGGCGCACCTTGCGCGTGGCGATGTCCAGAACTCGCAGGCGCGAGACACCGTTCTCGTTGATCGCATAGGCGACAAAGCTGCCATCGGGTGAGATCGCGAAATCGCTCACGTCCCAGCGAGCTTCCTGCGTCACCGGCGTGAACGCGCCGCTGGCGCGATCGAGACGGCCGAGCCGCAGCACATCGGAGTCCTTGTCGGACGCGGCCCAGATGGAGCCGTCGGGCGCATAGCGGACGCCCTCATAGGAGACCTCCATCGCTGGGGCCGTGATCGGCCGCAGCGCGCGCGTCGCGAGATCCAGCTCGTAGACGTCCGTCTTGTTGATCGAAATGCGATTGACCACGAGAGCGGATCGGCCATCCGGCGAGAAGTCGGCGATGTTCCAGCCGCCGCCGCTCACTTGCGCCACTTGCCGCTCGCTACCGGCGCGAGCCGGCTCGGCGATGTAGAGATCGGCATCCGCGCCGTTGCGGCGGGTGGAGGAGTATCCGATCCAGCGTCCGTCGCGGCTCCATGCCCCGAACCAGTTGCGGCTCTTGCCGTCGGTCAGGAGCGTCAAGCGACCCTTCCGGAGCGCGTAGAGCTGATAGAACTCGTCGCCCCCTTTGTCCTTCTGCACGATGAGCGTGTCACCGGTCGGCGAGAGCGCGCCGGTCAGAATGGGCTCCGCCTCGAAACTGAGCTGGCGTCGCTCGCCGCCGGGCTTTGCGACCGTATGCAACTGCTCCGTATCGCCGAACCGGGTCTTGATCAGCATGGAGTGATCGGCCGGGTTCCAGCCGAGAAAGCTGGCGCGGCGGAATTCGAGATACGGGCGCGTGGCGTCCGCCAACGCATCCGGCACGGCGGGCGCGCCGTCGACGACAATGGCGGCGGGCGGAGCGATGTCTGCGAACACCGGTGCTGCCATCAAGGTCGCGCCGAGCAGCAGTGACGTTCTGATGATCATGGGCAGTCTCTTGTCAGCGGTGGCTCGCGCAACCATCCTCACGGCAACGTGACACTCAGAACCCGACGCGCACGCCGACCGTGAAGTACCGGCCGACCACGTCGTAGTACGGCGAGTAGAGCGAGCCCGGTGGCGGATCCTTGTCGAGGAGGTTCGTGACGTTGCCGAAGAGCTCGACGTCCGAGCCGCCGAATCGAGGCAGATGCGCCGTGACGCCCAGGTCGACATAGGTGAACGCGTCGATGTGATTGTTCACGATGTTGACGGTCTTGTTGTACTCGCCCGACGAGATGTAGCGGGCACGCACGTTGGCTCCGAACGATTGACCCTGCCATGCCGCGCTGGCGACCAAACGCAACTCGGGCACACCGAGGCCGAACGAATAGCCTTGCGAGCCGACGTACTCGATTTCGCTCACGCCATCGTTCGTCGTGAGGCTGTTCACCCACGTGCCGACGAGCCGTAGCTGAAGCCTTCCAGGCGCACCGGCAACGAAGGTGTCGAGCGGCGTGTTATAGGACACCTCCGCATCCACGCCGTCCGTCTCGTAGCGCGCCAGATTCACGTACGTCGAAAGCGTGCGGATGATGTTCTGATTCGCATCGCGCTCCACGCGTGTGCAGAGCTCCGTGTTGCCGTTGTAGCAGCGCGTGACGATGTCCTGCGGCGCAATCGTCGTGATGACGTCGTCGATGCGGATGTGAAAGTAATCCAGCGAGAGATTCAGGCCGGAGATCGCAGGCGGCGAATACGTGAAGCCTGCGGTGAGCGTGTCGGCGGTCTCCGGCTGCAGGTCCGGGTTGCCGCCGCCGTTGTTGAGGACGTACACGGTCTGACCCGTCACCGGATCGTTGATGTTGTTGTAGCCTGTCGTGGTGGTCGTGAAGAGCTCCGCCAGATTGGCAGAACGGATGTCGCGCGACTGTGTGATGCGGCCGCGCAGGCCGGGCAGGAACTCGTTGGTCGCGCCGACCTTCCAGGACCAGATGGAACCGGTGGTGTCGTAGTCGGAGACTCGGGCCGCCGCGTTCAGCTCGAGGCGATGAAGAACCGGCAGGTCCCGCACGATCGGCACCACGAACTCGCCGAACGCTTCCTTCACCGAGAACTTGCCCGACATCGCGGAGAAGCTGAACGTCCGGAATGCCTTCGCCGCATCGAGCGCACCCACGTCCTGGTCGATCTGCTCGCGGCGCGCCTCTGCGCCGACGGCCACCGAGACCTCACCGGCAGGAAGGCTGAAAGGCTCGCCGCGCACGCTGAAGCCACCCACGTCGAGCTTAGTCGTCGCGCGCTGTCGGGGCGTGCCCGTGACGTAGTCGATCGCCGCCTGCGAGGGCGCGCCCAGCCCGAACAGATTGATGGGCACGCAGTCGGTGCTGGGATCCGTCAGCGCAATCCGGCAGATCGGCTGTCTCGTTGTCGGATCGCGGACGGAGTCGACCGACTGGGCGAATTCCTTGGTGAGCAGGAACCCGGGCGTGTCGATGTTATTCTCGAACTCGCCGTGACTGTAGTAGAGGCCCCAGCGCCAGTCGCGGGCGAAGGAGCCGTCCAGGCCAATGGTGGCCTGGGTGTTCACGCGCTCGAAGTCGATATGGGGATAGGAGAGATCGGAGTTGAACCGGCCCATCGTGAACGACGTCTCGCCCGCATTCGCCATCTGCGTGCGCACGTCTTCGGGAAGAAAGGCGTTGTCGATGCTGATGGTCAGGTTGCCGCGGTTGTGATCGCCGAACCAGATGTAGTTGTTCCACATCCGTGATCGCAGCACGTCCGCGGTGAGCTTGAGTCCGTCCGTGATGTCATAGCTGACGCCGACCATCGCGCTGTAGCGTCGCTGCGGCGTGACCAGAGGACTCAGGTCGTCGTTCGAGGGACCCTCGCCACCGATCATCGAGGTGCCGACAACCTTGCCGTAGTCGAAGTTGCGCAGCGAGCCGTCCGGATTGAAAGCCTTGCCGGCGTTCACCCCGGAGAGGATGAGCCCTCCGTAGGCGGCGTCGGAGAACCCCACGTCGCCGACATTGACGAACGCGCCGGCGCCGTTCGACACCTGCGCCCAGCGGCCCACGTTCGCGCGCGAAACTTTCGGAATGACGCCCGAGTTGTCGAGAAACTCCGCGCCGAGAATCACGTGGCCGCGATCGTCGGCGAAGCCGGACCCGAACGCCCCCTCCACGCCGATCTCCTCGGCGTCGTGGTATCTGGAAACGCCATATTGCGTATTCAGCTTCGCGCCGGTGAATTCGCGGTCGATATTGATGTTGGCGACGCCGGCAACGGCGCCAGAGCCCCACGCGGCGGACGCTCCGCCGGTCACGACTTCCACGTTCTTGATGAGGATGGTGGGGATCGTATTGAGGTCGTTATCGCCCGAGAGCCGGTGTCCATCGAGCAGAACGAGCGTGCGGCTGATGCCCAGGCCGCGCAGATCGAGAGGCGCGTTCCCCGCTCCGGTGTTGGTGCCGGTCGTCTGCGCCGATGTCGTGGCGCGGAATTGTGGCAAGTCGTTCAGCGCCGCCGCGACGTTGGGGCGTGAGTTGGCCATGAGCTCGTCGGCGCTGATACGCACTGTGGGAGTCGGCGCCTCGAAGCCCGCGCGGTCGATGCGCGAAGCCGCGACGACGACGTTCGCGAGCTCTTCTCCATTGCTCTCCGCGGCATTGGTCGAAGACCGATCGGCTGCACTCTCATCCTGCCGCTCTCCCTGTGCAGGAACGCCGGGCTCCGCCTGTGCAAGCCGCAGACGGTTCCAGAAGGACTTCGACCCGTTCGGGGCAGCGTGAGTCTGCGATTTCGGACTCGGGGGACTGGCCGGGGGTAGCGCGATGAGCATCGCGCCGCTCGCATCCACGCTCAGGCTGAGCGGAGTGCCTTCAAGCAATCTCATGACGGCTTCTTCGGTGGACAGCTCGCCTTCGACGCCGCGCGTCCTGAAGCCTTGCACCTGATCGGGGCGATAGACGAGGTCGGTGCCGGACTGCTTCGCGAGCAGTTCGAGCGCTGCGCCCAGCTCACCGGAGGGAATGTGGATCGCTCGCTTCGCCCCATCCGCCATGGCGAAGGCCGGGAGCGAGAGCGCGCATGCAAGCGCAATGATCGTGGATCGCGTCATAACGGTCTTGAGCATCGTGGATTCTCTGGAAGCCGCCGTATCGTGTTGTCGTGCTCACTGTGACGCGGAGAGCCTGAAAATCCCTAGTTTTGTGGACAAGAAACGACATTGAGTTGCAGTCGAGAACATGACGGTGCCGCGCTCCACGACAGCAGTCGCGCGCCGCGTGTGTCGGGTTCCGCTTTGGAAGCAAGCGAGAGACGCGCGCGCCGCGGATGCAGCCTGCGCGCAGCACGCTACGCGAGATCGGCCGCTGCGCTGTCGAGACGTTCAAACGGAGCCGATGCGCGCTATCGCGGCATGAGCACCAACTGGTCGTCCCGTTCTTCAACGCGCACGGGATAACCTCGTTCGAGCAGCCGCACGAACGCCTCGACGTTGTCGGCGCGGAAGGTGCCGGCGATTTGGAGCGCGGCAACACTCGGGTCCTCGATGACGATCTTGCGAGTGTTGTACCGGTTGAATTCCGCACTGGCATCGCCCAGCGTCATCTGACGAAAGATCAGGACTTGCTGGCGCCAGCTCAATGATTCCTCGGCTTCCTCCAAGTTCTGCGTCCGCAGCAGCACACCGGTATCGCTGGCCTGCGCGACTGTTCCTGCCGTTAGCGGCTCGGTGATGCCCGAGCCGCTGTTGCCGCGTGCTTCCACACGCACCTTGCCTTCGGTGACGACGACTTGGATGTCGCTGCCTTCGCGCCGGACGGAAAACTTCGTACCCACCGCGATGACGCGCTTGTTGCCGGCGCTCACGATGAACGGGCGGGCGGGGTCCTTTGCGACTTCGAAGAAGGCTTCGCCTTGTTCCAGCTCGACGCGCCGCTCCTTCTCGGTGACGGCGACGCGAACCTCGCTGTCGGTATTGAGGGTGATTTTCGAACCGTCCGCCATGGGTACGGAGGCGAGTCCTCCGACGGGCGTTCTGTAGGACGTCCCGGATGGCCAAAGGTGGTATGCCAGACCGAGCGCTGCCGCGATGAGCACGCTCGCGGCGAAAGCGAGCAACCTACGTCGGACAGGAGTGAGAGGCGTGCGGCGGTGATCGAGCTTCTTGGACGCGCCTGCAATGGCGCTCGGGAGCGCGGTGCCGGGGCCGGAGGATTCTTCGAGTGCCGAAGGTGCCGCGTCAGCGCCAGAGCTTTCGGGATCACTCGCGCCGTCACGCTGCTCAAAAAGAAATGACAGGTTCCAACCGTTGGCTGGCGGGATGACGCCGGGCGGTATCCCTGCGCCGAGCGCCTTCAGTCGCTCCGAGCGCTCCCACACGTGTTCGAGGCGCAGATAGGCCACACGGTGCAGAAGCGATTCGTCCAGCCACTCCTGGAAACGGCGCTCGAGTTCATCCGACCAGTTGCCCGAATCGCGCCGCGCGAGCCAGTCGCCGGCCGCTTCGTCGATCGCTTTATGGCGTTCCGTGCTCACTTTCATCCTCCTCCAGCGACATCGCACGTCCGGCGCCGGGGCGGTCAGCGTTCCCGTTCAACATATAATCGGCCAGCAGCCGCCCCCCTTTCGATACATGGTGCTCGATTGTCTTTTCGCTTACGCCCATTCGCTCGGCGACCTCTCTCTGCGAGAGCCCCTCGACCCGCCTCAGCCACAGAACCTCACGGCATTTCGGCGGCAGCCGATCGAGCGCCCGCGCGAGCAGCTTGAGCTCCTGCCGGGCGCTGATGCGGCGTTCAACGGACACCTCGTCCACTGAGACGTTCAGCGCTTCGATATCCCCAACCGCCTCGATGGAGACCACGCGCTCGTGCCGCACGCGGTCCACCATCAGGTGATGCGCGCTGGTAAAGAGAAACGATCGGGGCGCCGTTGGACGCGATGTCATCGCTGCTGCATAGACGCGAGCGTAAGTCTCCTGGCGCAAGTCCTGTATCTCGTGCTTGCGCGGCCAGACGCGCGTCAGGTAACGCACGAGCGCCGCCTCGTGGGGCAGGATTTCGCGTTTGAACCAGGCGTCCAAGGACTCTTGCATATCCCCAGAATACAAAATGGTCGGGCCGAGTACAGGCGAAAAAGTTGCCCGTCGGAGCTAGGGATTTTCGCGGGTGATACGTCGCACGTCTTTTCGTCCGAAGGTGCACCAATACCGTCCAGTCCATCATTGGACCGAATCATCGGATCATCCGGGCTGCCTCCCGCCGGCAACGACGATCGGCTCGCTGAGCGCGCGCTGGTATTCCTCCTCGCCGATCGCATCCACCGAGCGCAGCTTCGCCAGCAGTCCGTCGATGAGCGAACGCAGTCCCGGACCCGGAGTGCC
>CAZIGW010000199.1:0-69739 GCA_964538565.1 uncultured Hyphomicrobiales bacterium | reverse complement strand
GATGAGCGCGCCGCGCCGGATCACGGCGCGGCCTCGATGCGGTTCTCCGCCGTGGCGGCCGGCGCATTGGCGATCGCGGCTGCGGCGGCGGGCGCCTGCGCGATCGCGGCGGCCGCGGCGGCGCGCTTCTCCGGCAGCTCGCCGAGCTTCGCGCGGACGCGCTGCCAGAAGACGAAGTCGTTGAGCCGCGACCCTTCGAACCAGGCGAGACAGACGGCGGCGAGGAACGGCAGGCTCTGCACCAGCAGCACGTAGCCGAACAGGTTGATCTCGCGCACGTTCTCGTGATTCGTCCCAATCACGATCACCGCGCCGAGCACGAGCAGCGAGCCGAGCACCGCCTCGTGGAAGGCCGGGAAGGTCAGCCGCCGCGGCGCCGCGCCGCCGCCCTTGGCGGTGCGCACGAACGGCAGATGCTCCTTGATCAGGCCGAAGCCGACCGCGCGCGCCACCGTCCATTGCATCGACATGGCAGCGAACATCGCGCCGACGGCCTGTCCGAACGGAACGCCGACACGCAGGCGATAGAGCGCCACGAAATGGATGAACGACACCGCGAAGGCGGCGATGATCGGCAGCGTCAGCACCTTGTCGGGCACCGCGATGCCCACGAAGGCGACGATCGGCACCCACAGCAGGTTGAGCACCGCCACGACGACGCCGATGCTTTCCGCGCCCAGCCAGTTCAGCCAGCCGAGCGCGAAGTCGCGCTTCTGCTCGGTCGTCAACATGCTCGCGCCCGGCAGGAAACGGCGCCAGTGCTTCTTCACGATCTGCAGACCGCCGTAGGCCCAGCGATGGCGCTGCTTCTTGTAGGCCTCGAACGTGTCGGGCAGCAGCCCGTGGCCGTAGCGGCGGTTGGTGTAGTGCGCGAGCCAGCCCCTCTCCAGAATGCTCAGGCCGAGGTCGGTATCCTCGCAGATCGTGTCGCTCGACCAGCCGCCCGCGGCTTCGAGGGCGGCGCGGCGGATCAGGCACATGGTGCCGTGCACGATGATGGAGTTGGTCTCGTTGCGCTGGACCATGCCGATGTCGAAGAAGCCGGCATATTCGCCGTTCATCGCGTGGTGCAGGGGGCTGCGCAGGTCGTCGCGATGGTCCTGCGGCGCCTGGATGAGACCGACCTTCGGATCGGCGAACGCGGGGACGAGGTCCTTGAGCCAATCCGGCTGGACGACGTAGTCGGCATCGATGACCGCGATGATCTCGGCGTCGGGCGCGGTCTGCGCCAGCGCAAGCCGCAACGCGGCGGCCTTGTAGCCGATCAGGTTCTCGACGTTGATGAACTTGAAGCGCTCACCGAGCTCGCGGCAGTGCTCCTCGACCGGCCGCCAGTAGGCGGCGTCCGGCGTGTTGTTGATGACGACCACGCACTCGAAGTTGGGATACTCGAGCCGCGCCACCGCGTCGAGCGTGGCCTTGAGCATCTCCGGCGGCTCCATGTGGGCCGGGATGTGGATCGATACCTTGGGGGCGAACCCGCGGGGAGCGGAGAGCGGGGCCTGCAGCAGGCGATACGGCTTGCGGCCGAATGCGATCGCGGCGATCTCCTCGATGCGCGAGAGCGCGATCAGCACCAAGGGTACCAGCAGGGTCACGCCGAGGCCGAGCGCGAACGCCGAGCCGAACACGAAGTAGTGGCCGCTCCAGTAGGCGAAGACCGTCGCGGCCCAGGCGCCGACCGCCTGGGTGGCGGCGGCGAGCATGAATGCCTGGCCGGCGGTGGCGCCGCCCATCGCCAGGATCGGCAGCGACAGCAGGCATCCGATCAGCAGCGCGATGGCGGCGATCGTCCAGTGGTCGGGATCGGAAATCGGACCAGTGAGCGGGAACTTGGGCTGGCGCGAGGCGTCGAACAGGCCCCAGTACGAACCGACGCTCCCTTCGAACACCTTCCACGGCTGGTCGAAGGCTTCGATGATGTTGTAGTCGATGCCGAGCGCCTCGGCGCGGGCGATGAAGTCGCGCACCACAACCGCCTGCTCGACACGGCCCGGATCGGCCGCCTGGCGGTTGTATCCGGCGCTCGGCCAGCCGAACTCGGCGATGACGATGCGCTTGCCCGGATAGGCCTGGCGCAGCTTGTTGTAGATCACGATCGCCTGGTTGACCGCGTTCTGCGGCGGGACGCCTTCCCAGTACGGCAGCACGTGCGCGGCGATGAAGTCGACCGAGGAAACGAGCTCGGGATGCTTGAGCCATTCGCTCCAGATTTCACCGGTGGTGACCGGCACCGCGCCGTTCACCTCGCGCTTGACCTGCTGGATGGTCTTGATGAGGTCTTCGACCTTCAGGTCGCTGCGGTAGATCGTCTCGTTGCCAACCACGATGCCGTCGACGTTGTGATACCGCCGGGCGAGATCGACGGCGGCGCGCAGCTCACGCTGGTTGCGCTTCTCGTCCTTGTCGAGCCAGGCGCCTACGGTGACCTTCAGGCCGAACTCTTCCGCCACCGGAGGCACGAGCTCGACGCCGCCGGTCGACGAATAGGTGCGGATCGCGCGCGTGTAGGGAGCGATCGTCTTGAGGTCGGAGCGGATCTGCGCGACGGTCGGACGGTCGCCGCCGCTGTCCGGATGAGCCGAACCTTCGAACGGAGCGTAGGAGACGGAGGCAAGCGGACCCTGAACATCGGGTGCTGTGGCCTGTGGACGCGCCAGAGCCCACAACCCGGCGTGCACGCACGCAACGAGCGCGACGACGGCAGCGACGGAGCGCATGGAATCTTTACCGTATGGGGCGGAGAAGCGTGGGCTCGAGCCTGTCCCCTAGGCTCGACCAAGGCAATCGCTGCGATCTAGCGTACCTCAGCGGAAGGCAAAGCCTCAAGTAGCGGCACGACATGGCGATTTAAGGGCAACCAAGCCCTGCGTTGCAGAGATATTTGGGCATGGCGCCCCTTTCCGTCACCCCCTCCTCAACGTGGCTATTTGGGATTGGTTCCCGGCTGTCCCGCTTGCGCGGTCGGGGCCGCGGGAGCGGCCGAGGCGGATGGTTGCAGAGAAGGGTTGATCCAACATGAATGCACGCGGGCATTCAGCGTCTCGGGCGTCTTAGGATCAATATTTCCTTGCCGCACCACGCAGCGGAACGTCGCCTGGATGTGCGCGCCGGGGCAGCCGAAGCGATCGTAGAGATCGAGGTGCCGGAAGGCGGTGTCGAGATCGTCCCGCCACAGCAGTGTCACCACGCGGCGGCCGAGCCAGACGCACTCGGGATTGGCCGCCGGGCCGGACAGGACGCGCGCCGCCTCGGCGATCTCGTCGACGGGTCGGCTGGACAGGTCGGCCTTGCCGCCCTTGCTTGCGTCGGCCGGCTGCCCGGCCTTCTGTTCCGCCGGCTTGGCGTCGCCGCCCTGCGACTGGGAAAACGCGGAAGGAGAACCAAGAAGGATGGTCGTCGCACAGAGCGCGGCGCCGAGGGTACGCGGAACGGAAAAGGCCATGGCTATTGTTTTTTTGGGGGTTGTTTTGGATCGGGATGCAGCATGTTCTCACCACCTGAATGGGTCGGCAATGGGGCATGGCGTCATTCGGGCGATGCCGTTGCTCATGGCGGAAGTTCCCCCTTTTGTCCAGCATTGCCGGCCGACGTCCTTAAGGCGCGTCGGGTTCGGCCAACCGGCTCCGGCCGGCGCTCCGCGTGCGCACCGCGTCCCCGCTGCGGGCATTCGCGCCCGTCCCTTGTTTGGTAAACGCCGCGGTTGCCCGTCCGCTCCTTCCGGTGCGGTCCTTTCGTCCCTTGGCAGCCCCGTCCATGCACGGTAAGCCGGCGGTCTTTCACGTCTCCGGCGGGTACGCAATGAGGGTTCCGGCAGTCCTGTTCGCGATCGCGGCGGCGGCGATCGCCGGCGCGTGGTGGTGGCTCGGCCATCCGGTGGCCATGCCGCCGTCGCCGCTCGCGGCGGGCGAGAAGCTTTACTGTCTGTCCTATGCACCCTTTCGCGGTCGTCAGTCTCCGCTCGACCCGGATACCCATATCGCCGCGCAGCAGATCGACGAGGACCTCGCCGAACTCGCCAGGCTGACCGACTGCGTGCGGACCTATTCGATCGCCAACGGCCTCGACCAGATCCCGGCGATTGCCAGGCGGCACGGCCTCAAGGTGCTGCAGGGCCTCTGGCTCAGCAGCAGCGCCGAGAAGAACCGGGTGCAGATCGAGACGGTGATCCGGCTCGCCAACGCGTATCCGGACGTGATCCGGGCGGTGATCGTCGGCAACGAGGTGCTGCTGCGCGGCGAGCTTTCGGCGACCGACCTCGGCAACATCATGCGCCGGGTCAAGGCGGCGGTGCCGATGCCGGTCACCTATGCGGACGTGTGGGAATTCTGGCTGCGCAACCGCGACCTCGCCAGCATCGCGGATTTCATCACCATCCACATCCTGCCGTACTGGGAGGACTTCCCGATCCCCGCGTCGTCCGCCGCCGCGCACGTCAATGCGATCTACCGCAAGGTCGCCGCGGCCTTTCCGGGACGCGAGATCCTGATCGGGGAGGTGGGCTGGCCGAGCGCCGGCCGCATGCGCGAAGGCGCGCTGCCGTCGCCCGCCAACCAGGCGCGGGTCATGCACGACGTGCTGGCGCAGGCCAAGCGCGAGAACTACCGGGTCAACCTGATCGAGGCATTCGACCAGCCGTGGAAACGCCGGCTCGAAGGAACGGTCGGCGGGCACTGGGGAATCCTGTCCGTCGCCGGGCGGCCGCCGAAGTTCGTCTGGGGGCAACCGGTCTCGAACCACCCGCTCT
The DNA here is from genome assembly GCA_964538565.1 of uncultured Hyphomicrobiales bacterium. Classification (GTDB taxonomy): domain Bacteria; phylum Pseudomonadota; class Alphaproteobacteria; order Rhizobiales; family Xanthobacteraceae; genus CAYVBN01. The sequence goes on along the minus strand of CAZIGW010000199.1, from coordinate 64,992 downwards.
GGCCGTGGCAGGCGGCGGCCGGGATTGTCCTCGCGTTCGCGGTCTGCGCGAGCGGCTGGCTGGCCGGACGCCGGCGCGGTCCGGCCAAGGTGTCGCCCGCGCAATGGCTGGGCGTCGGGGTGAATGCGCTCGCCGGAGGTGTCCTGGTCGGCTGGGCCCTGGAGAACGTGCCGATCGAAAGCCTCGGCGCCGGCGGTTGGTTCAAATCGCTGGTCATGGTCGCGCTGGCGATCGCCGCGCCGGTTGCGGGCGCGGCCGCGCTGGCCTCGGGGCGGCCGGTTCCGGCGTTTTCGGTGATCCTCGCGCGTCGGGCCGAGCAACGTTCCGACCGGCTGGCTCTGGCGGTCGGCTGGCTGTCGATCGCGACGACCGTCGTCGTGATCCAGACGGCGCTCGGCCTGGTGTTCGACCCGCGCTACAGGGATTTTCCCTTCGCGCCGCTCACGGCGGCGGTCGTGCCGTTCCTGGTGCTTGCGTTGTTCGGCGAGCGCGAAGACGGTCGCCGGGGAACCTCGGAGACGGTCGCGGCCGCGGTCCTCGCGCTCTCGACCGTCTACATCGCCCTCGACGAGGGTTTCGCCAACTGGCAGTCGCTCTGGCTGTGCCTCGTCCAGCTCGCGCTGGCGCTCAGTCTGTTTCGATCACGGGGCGAGCGAAGCTCGTGATCAGCAGCGCCGCGGCGAGCGCCGAGAGCGCGACGTTGTAGAGCACGATGCCGAACGCCGTCGCCACGAGCGCAATGGCGAACAGGACCAGCGTTGGACGCAGGAGATGGAGGAGGGCGGCGCCGAGCGCGACCGCGCCGAACACGTCGTGATTGAAGAGCTGGGTGACGACGAGCCGTGTCTCGCACAGCCAGGTGTTCAATCCGCCGTCGCAGGCCTGTCCGACCAGCGACTGCTCGATCACGAGGTAGCGCAGGTAGAGCGCATATCCGAGCGACACGAAGCCGATCGTCAGCAACCAGTTGGTCTGCCGGGCAGTGGGAAGGAAATGGGCCATGGCTGCACTGCCGTCGCGGTTGTCAGCTTGGCAGCGGCCCTAGCGTGCGGCGAGGTGCTGCCCGTCGTAGACTGTCGGTTGGCAGAAAAGTCCGGCATCGGCAAGAGCGGCGCACAGGCGCGCGGCGTTTCCGGCATTGGAAAGCGGCCCGGCCACCAGCCGAAGCTCGACCGAGCCGCGCTTGGCGCCTTCGCGCACCGAGACGACCGGCTGGAGGCCGTCGAACATGACCGGCCGGGTCCCCTTCACAGAGATCCAGAGCGCCCGCAGGCCCTCGATGGTCGATGCGCCGCCGACGTCCACCCCGAACTCGGTTCGGGTCACCAGGGTATTCTGCGCCGCCGGGGCCTGCCCGCCCGCGGAGGCGTGCCCGCTGGCGACGCGCCTCGCAGGCGTCGGCACGGCAGCGACCTCCTGGCCGGGCGCGGCGCGTTCCACGGCCGCGGCACTGGCGACGACCTCGCCGAGCGCCGGGGACGTTTCCGCTGCGCTGACCGGAACGAGCGGGGCCGGCTTGTGCGGTCCGGGAGCGGCCGCCGATGTCCCGCTCGGCCCGTCGGCCGGCCGCAGCGAGGCGGGCAGCGGCGAGGAGGCCGGAGCGCCGGACACGCGGCCCGGAATCGCGCCGGTCAGATCGGCAAGGTTCTGCTCGAGAGCGCTGACGCGGGTCATGAGCTGGTCGCGGTCGGCGGACAGGAGCCGCACGGCCTCGGCGAGCCGTCGTCGATCGTCGTCCTCGACGGTGTGGGCGGAGGGCCTGGCCTGTCCGGCCGGCCCGCCGGCGAGGCTTGCCAGGCGGCGCGCCCCCGGCTCGCTGCGCGCCGCGATGATCACCGCCGCGACGGCTGCGAGCGCGCACAGTCCCCAAAGTCCGAGGCGTGCCAGCGCCCGCATGTCGAAATCCTCGTCCGGGTCCGCCACCATGACGGCGCGCCCGCCGTCCGTGCCGTGTCTCGCCTGCATTGCCTACCGGTTCCGCTCGTCGAATCAGATAATTAAGAAGATTAACAGAATTCCGGGCAGCTTGCCGCTTGGCCACAACCGCCGGAGGGCGCGGCCCTTTCCCGTGGGGGGCGGTCGGGCTATGACGCTGCCGAATCTTGTCCCCGCCGCGAGAACCGCATGAGCGCCGCAAGCCACCTGTCGATCGTCCTCGCGGCCGGCGAGGGCACGCGCATGCGCTCGACGCGTGCGAAGGTGCTGCACCGGATCGCCGGGCGTCCGCTGCTCGCCCACGTGCTTGCCGCCGTCGAGGCGACCGGCGGGCGCATCGCCGTCGTGGTCGGCCCCGGGCAGGACGCGGTCGCGGCGCTGGTGAAACGGTTCGCGCCGGCCGCCGAGGTGTTCGTGCAGGCGGAGCGCCGCGGCACGGCGCACGCGGTGCTGGCCGCCAGGCCCTCGATCGCGCGCGAATCTTCGGATCTGGTGATCGTGTTCGGCGACACGCCGCTCGTGCGCGCCGAGACCCTCCGCCGCTTGCGCGCGCCGCTTGCCGACGGAGCGGCCGTCGTGGTGCTCGGGTTCCGGCCGGCCGATCCGACCGGTTACGGACGTCTCGTCGTCGCGGACGGACGCCTCGTGGCGATCCGCGAGGAAAAGGATGCCGACGCGGCAGAGCGCGGGATCGGTTTCTGCAACGGCGGCCTGATGGCGCTGCGCGGCGACGTCGCGCTGCCGATCCTCGAGCGCATCCGCGACGACAACGCGAAAGGCGAGTTCTATCTGACCGACGCGGTGGCGATCGCCCGCAGCATGGGGCTCGATGCCGTCGCGCTTGAAACCGAGGAGGACGAGGTGCGCGGGATCAACACGCAACGTCAGCTCGCGGAGGCCGAGGCCGCGCTGCAGCAGCGGCTGCGGAACGAGGCGCTCGAGGCCGGAGTCAGCATGGTGGCGCCGGAGACCGTCTTCCTCTCCGCCGACACGAAGTTCGGCCGCGACGTGGTCATCGAACCCTACGTGATATTCGGGCCCGGCGTCACGGTCGATGACGGCGCGGTCATCCACGGGTTCTCGCACCTCTCCGGCGCGCATGTCGGCAAGGGCGCGACGGTCGGCCCGTTTGCGCGCCTGCGCCCCGGAGCGCGGCTCGGCGAAGAGGCGCACGTCGGCAATTTCGTCGAGGTGAAGGCGTCGGAGATCGGCGCCGGCACCAAGGCCAATCACCTCAGCTACATCGGCGACTCCCAGGTGGGCGAGGGCGCCAACATCGGCGCCGGCACCATCACGTGCAATTACGACGGAATCGAGAAGCATGTCACCGAGATCGGCGCCGGCGCCTTCATCGGGTCGAACTCGGCGCTCGTCGCGCCCGTCAGGATCGGTGATGGCGCCTATGTGGCCTCCGGCTCGGTCATCACGCGCGACGTGCCGGCGGATGCGCTGGCGTTCGGCCGGGCGCGACAGGTCGTTAAGGACGGCGGGGCTCGCCGCTTGCGCGAAATGAAGGTCGCGGGCAAGAAGACGGACGAGACGCCGGGCCGTTGATGCCGGGCCCCTCGGGCTGGCGGCCGCGCACTGAAACGCGGCGAAACGCTTTGTGATTTCCGGGGCTTGCCGCCGGCGCTTACACCAGCCTTGGGGCCGGCAAAGGCCGCAGAGAGGGACATCCACGCGGGATGTGCGGGATCGTTGGAATTCTCGGCCGGGAGCCGGTCGCCGGCTTGATGGTCGACGCGCTCAAGCGGCTCGAGTATCGCGGTTATGACTCGGCGGGCATTGCGACGCTGGAACAGGGCCGGCTGGCGCGCCGGCGCGCCGAAGGCAAGCTCAGGAACCTGGAAGTCCGTCTCGCCAAGGAGCCGTTGAGCGGCACGATCGGCATCGGGCACACGCGCTGGGCGACGCACGGCCGGCCCAACGAGACGAACGCGCATCCGCACGCCACCGAGCATGTCGCCGTCGTCCACAACGGCATCATCGAGAACTTCCGCGAGCTGCGCGAGGAGCTCGAGGCGAGGGGTGCCGTCTTCCTCACCGAAACGGATACCGAGGTCGTCGCGCACCTGGTCAGCGAACAGATGAGCAAGGGCGTGAAGCCGGTCGAGGCGGTGGCCGCGGCCCTGCCGCGCCTGCGCGGTGCCTTCGCGCTCGCATTTCTGTTCGAGGGCCAGGAGGATCTTCTGATCGGGGCGCGCCGCGGCTCGCCGCTGGCGGTCGGCTACGGCGAAGGCGAAATGTATCTCGGCTCCGACGCCATCGCGCTGGCGCCGTTCACGGACGCGATCAGCTATCTGGAGGACGGCGACTGGGTCGTGCTCACGCGCCGCGGCGTCGACGTCCGCGACAGCGACGGGCGATCGGTGAAGCGCGCGGTGCTCAAGTCGACCGCCTCGGCGCTTCTGGTCGACAAGGGCAACCATCGCCATTTTATGGCGAAGGAGATCCACGAGCAGCCGGAGGTCGTCGGCCACACGCTCGCCCACTACATCGACATGACGACCGGCCGCATCGCGCTGCCCGAACGCCTGCCGTTCGATTTCCGCGACATCGGCCGCCTGTCGATCTCGGCGTGCGGCACCGCCTATTACGCCGGGCTCGTCGGCAAGTACTGGTTCGAGCGCTTCGCCCGGCTGCCGGTCGAGATCGACGTCGCCTCCGAGTTTCGCTATCGCGACGTCCCGTTCGACGCCGGCAACCTCGCGCTGTTCGTCTCCCAGTCGGGCGAGACCGCCGACACGCTTGCGACGCTGCGCGAAGCCAGGGAGCAGCGGCAGCACACGCTCTCGATCGTCAACGTGCCGACGTCGACGATCGCGCGCGAGAGCGACGTGGTCATGCCGACGCTGGCCGGCCCCGAGATCGGCGTCGCCTCCACCAAGGCCTTCACCTGCCAGCTGGCGGTGCTCGCCTGCCTCGCGATCGCGGCCGGGCGTGCGCGCGGGATCCTGACGGAGGCCGACGAGCAGAAGCTGGTGCACGCGCTCATCGAGGTGCCGCGCCATATCGCCGAGGCGCTGACGCTCGAACCGGCGATCGAGCACCTCTCGCGCGATCTCGCCAAGAGCCGCGACGTCCTCTATCTGGGCCGCGGGACGAGCTACCCGCTGGCGCTCGAGGGCGCCCTCAAGCTCAAGGAAATCTCCTACATCCACGCCGAGGGCTACGCCGCCGGCGAGCTCAAGCACGGGCCGATCGCGCTGATCGACGAGGACATGCCGGTGATCGTCATCGCGCCGCACGACCGGGTGTTCGAGAAGACCGTTTCCAACATGCAGGAAGTGGCCGCGCGGGGCGGGCGCATCGTGCTCGTCACCGATGCGCGCGGCGCGCGGGAGGCGACGGTCGAATCCCTCGCCTGCCTGACCCTGCCGGACATGCCCTCGACCGTGACGCCGCTGGTCTATGCCGTTCCGGTACAGCTCATCGCCTATCATACGGCTGTCGTGATGGGCACCGATGTTGATCAGCCGCGGAACCTCGCCAAGTCGGTGACGGTCGAGTAGGCGCGACGGAACGCCGCGGCGACGTTGGGGTCCTGGGACCGGGCGAATCCTGACCCGCCTGACATACTCGCGTCTGCGGCGCAGGCTGCCGCCGCGCCCCTGGAGATGATCGGGCAGAGACACCAGTTATCCGGCGACAGGGACCGGGCGATGGGTGCGCCCGCGAGCCGGCGTTCGCGTATTCGCGTATAATGCCATGGGACGGCGGTTGGCATCCGGCCGGCAGGCCGCAAACGAACCAGACGCAATGAGCAACGAACCAGGTCACGAACCGGCGAGCGGGACGCCCGAACTGGGCGAAGCCGCAGTGGTGCACCACACGAGTATCGGCGGCCGCATCCGCAACTACTTCCTGACCGGCGTGGTGGTTGCCGGCCCCCTGGCGATCACCGCCTATCTCACCTGGGCATTCGTCACCTGGGTCGACGACCTGGTGCGTCCGTTCATTCCGGTTGCCTACCGGCCGGAGACCTACCTGCCGGGCCGAATTCCCGGCACCGGCCTGGTGGTCGCCTTCGCGGTGCTGACCTTGCTCGGCTTCCTCACCGCCAACCTCGTCGGCCGTACGCTGGTCGAGGCGGGCGAGGTGATTCTCGACCGCATGCCGCTGGTGCGCTCGATCTACAAGGGCCTGAAGCAGGTATTCGAGACGCTGTTCTCGAAATCGGGTTCGAGCTTCCGCCGCGTCGGCCTCGTGGAATTCCCGTCACCCGGCATGTGGTCGTTGGTGTTTCTCTCGCAGGCGCCCGGCGGCGACATCGCCGCCAAGCTGCCGGGCCAGGAGGAGCACGTGTCGGTGTTCATGCCGTGCACGCCGAACCCGACCACCGGCTTCTATTTCTACGTGCCGCGCAGCCAGATCATCGAGCTCGACATTCCGGTCGAAGCGGCCGCCAAGCTGATCATGTCAGCCGGCCTGATCCAGCCAAACGGGGATCAGAAGAAGCTCGCGGCGCTCGCCGAGGCGGCCCGCGCTGCACGTCCCGCGCGTTCGGAGCGCAGCCCCGCCGCCGCGAAGTAGCGCTGGTTTCCCGCCTGCCGGGTGCGGTGCCGATCCGCGAGCCGCGGCCTCATCCCGCCCGGAGCAGGCGGATCGCCTCGTCCCGCTCGAACAGATAGAGCAGGTGGCGCAATGCCTGCCCGCGCGGGGTGATCAGCGTCGGGTCGCGCGCAAGCACCAGCGCGGCGTCGTCGCGCGCCACCGGCAGGAGCTTGCCGTGAACGTCGATGCGGGCGATGCGGAAGCCCGGCATGCCGCTCTGGCGCGTGCCGAGCACGTCCCCTTCGCCACGCAGCTTCAAATCCTCCTCGGCGATACTGAATCCGTCCTCGGTCTCGCGCATGACGGTGAGGCGCGCCCGCGCGGTCTCGCCGACCGGCGTGCGATAGAGCAGCAGGCAGGTCGACTGGCCGGGCCCGCGGCCGATGCGGCCGCGCATCTGGTGCAGCTGCGCCAGACCGAACCGCTCGGCGTGCTCGATCACCATCACGGTCGCCTCCGGAACATCGACTCCGACCTCGATGACCGTGGTGGCGACGAGAAGGCGCGTCTCCCCGGCAGCGAAACGCCGCATCGCCCGGTCCTTGTCCGGTCCCTTCATGCGGCCGTGCACGAGATCGACCCGCGCGCCGAAGCGCTCCTGCAGCGCGCGGAATCGATCTTCGGCGGCGGCGAGATCGCTCGTCTCCGATTCCTCGACCAGCGGGCACACCCAGTACACGCGCCGGTCCTCCGCGAGTGCGCGGCCGACGCCTTCGATCACCTCGTCCAAGCGGCCGAGCGGCACCGTCCGGGTGTCGACCGGTTGCCGGCCCGCCGGCTTCTCGCGCAGCTCCGAGACGTCCATGTCGCCGAAGTAGGTGAGGACCAGGGTGCGCGGGATCGGGGTCGCCGTCATGACGAGCACGTCGACCGCCTCGCCCTTGCGGGCGAGCGCGAGGCGCTGGTGCACGCCGAAGCGATGCTGCTCGTCGACGATCGCCAGGGCGAGATCGCGAAACGCGACGTCCTCCTGGAAGAGCGCGTGCGTGCCGACGAGGAGATCGATGTCGCCCGCCGCGAGCCGGTCGAGGATGTCGCTGCGCTCGCGTCCGCGCTCGCGCCCGGTGAGGATCGCGACCCGTACGCCGGCCGCCTCGGCGAGCGGTGCGATGGTCTTGAGGTGCTGGCGGGCGAGGATCTCGGTCGGCGCCATGAGGGCCGCCTGCCGCCCGGCCTCGATCACGGTGGCGGCGGCGATCAGCGCCACCACCGTCTTGCCCGAGCCGACGTCGCCCTGCAGCAGGCGCAGCATGCGATGCGGCCGGGCCAGGTCCTCGGCGATCTCGGCGACGGCGCGTTGCTGCGAGGGCGTGAGCCGATAGGGCAGGGCTGCGACGATCTTCCGGCGCAGGTGGCCGTCGCCCGCCGACGGCCGGCCGGCCTGCAGACGCTGGTTGGCGCGCACGAGCGCAAGCGCGAGCTGTCCGGCGAGCAGCTCGTCATAGGCGAGGCGCGACCACGCCGGGCCGGCCGGCAGCACGTCTGCGGGTTCGGCGGGGCGGTGGATGGTCTTGAGGCTCTCGGCAAAGGACGAAAACTGCGAGCGCGCGAGCCAAGCCGCGTCATGCCATTCGGGAAGCTGCGGCAGCCGACCGAGGGCGGCGTCGATCGCCTTGCGCACCTGGTTCATGCCCAGCCCCTCGGTCAGCGGGTAGGTCGGCTCGACGAGCGGCAGGCTCGCGAGTTCGGCCTCGGAGACGATACGGTCGGGATGCACCATCTGCAGCGTGCCGTCGTAGAGCGCGGCGGTGCCGGACACGTAGCGCCGTTCGCCGACCGGCAGCAGCTTGTCCAGGTAGTCCTTGCGGGCGTTGAAGAATGTGAGCTGCAGGTCGCCGGTCTCGTCGCTCGCGTACACGACGTAGGGCGCGCGCGGCCGGGTGGGCGGCGGCGGACGGTGGCGTTCGATCGTCACCGCCACGGTCACGACGGTTCCGGGCACGACGTCGCGCAGCAGCGGGCGCGAGCGGCGGTCGACCGTGCCGGTCGGCAGATGGAAGAGGAGATCGGCCACGCGAGGCGTGTCGTCGCGTCCGAGCAGGCGGCGGTAGAGCCGCTCCACCTTGGGACCGACGCCCGGCAAGGTCGTCAGCAAGGCAAAAAGCGGGTTGAGCAGGCTCGGGCGCATCGAATCCAACGTTGGCGGCGTCGGGATGCTGGCGCGCCACCGGCCGTGACGCAATCCTGCGGCCCGGATCGGCGCGGCGGCCACGGCGCCGGGAAATTTCCCGATGCGGCTGACATCCGCGGCCGCCGCCGCTATATGACCATCGCCCGGCCCGTCCGGGCTTTTGGCATTTGCGGGAACGAAAAGAATGACCGGAATGATGCGGTCGAGCGACGGCCTCGATCTGCGCCGGCGGCGCCTCCTCTATCGTTCATGGCACCGCGGGACGCGCGAGATGGACCTGATCATGGGGCGTTTCGTCGATTCGGTGATCGGCGAGCTCTCCGAGGCCGAGGTCGAGGAGCTGGAACGCCTGAGCGAGATCCCGGATGGCGAGCTCTACGCCTGGATTTCGGGCGAGCGTCCGGTGCCGGGACAGTACGACGGCGGCGTCTTCCGGCGCCTGCGGGCATTCCGGGCGGACTGGCGCGGTTCCTGACATGGACAGTTTCGATCGCGTCGGTTCCCCCGCGGATCGTCTCCTTCCCGGCCGTTCGCTGACGCTCGCAAGCGTCGCCGACGGCGCGGAGGGGCTCGTGGTCTCCGATCTCGCCCGGGCGGTCGCGGCGCGCGCCAACGCGCCGGCGACGAGCCTTCTGCTCGTCTGCCGCGACGGACCGCGCATGGCGCAGCTTTCGCGTGCGCTCGCCTTCTTCGCCCCCGACCTCGACCAACTCGAGTTTCCGGCCTGGGATTGCCAGCCCTACGATCGCGTGTCGCCGCACGCCGGCGTCGTGGCACAGCGGATGACGACGCTGTCGCGCCTCGCCCGGGTGCGGGGCCGCGAACGCCCGTCTGTCCTGCTCACGACCGTCAACGCGGTGCTGCAACGCGTGCCGGCGAAGAAGCTCGTCTCCGGCCAGGCCCTCTCGGCCGCGCCCGGCAACGTGCTCGCCATGGACGGCATCGTGCGCTGGCTCGATCTCAACGGCTTCCTGCGCACCTCGACCGTGCGCGAGCCCGGCGAATACGCGGTGCGCGGCGGGATCATCGATCTCTACGCGTCGGGTGTCGGCGAACCGGTGCGCCTCGACTTCTTCGGCGACACGCTGGAATCCATCCGCAGCTTCGATCCGGAGACGCAGCGCACCACCGATCAGTTGCGCGCGCTCGATCTCGTGCCGGTCGCCGAATTCCAACTCACCACCGAGACGATCCGCCGTTTCCGCCTCGGCTATGTCGAGACGTTCGGCACGCCCGAGCGCGACGACATGCTGTACGAGGCGGTGAGCGAGGGCCGCCGCTATCCCGGCATGGAGCACTGGCTGCCGCTGTTCCACGACCGGCTCGACACGTTGTTCGACTATCTGCCCGACACCCCGGTCGTCCTCGAGCCCCTCGCCGAGGAGGCCGCGCACGAGCGGCTGGCGCAGATCGCCGACTACTACGAGGCGCGCCGGCAGGCGCTCGGGACGGAGGGCGCCGGATCGCCCTATCGGCCGCTGCCGCCGGACCGCCTCTACCTCGGCGAGGAGGAGTGGCGCCAACGTGTAGTCGAGCGCGCCGCCGTCCGCCTCAATCCGTTCGCGGTGCCGGACGGCGGCAACGTGATCGACATCGGCGCGCGGCAGGGCCACAGCTTCGCGGCGGAGCGGGCCGAGCCGAACGCCAACGTGTTCGAGGCGCTGAAATCCCACGTCGAGCATCTGCAGTCGGCCGGCAAGCGCGTCATCGTCGCGCTGTGGAGCGAGGGCGCGCGCGAGCGCATGAGCCACGTGCTCGCCGACCACGGACTGCTCAATCTCGCGCCGGTTACGTCGTTCCCCGAGGCGCTGGCGCGGCCGAAACCCGAGATCGGCCTCGCGGTCCTCGGCCTCGAAACCGGCTTCGAGACGGCGGATCTCGCCATCGTCGGCGAGCAGGACATCCTCGGCGATCGCCTGGTGCGGCCGCGCCGGGCGGCGAAGCGCGCGGAGAACTTCATCGCCGAGGTGACGAGCCTCGCGGCCGGCGATCTCGTGGTTCATGTCGACCACGGCATCGGCCGCTTCATCGGCCTGAAGACGATCGAGGCGGCGGGCGCGCCGCACGATTGCCTCGAGATCCACTACGCCGGCAACGATCGGCTGTTCCTGCCGGTGGAGAACATCGAGCTGCTCTCGCGCTACGGTTCGGAGGAGACCGTCGTCGACCTCGACCGGCTCGGCGGCGGCGCCTGGCAGGCGCGCAAGGCGCGCATGAAGCAGCGCATCCGCGAGATCGCCGGCGAGCTCATCAAGGTCGCGGCCGAGCGGCAGCTGCGCGAGGCGCCGGCGCTGGCGATCGGCCACGGACTCTACGACGAGTTCTGCGCCGGATTCCCCTACGAGGAGACCGACGACCAGCAGGCGGCGATCGACGCGGTGCTGCGCGATCTCCAATCCGGCCGGCCGATGGACCGCCTGGTGTGCGGCGACGTCGGTTTCGGGAAGACCGAAGTCGCGCTGCGCGCGGCGTTCGTCACCGCGCTCAGCGGCAAGCAGGTGGCGGTGGTGGTGCCGACGACCCTGCTCGCCCGCCAGCACATGAAGACCTTCACCGAGCGCTTCCGCGGTTTCCCGGTTCACGTCGCGCAGGCCTCGCGGCTGATCTCGGCCTCCGAACTCGCCAAGGTGAAGCGCGGGCTTGCCGAGGGACAGATCGACATCGTGGTCGGCACGCACGCGCTGCTCGGCAAGAGCGTGAAGTTCAAGGACCTCGGTCTCGTCATCGTCGACGAGGAGCAGCACTTCGGCGTCGCCCACAAGGAGCGGCTCAAGACGTTGCGATCGGAGGTCCACGTGCTGACGCTGACCGCGACCCCGATCCCGCGCACGCTGCAGCTCGCGCTCACCGGCGTGCGCGAGCTTTCGATCATCGCCTCGCCGCCGATCGACCGCCTGGCGGTGCGCACGTTCGTGGCGCCGTTCGATCCGCTCGTCGTGCGCGAGGCGCTGCTGCGCGAGCGCTACCGCGGCGGGCAGGCCTTCTACGTGTGCCCGCGCATCGAGGATCTCGCGGGTGCCAAGGATTTTCTCGACAAGAACGTTCCCGAGGTGCGCGTCGCCGTGGCGCACGGACAGATGCCGCCGACGGTTCTGGAGGACGTCATGTCGGCGTTCTACGACGGCAAGTACGACGTGCTGCTCTCGACCACGATCGTCGAATCCGGCCTCGACATTCCGAGCGCCAACACGCTGATCGTGCACCGCGCCGACATGTTCGGTCTCGCCCAGCTCTACCAGCTGCGTGGGCGCGTCGGCCGCTCCAAGACCCGCGCCTATGCGTTGTTCACGCTGCCGGCGGCGCGCAAGATCACCCCGCAGGCCGAGCGGCGCCTCAAGGTTCTGCAGTCGCTCGACACGCTCGGCGCCGGCTTCCAGCTCGCCTCGCACGACCTCGACATCCGCGGCGCCGGCAACCTGCTCGGCGAGGAGCAGTCGGGCCATATCAAGGAGGTCGGGTTCGAGCTCTATCAGCAGATGCTGGAGGAGGCGGTCGCGAGCCTGAAGGCGGGCATTTCCGAGCCGGTTGCGGACCGCTGGTCGCCGCAGATCACGATCGGCACGCCGGTGCTGATCCCGGAGGAGTACGTCGGCGACCTGTCGGTGCGGCTCGCGCTCTACCGCCGGCTCGCGGAGATCGAGGACGAGGGCGAGATCGACGGTTTCGCCGCCGAACTCGCCGACCGCTTCGGCCCGATGCCCGAGGAGGTGCGGTATCTGCTCGACATCGTGACCATCAAGGCGCTGTGCCGGCGCGCCAACGTGGAGCGGATCGAGGCGGGACCGAAGGGAGCGGTCGTCGCCTTCCGCGACAACACGTTCGCCAATCCGGACGGGCTCGTCGCTTACATCCGCGAGCAGGGATCGGAGGCGCGCGTGCGTCCCGACATGAAGGTCGTGTTCTTCGACGACTGGCCGACGCCGCAGGACCGTCTCAAGGGCGCGACCGCCATCCTGCGCGAACTCGTGGCCATCGCGCAGCGCGCCAAGGCGGCGTGAGCCCCCGCGCCGAGAGGCCAGATGCGAACGTTCAGGCGGTCGTCCATTCGGTCCTGACCGGGAACGCCGAGGTTGCTGAAGCGCCAGCGATTCGCGGAGGATCGAATGGACACTCACGCGCCGGCGGCCGAACGGTGCCGCGCGGCGGGCCCTCCTGGATCAGGGGCGCGCGAGCGGCTCCGCTTCCGCTTCGCCATGGGCGAGCCTGCGCGCATATTCCGGCGCCGCGCGCTCGATCGCCTCGGCGAGATATTCCGCCGGCTGTGCGCCCGAGACCGCGAACACGCCGCCGAAGATGAAGCAGGGGACGCCCTCGATCCCGGCATCGTGGGCGGAGCGCGCCTCCTGCTCGATGCGGGCGGCGTCGACGTCGCTCTCGAGCCTGCGAGCGACGTCTTGGCTGTCGAGGCCGCAGTCGGCCGCCGCGCGCAGGAGCACGGCGCGGTCGGTGAGGTCACCGCCTTCGGTGAAATAGAGATCCATCAGCCGTTGCTTCATGCGCGCCGCCTGGCCGTGCTCGCCCGCCCACAGGATCAGCCGATGGCAATCGAGGGTATTGGGCTGGCGGGCGATCTTGTCGATTGCATAGACGAGGCCCTCGTGGGCGGCCGCGGCGACGACGCGGCGCGCCATGGCATTGTACCGCTCGACCGAGCCGAACTTGGTCGTCAGATAGTCGGCCCGGCTGATGCCCTCGCGCGGGATCCATCTGTTGAGAAAATACGGCCGCCAGCGCACCTCGACCGGAATCTCCGGGTGCATGGCGATGGCCTTCTCCAGGCGGCGCTTGCCGATGAAGCACCAGGGGGCAGACGACGTCGGAGACGACGTCGATCGGCAATCTTTCCGCGGACATGAAACCGCTCCTCGCGTTCGGGGCGGACACACTATCGCAGGATCGGCTCGAATGGGACCGGAGGCTCGGGCAGTTCCGGGTCAGGGCCGGGCGTACTCGGCCGTGATGCTGTCCGGCTCCGACACACGCGCGAGAAGCGTCTCCGGCGTGTCGGAGGAACGCAGCGCGGCGAGCGTGATCGTCGGATTGAGGCGCGATTCGCGGCGGTCGGGCGCGAGCATCGTGTGCTTGAGGACGCTGGCGATGCGGCGCGCCACCACGTGCGCGTTGCGCAGGTCGGTCTCGGCGAAGGCGAGCAGAATTGCGCCGTCGTCATCGCAGCAGGCGAAGTCCGAGCCGCGCAGCAGCCGGCTGGCGAGGCGGGCGGCATCCAGATGGGCGCGGCGCGCCATTCCGGCCGGGAAGGAGAAGCGCGCGATCGAGAGGCTCGCCCCGGTCACATGGGTCTGGTCGATCGCCTGCGCGAGATCGCGGCGGAAGGCCGCGGGCGTGAACAATCCGGTGCGCGGATCGAGCGCGCCCTCCGCCTCGACGGCGCCGAGCACGCGGCGCAGCCGCCCCTCGAACGCGTGCAGGCGCACCAGCGGCAGCAGCCGTTCCACCACTTCGCCCGGCTCGCCCTCGATGCCCTCGAAGTTCGGCAGCCGCTCGGGATCGGCGTTGAGCGCCAGCCCGGCCAGCGCCGCGACCGGAAGATCGCGGAAGCGCGCGTCCTCCCCGATCACCGTGAGAAACGCCTCGACCACGCGCGGGCTGAACCCGTCGCCGATCACAATGCCGTCGACGTCCCGGGCGTTGAGATAACGCGCCGCCGTCTCGACGCCGAGCGCGCCGATGAGGCCGACGCGTTCGCCGACCGCGACGCAGAGAGCCGGATAGCTGCGACCGCGACCGAGCACCAGCACGGTGGCATCGTCGAGCGGATCGCCGTCCGGAATGCCCGGTGCGTTCGATCCCCCGGATGTGCTCGCGAACGCCTTCACGCGGCGCAAAACCGTGGCGTGCAGGGTGCGGATGCGCAGCGCCGAACCGAGCCGCGCGACGATACGGGATCCGGGCGCGTCGCCGGCCATCGGCAGCGCCTGGGGGCCGAGTGCCGCAAGTCCGGCGGGCAGACGCACCACCACGGGCATCAGGGGCCTGCGTTCGACCGTCAGCGCCTTCACGAGCCGCGGCTCGAGGCTGGGAGGCGGCTCCGCGAGAACTACGGCCGCCGGGCCGATCTTGCTGATCGCCGCGGCCGCTTCGGTCCAGCCGGCCTCGATCACGGGGAATCCGCCCGCTGACGCAAGGGCCGACACGATCTCGCGATGAGGCTCAGCGGAGACGACGACGACCGGACCTTGCAATGACATGGCGGCCACGCAACTGGAGAGAGCAATGCGTGACCGTACGCCCGTGCGCTTAACGGAGCGTCAATGGCAACGCTCAACGGCAAGCGATCCGGGCGGATCGCCGGAGCACCGCTGGGCCCCCGACACGCTCCTGCCGCGTCGATCGCGAACGAAACGGACGCCGTGATGCGTGGGCCTCCGGTCGCGATGGCCTCGCTGCCCTGTGGTCGTCACGCGGCGCTCGCCCGCGGGACCGGCGGCTCGACGCTCCGGCGCTCGCGGAACGCCTCGACCAGAAGCGGATTGCCGCCGAGTTCAACGAGCATGCGCTGCATGGCGGCGCGATCCGCCGCATGGCCGGCGAGCCGTTGTCCGCCGACCATGTCGGGCAACGCCGTCAACGTGCTCCCTTCCTCGGCGCGGGCGACGAGATCCTGCAATTCGCGCAGCGCGAACCGATAGCCGCCGACGCTGACGACGCCGGGCGGGGGGCCGGTGACGACCATCGTTTGCGTCTCGCGGTCGACCCGGCAGGTATAGCCGCTGTCGACCAGCCCATCGTCGTCGATGCGGAAATACGGCGCGTCGCCCCGCTCCGCGCCCGGCGGGAAACAATGTTGCGGGACCATCGGGCCGCGCAGCGCTACCGTGCCGGCCTCGCTGCGGCTGACCTCGAGCACCACGGTGGCGGCCGGATCCTCCGCGGGTGCCCTGATGGCGCCGAGCCGGATCGATGCCGGCCGGCCGTCGCTCCGGCGGCGGGCGGCGAACAACGCCGTCTCGCCGAACGCGTGGACGTCGACCAGCGCCGTCTGCGGATCGCGCCAGGCCGGGCTGCGGCCGATGCGTTCGGGCGCGCGCCAGAGGCCGATGACGGTCGTCCCGGCTTCGCCGCCAAGCAGGCCGGCGCCGGCCAGCCGCGGGAGGAGCGGACCGGGCAGCGCGAAGACCCCGGGACCGTGCTCCCGGCGTTGCTGCGCGAAGGCGGCGGCATCGAACGGCTGATGCAGCGAGAGGGTGCCGCCGCTCACGAGCCACGGGATGAAGGTGGTTGCGAGCGTCGCGAACGATCCGGGCGCGAGCGCCGACATGATCACCGCGTCCTCGCCGATGCGGGCCTCGAGCAGAACGGCGAGTCCGCCCGCCATCATGGCGATGTGATTGCGCGCCACCGGCACGACCCCTTCGGCGGTCACATCCCACGTGACCGCGCAGAGGTGCGATGCCGGACGCTGCTCGCGCTCCAGCGGCGGCAAGGGCAGCGGCGTCGTGTCGAAGAGATCGTCCATCGCCACGATCCCGTCCGGCATCGCGCCGCCGAAGGCGCAGACATGGCGGATCGGAAACACGTCGGCGGCGATCTGCATGGCAAGAGCGAGCGAGTCGGTCGCACCGATGCGGCGGCAGGTGATCAGCGCCTTCGCGCCGACGCGGGAGAGCGCGGGTACCGCCTCGCCGCGTCGCCACAGCAGCGGCATCGGCATGGCGATCATGCCGGCGCGCAGCACCCCGAGGATCGTCAGGACGCTCTCGACCGTGTTGGGCAGGAGGCAGGCCACGATGGAATCCGTCGGCAGCCCCAGTTGGCGCAGCCGACCGGCGATCGCCGACACGATGCGGTCGGCCGACGCGTAGGTCAGGCGGCGCGGGGCCCCATCGGTGAATTCTGCCCGGTTCGGCGGATCGAGCAGCGCGAGGGCGTCGGGGCGACGGTTCGCGGCGCGGCGAAAGAGGTCGTCGATCGTCGCGCCGCCGGAAGGGGCTTCCGTCGACGGCTCGCCCGGGGAAGTCTTGCCGAGGATCATGCATTCCTCACTGTGTTTGCGGCTCGCGCCACCACGTTTCTGGCAGATACCCGAACACAGACGTTACGGCTGGCCGGCGGATGTACGCCCACCGGGCCACCCACTGAGCGGGAAGGTGAAAGAGCGGCACCACGTAGCAGCCGGAAATCAGCACGCGATCGAGCGCGCGCACTGCTGCCACGAAGTCCTCGCGCGAGCGCGCGCGCAGTAGTGCGGCGATCATGGCGTCCACGGCGGCGCTCTTCACCCCCATGTAGTTGCGGCTCCCCTGTTCGTCGGCCGCGGCCGAGCCCCAGTAGAAGGCCTGCTCGTTACCCGGAGAAAGTGATTCGTCCCATCGATTCTGGATCATATCGAAATCGAATGTGAGTTTGCGCCGGTCATATTGGACGGCATCCACCGGCCGCACGACGGCGCTGATCCCAGCGCGGCGCAATGCCTGTGCATAGGCAAGGGCGAGGCGCTCCTGGTCGCGGCCGCTGACCATGATCTCGAAGGCGAATGGCTGTCCGGTCGCCCGGCTGCGCAGCTCGGTGCCGGCGAGGTCGTATCCGGCGGCGTGGAGGAGGGCGAGGGCGCGCTTGAGCGTCCGCCGGTCGCGGCCGGTCCCGTCGTTCACGGGCGGCGACCAGGTCCCGTCGAGCACGTCCCGCCGCACCGCGCCCGGATAGGGCGCAAGCAGCGCGCGCTCGCGCGCGTCCGCCGCGATGCCGTGCGATGACAATTCGCTGCCGTCGAAATAGCTCGCGGTCCGCCGGTAGGCGTCGAAGAAGAAATTCTTGTTGATCCACTCGAAGTCGAACAGCAGTGAGAGCGCCTCGCGCACCCGGACGTCGGCGAAGATCGTCCGCCGGGTGTTGAAGACGAGGCCGGACATGCCCTTGGGCAGTCCGTCCGGCAGCGCCTCTCTGATCACGCGTTTCTGCTGCGCGGCCCGAAAGTCGTAGCCGGTCTCCCATCGGCCCGGATCGTTCTCGGCACGCATGTCGTAGAGGCCCTTCTTGAACGCCTCGAAATGCGCGTTGCTGTCCCGGTAGTAGTCGAGACGGACTTCGTCGAAATTCCAGAATCCGCGGTTGACCGCGAGGTCGCGTCCCCAATAGGCGGGGTTGCGCTTGAGCGTGACACTCTTTCCCGGATCGACCGCCGACACGACGTAAGGTCCGCTGCCGACCGGCGGCCTGAACGTGGTTTCCTCGAAGGTGGCCGGATCGGTCGCGTGCCGGGCCAGGATCGGCATGAGACCGAGAATGAGCGGCAGTTCGCGATCGCCGCTTCCGCCGAGGTCGAAACGTACCGTGCGATCGTCGAGGGCCTCGGCCTTCGCCACCTTGGCGTAGTAGGTGCGATAGTTGGGGCGGCCCTTGTCGCGCAGAAGCTGCCACGAAAAGATCACGTCCCGCGCGGTGACCGGTTGCCCGTCGGAAAACCTGGCCGCCGGATCGAGGCGGAACGTCACATAGGTCCGCTCCGGGTCGGTTTCGACGCTGCGGGCGAGCAACCCGTAAAGGGTGAACGCCTCGTCGTATCCGCGCGCCAACAGGCTCTCGATCACGTAGCCGCGGATCGCCTGCACGGCTAGCCCCTTGACCACGAACGGATTGAGGCTGTCGAACGTGCCGAGCAGACCCTGGACCAGGCGTCCGCCCTTGGGCGCATTCGGATTGACGTACCGAAAGGACGTGAATCCTTCTGGCAGCGCCGGGGCTCCGTGCATGGCGATCGCGTGACGGGCTTCCGCGGCACCGGCCTCGCGGGGGACGGTCGAGCCGACGAGAAGCGACAGAAGCGCGGGTATGAAGATGCGGCCAAATCGGGACGGCAGCCGGGCCGCATGAAGGTGGCGGACGGCGAATGTCGTTGTCGCAGTGATGATTCGATGGACCACGTGAGCCTCAATGTAACACACGGAGACAGAAAGACGTTTTCACCGACATGGCAGAAAGGCTTTATTATTGGGGCAATTTCCGCTATCAGCGCGTCCGAGGGCGTCACGCTCCTGCCGCATTTGGCGTCAAGACAGCCTGCATACGGGGGCGACGTTCGAGCGGAAGCCCGCGAGGACGGCTAAGAGAGGAATTCGTCGTATGACACATCGGATCGAGTCCGCGCCGACCCGGTCGGTGCGCCGGTCGCTCGTGGCCTGCGTGGCGACGGGTGCTTTCACCGTGCTCGCCGTCTCGTCAGCGCTCGCGCAACAGCCAAGGCCCGCCAAACCAGCGCCCGCGAAGCCGACCGCCCAAGCGAAACCGCCGGCGCCGGCTGCGCAGCAACAGGCGCAGGCGCCCGCGCAGAACGGTCCGCAGCTCATCTATTCCCCGTGGACCAAGTTCTGCAGCAAGGGCAAGGAGCCGAACGCCAAGCAGGTATGCTTCACCGGCAAGGATGCCCGCACCGAAGCCGGCATGCCGGTGCTCGCCGCCGCGCTGATCGAACCGGAAGGCGAACCGAAGAAGGTGTTGCGCATCACGCTTCCGAGCCCGCTGCAGCTCCAGTACGGTACGCGCCTGATCGTCGATCAGGGCCAGCCGGCGACGAGCCCGTTCTTCACCTGCTTCGCCAACGGCTGCATGGCCGACTATGAGGCGACGCCCGATCTGATCGGCCGGATGAAGAAGGGCCAGATGCTCACGGTGCAGGCCATCAACCTCGCCGGCAATCCGATCAGCTTCCCGATGCCGCTCGCCGAGTTCGCCAAGGCGAACGACGGACCGCCGACCGACCCGAAGGTCTTCGAGGAGCAGCAGAAGAAACTGCAGGAGGAACTCCAGCGCCGTGCCGAGGAGGCGCGCAAGAAGCTCGAGAGCCAGCAGCCCGGAAAGACCCAGTAACCGGCGCACGGGCCGATCGAATTCAGGAAGCGCGCAATTTGCGCGCTTCTTTTGTTTTGAGCGCCGCGACCGCGAGGGACTTCGCGCAAGGGTCCGTCGGCGTCACGGCAGGATCGCGACAGGCCTGGAGTGCTGATCCGGAAGACGGAGTCAGTTCAGCGAGCTGTGGCGCGGCCGGTAAGACCCGCTCTCGTCGCGCTCGAAGAACTCGGAGACCTGCGGGTGTCGCAACGGCTCGCCCGACGTGTCGGGCAACAGGTTCTGTTCCGACACGTAGGCGACGTACTCGGTCTCGGCATTTTCCGCGAACAGATGATAGAACGGCTGATCCTTTTCCGGCCGCACCTCGGGCGGAATCGACTCGTACCACTCCTCGGTGTTGCTGAAGGTGGGATCGATGTCGAACACGACACCGCGGAACGGGAAAATGCGGTGCCGCACGACCTGGCCGATCTGAAACTTCGCGACGCGGATCTTGTTCATGGCACGGACAGAGATAGGGCATCACCGAAGGCTGCGCCAGTCCGCGCCCCCGCCCTCCGTCAAAAGTCGTATTGGGCCGCCATCTGCGGGTCCTTGGCGGCGACGAGGCGCGCGAGATCGACCACCACCTTGGCCTGTTTCCAGGTGGCGTCGTCCTGCATCTTGCCGTCGATCATGACCGCCCCTGTGCCGTCCGGCATGGCGGCCAGGATCTTGCGGGCGAAGGCGACTTCCGCGGGGTCGGGCGAGAACACCCGCTTGGCGATCGCGACCTGCGAAGGGTGCAGCGACCAGGCGCCGGCGCAGCCCATCAGAAACGCATTGCGGAATTGCGCCTCGCAGGCGGTCGGATCGGCGAAATCGCCGAACGGTCCATAGAACGGCTTGATGCCGGCGGCCGCGCAGGCGTCGACCATGCGGGCGATCGTGTAGTGCCACAGGTCCTGCTGGAAGCCGGCCCGCGCGCCTTCGCCGCCCGGATCGGCCAGCACCCTGTAATCCGGATGGCCGCCGCCGACGCGCGTCGTCTTCATGGCGCGGGAGACGGCGAGGTCCGCGGGTCCCAGGCTGATGCCGTGCATGCGCGGGGAGGCGAGCGCGATCGCTTCGACGTTGTTCACGCCCTCGGCCGTCTCGAGGATCGCGTGGATGAGGATCGGCTTGTTGACGCCGTGCCTTGCTTCCAGTTGCGCCAGCAGCTGGTCGAGATAGTGAACGTCCCACGGGCCCTCGACCTTGGGCAGCATGATGGCGTCGAGCTTGGGACCGACCGCCGCCACAATCTCCAGGATGTCGTCGAGAGCCCACGGCGAGTTGAGCGCGTTGATGCGCACCCACAGGCCGGTCGTGCCGTAGTCGAACGTGCGCGCCATCTCGATGAAGCCGCGTCGGGCCGCCACCTTCGCGTCCGCCGGGATGGCGTCCTCGAGATTGCCAAGCACGACGTCCACCTGGGCGACCAGCTCCGGAATCTTGAGACGCAGCTTTTCCACGTGCGGCGGCACGAAATGGATCATGCGCTCGAGCCGGAGCGGCAGGTCCCGCAACGGCGCGGGCGCGCCGATGGCGAGCGGCTTGTAGAAGTTGCGCGGCAGCTTCATGGTCGATCCTTCGATCAACGGACCCCCCTTGTCGCCGGGACCTGGCATGATCCGGCGGCGATCATCCGTCAGGCTATCAGAACGAGGGCGCGGTCTGACGCAGAACCGGTTCCCCATTTGCGCATCGCGCTCTCGTGGAACCTGACGGCTGCGCCAAGCGGATTTGCCGCGGGCGCCCGGCCCGGCAGGGGACACTTCGGCGCCGGCATGCCCGCCGCGGTTGACCTGGGGGAGGCCAGCCGATAGTCAACACCGCCTCCCGGCCCGTCTTGCTTCCCGATGATCGACATCGTCAACCTGGCATTGCCATTCTTCGGCCTGATCTTTCTCGGTCTCGCCTGCGGCAAGTACAAGCAGATCCCGGACACCGGCCTCGCGTGGATGAACTTCTTCATCATCTACGTGGCGCTGCCGGCGCTGTTCTACCGCATTCTGGCCAAGACGCCGTTCGACGAGCTCAACAACGTTCCGTTCGTTGTCGGCACCACACTTTCGACGTTCCTCGCCTTCGTCATCTCGCTCGCGGTCACGGTGGTGGCCGGGCGGGGAAAGCTCGCCGACGCGGCCATCTCCGGAATTGCCGGCGCCTATGGCAACGTTGGCTACATGGGGCCGGGGCTCGCCATCGCCACCCTTGGCACGGCGGCGGCCGGACCGGTCGCGCTCGTGTTCTGTTTCGACTCCCTGCTCGCCTTTTCTCTGGTGCCGATGCTGATGGCGCTCGCCGGGGCGGAGAAGCGCGGACTGGCGGCGACCGCGTGCGAGGTGGCCAAGCGGATTGCGCTGCATCCCTTCATCATCGCCACCGTGCTCGGCGTGGTCTCGGCGGCGGTGCGGCTCGAGCCGCCGCTCGCCGTCGACCGGCTGCTGCAATTCCTGCAGAACGCCGCCGCGCCGTGCGCCCTGTTCGTGCTCGGCGTGACGGTCGCGCTGCGGCCGCTCGGGCATCTCGCCTGGCAGGTGCCCGCGGCGGTGACGATCAAGCTCGTGCTCCATCCGGCGATCGTCTTCACCGTTCTTTCTCTGATGGGCGGTTTCACCGAGATCTGGGTCGGCACCGCCGTGCTGATGGCGGCGCTGCCGCCAGCGCTCAACGTGTTCATCATGGCGCGGCAGTACGACACCTGGGTCGAGGAAGCCTCCGCCTCCGTTCTGTTCGGCACGATGCTGTCCGTGCTCACGCTCACGACGGTGATGTGGCTCGTGAAGACCCAGTCGCTGCCGCACGGGCTGTTCCAATAGGCGGAAAGAAATAAACAGAAGTTCTGGTCGATTACATTTCGAATACGTTCGACGTGGGCCGCGAATTGTCTCGATTTAAGGTATTATCGAGCGGAATATCATTCTGTTCCTGTCGTGGCTCCGAGACTCATGCTATTTTATTCACCTGATCGAAGATCGCTCCACATCCCGAGCCCGTATCCGGCAGCGCAGGCATGGCCGATCGCCCGTTGTTCGAACCTTCCGACTGGGACATCGCCGGCGGCGAGCTCGACGAGCTGTTGCACGCGCACGGCATCGCGGCGTCTCCCGAGGGCAAGGCCGACATCGTCAAATGGCATCTCCAGCGCGTGGCGCTGGCGCGTGCCAACGTGTGGATTCCCGGAATGGCCGGGACGCACGACGCCGTGGTCGAGAAGGCGCTGGGCCGGTTTCACGATCTGCGCGTGCGCATGACGATCTCCGAGCTCATCACGGAGAATTCCCGCCTGACCCGGCAGCTCGCGGCGGCAACCGAGAGTCTCGAAGGCTATGCGGCGGGCCGTGTCGACGGCGGCGCCGGCGCCAAGGCCGCGCTTCACCGGCTGCGCGAGGCGTCGGGCAGGGGCAAGATGACTGCGGGCGAGAGGCGGCGCGAGCGCGCGCTCTGGCGCACGAGCGCCTGGCGCAAGCGCGGCTGATCCGGCGCTTGCGTCGCGCTTCAGACGGGACGCGCAACATCAATTCGCCGGAAACCCTGCTAGAGCGGCTCGCCCAGCATCAGGCGCGGCTGCGCGAAACGTGGCGCGACGCCCTCGCGCATGACGGCGCGGCGCAGCGGCCCGACGCGGCCGAGCAGATAAAGACCCAGACTGCGGGCGCCCTGCACGGGAAGCAGATCCGAGAGCAGCGTGCGGTTGAGCAGGTCGACCGCGAGCGTGCGGCTCCTCACGTCGGGCCGGCGCAGGCGTTCGTAGTGCGCGAGCAGGGCGGGCGAGCCGATGTCCTCGCCGCGCCGCGCGGCCACGACCACGAGTTCGCCGATGGTCGCGGCGTCGCGCAGCCCGAGGTTGAGCCCCTGCGCGCCGATCGGCGGAATGACATGCGCGGCTTCGCCGACGAGCGCGACACGGCGCGCGCCAAAGCGTTGCGCGGTCTCGCCGGCGAGCGGGAATGCACCGGCGCCAGGCTCGACCGTGATCTTGCCGAGGATCGAGTGGGACCGCCGTTCGATCTCCTGGGCGAGCGCCGGCCCTTCGAGCGCACGGACGCGGCCCGCCTCATGCGGGTCGACCACGCACACGAGGCTCGAGCGCAATCCGGGAAGCGGCACCAGCGTGAACGGGCCCGCGCCGGTGTGAAACTCGGTCGAGGTGTCGCGATGCGGGCGCGTGTGGGAAAGGTTGAAGGTGAGGGCGGTCTGCGGATAGTGCCAGCGTTCGCTCGGAATCTCCGCCGCGCTGCGGCAGAGCGAGCGCCGCCCGTCCGCGCCGACCACGAGGCGGGCGCGCACGCTGCCGCCGCCCTTGAGCGCGATCGTCACCGCGTCGTCGCCGATCGCCAGCGCCTCCGCGTCGGCGTCGATCCGGCGCAACCAGTGACATTCCTCCGCGCGCATCAGGAGCGCCGCCACGAGGTGGCGGTTCTCGATGTTCCAGCCGAAAGCCTCGAGCCCGATCTCGTCGGCGGAAAAAGCGATCTCGGGGGCGCGCCAGAGACGCGCGGTGTCATCGACGATACGCAAGCTGCGCAGTGGCGCGGCGAGCGACCGGCAGCGCTCCCACACGCCGAGCACCTCGAGCGCGGCGACCGAGCCGCCGAGCAGGGCGGTGGTGCGATTGTCCGGCCGGTCGGTGCGCCTGGCGATCAGGACCGTCTCGACGCCAGCCGACGCGAGGGCGACCGCCGCCGTCAGTCCGGCAGGCCCCCCGCCGATGATCGCAACGGGCGCTTGCGTCGAGCCTTCCGTTCCGGGCGTGTCGTCGTCGCTCATGGTTTCGGGCTTCCCGGCCGATGTCCTAGCCCGGAAGCGCCGCAAAGACGAGACCTTCAGAGGACCCCCGCCGCGGCCGGTTTCGCCTTCGGCCGCGGATTGCGCTATGACAGGGCATGCCCGAACGAGATCTCGAATGGAGCGCGGCGCCGGAGCGCCCGTTCGGCAGCCCGCCAGTCGGCCGCGCCGCGCGCCGGCCCAAGCGGATCGCCATTGGCTGCGTCGTCCTCCTCAGCGGGCTTGGCTGGATATACCTCGGCTGGATGGCGGCCCGCATGCCCGGGATGGAGTCTGTCGCTCCATCCGGCCTCGGCCTTCTCGACCGGCTCCTGTACCCTGGGGGAGCGGACGAATTCGGCCGCGCACTCTTTACCGCCCTGTGCGGGCCGACGTTCGGCATGGAACACGGGATGACCGGCGCGGTCGGCGGGCTGGTTCTGTTCTTGATGTGGGCCGCGATGGTGCTCGCCATGATGATCCCGACCGCCGGCGCCATGATCCTCACCTATGCGGAGATCGCCGGGACGGCCGCGCGCAAGGGCGAGCGCATCGTCTCGCCGCTGGTGCTGGCCGCCGGCTACGCGACGATCTGGCTCGGCTTCGCGGCGGCCGCGACGCTGCTCCAGGTCGCGCTGACGCGGTCGGCGGTGCTCGACCCGGGCCTCGCCGCTGCGAGCCCGCTGTTCGCGGGCGCCATCTTTCTCGGCGCCGGGCTTTATCAGTTCTCCGCCCTGAAACACGCGTGCGTGACGCTGTGCCAGCGCCCGTTTCCGTTCTTCCTCGCCAACTGGTCGAATGATCGGCGCGGCGTGTTCCGCCTCGGATTGAGGCAGGGGGTCTATTGCCTGGGATGCTGCTGGGCGATGATGTTGGTGATGTTCGCGGTCGGTGTCATGAACGTGGTGTGGATGGCGATGCTCGGCGCCATCATGGCGGGCGAGAAGATCGCAACGTCCACCCGCTTCAGCCACGTCGTGGGCGCGGCCTGCGTCGCGATCGGAATGGCCCTTGTCGTCACGTCGGTCGCGAGCCATTGGCCTGCGGGTCCGGCGTGAGCCGAACGGTGTAGAATCCGTCGCAAGGAGGGAGCCGTGGCGGACGCGTGGACCTTGCGGGGAGAGCTGGTTCTCTCGTGCAACTGCACGGTCTTCTGCCCGTGCGTGCTCTCGCTCGGCCAGCATCCGCCGACGGAGGGCCATTGCCACACCTGGGCGGGCATCCGCATCGACGAAGGGCGTTTCGGCGCGCTCGATCTCTCCGGCATCAACGTCGCGCTCTTCATCGACATTCCGGGTCCGCTGGCGCGCGGAAACTGGACGACGGGCGTGTTCATTGACGAGCAGGCGTCCGTCGCCGCCGTGAACGCGCTCTCCCTGATCCTCACCGGCAAGGCGGGCGGCTCCACGCGGCTGATGTCGATCCTGGTGGGCAGCTTCCTCGGCGTCGAGCAGGTGCCGATCGCCTATCGCACGGAAGGAACGACGCGGCTGTTCTCGGCCGGCAAGGTGATCGAGGGCGCGATCTCCCCGATCAAGGGAAAGAACGAGGACACGGCCGTCATGGTCCGCAACAGCCGGTACTGGATCGCTCCGGACGTGACCGTCGCGCAGGCCGAGCGCTCGCGCCTGCGCGCTTTCGGGCGCAACTGGAATTTCGCCGGGCGATCCGCCGAGATCTGCCGCATCGCGTGGGGCAGCCAGGAGGGCCGGTGATGTCGGACGAACTCGCCACCAAGCACGCCGGGAGCATCCTCGGGCACGGCGGCATCAAGGCATGTGCCTTCGCGGTGCACGTGCTCACCGCCTCGGGCGCGGCGCTCGCCTTCCTTGCCCTGCTGGCGGCCGTCGAGAAGACCTGGCCGCTGATGTTTCTATGGCTCGGGCTCGCGCTCATCGTCGACGCCGTCGACGGGCCGATCGCCCGCCGCATCCGGGTCGTCGATCTGCTGCCGCGCTGGTCGGGCGAGACGCTCGATCTGGTGGTCGATTTCGTGACGTACGTATTTGTTCCCGCCTATGCGGTCGCGGCGAGCGGACTGATGCCGACGCCGGTCGCGGGGCTCGCCGGCATCGTGATCGTCGTCACCGGGGTCATCTATTTCGCCGACCAGAAGATGAAGATGGAGGGTAACTACTTCCGCGGCTTCCCGGTGCTGTGGAACGTCGCCGCGTTTTATCTCCTGCTCGTGCGCCCGTCCGCCGCCGTCAGCGCCGGCGCGATCGCGGCGCTGGCGATCCTCACGTTCCTGCCGTTCCGTTTCGTCCATCCGGTCCGGGTCAAGCGATTGCGGCCGGTCAATCTCGTCCTTCTGGCGGCCTGGGCCGTGCTGGCGTTGATCGCGCTCGCGCGCAATCTCTCCCCCGGGCCCGTGGTGACGGGCGGCCTCTGCGCCATCGCGGCCTTCGTGTTCGCGGCCGGGTTCCTGCGCCCGGCGCGCTGAGCGCCGCACGCCCTTGCGTCCGGTTCGCGGCCCCCTATGATCGCGCCCGGCGGATCGGCGGGTCGCCGGTCCTCATCATCAGAGCGGGCGCGCTCGCGCCCCACCTCACGTTCAAGGAGCATGCGATGGTCGCGGCAGTGCGCGTTCACAAGGTGGGCGGTCCCGAGGTGCTGACATTCGAGGAGATCGAGGTGCCGGCGCCCGGCCAGGGACAAATCCGCATCAGGCAGCACGCCGCCGGCGTCAACTTCATCGACACCTATTTCCGCATGGGGATGTATCCGTCGCCGGTCGGCATGCCGTTCGTCGCCGGAAACGAGGGCGCGGGCGAGGTCGTCGCCGTCGGGCCGGGCGTCAGCGAGTTCAAAATCGGGGACCGCGTCGCCTACGTGACCGCGCTCGGCGGCTACGCGGCCGAACGTCTGCTGCCGGCCGAGCGCGCAGTGAAGCTGCCCGACGACATCAGCTACGAGCAGGCCGCCGGCATGATGTTGAAGGGCATGACGGTGCAATATCTGCTCAACCGCACGTTCAAGGTCGAGAAGGGAACGCGGCTTCTGGTTCACGCGGCCGCCGGCGGCGTCGGCCTGATCCTCTGCCAATGGGCCAAGCACCTGGGCGCGACCGTGATCGGGACCGTCGGCTCGAAGGAAAAGGGCGACCTCGCCAAGGCCAATGGCTGCGATCACGTCATTCTCTACCGCACCGAGGACTTCGTCGCGCGCGTGAAGGAGATCACCGGCGGACAATTGTGCGACGTCGTCTACGACGGCATCGGCAAGGATACGTTCCCGGCCTCCCTCGACTGCATCCGACCGCTCGGCATGTTCGTGAGCTTCGGCAGCGCGTCCGGACAGATCGACGCGTTCAACATCAACATCCTGCAGCAGAAGGGGTCGCTGTTCGCGACCCGTCCGACGCTCAATACCTACACGGCCAAGCGCGAAGACCTGCTCAGGACCGCCGCCGATCTGTTCCGGGTGGTGAGCAGCGGCAGCGTGAGGATTCCGGTGAAGCAGACATACGCGCTCAAGGACGCGCAGAAGTCGCACCGCGATCTCGAGAGCCGGGCCACGACCGGTTCGTCGATCCTGATCCCCTGAGTTCCGGTCCGCACGGATCGGGGGGTCAGACCTGCGCGTCTTGGTCGGTGCACGACATCGACCAAGGCAATCTCTTGTTCGTTCACGACGACTGACCTTCCGTGCTCGATCACCTCAAAGCCAACAATCGCGCCTGGGCCGAGGGCAAGGTCGCAGTCGACTCCGACTTCTTCCGCCGGCTCGAACGCCAGCAGGCGCCGGAATATCTCTGGATCGGATGCTCCGACAGCCGGGTGCCCGCCAACGAGATCGTGGGTCTCGACCCGGGCGAACTGTTCGTGCACCGCAACGTCGGAAATCTGGCGCCGCCGCAGGACGCAAACTATCTTTCGGTGCTGCAGTTCGCGGTCGACGTGCTGAAGGTGAAGCACATCCTGGTGGTCGGGCACTATGGCCGCGGCGGCGTGGCGGCGGCGGTCGATCCTCAACGACGCGGACTGGTGGATCACTGGCTGCATCCGATCCGTGAAGTGTGGCACCAGCACCGCGCGGATCTCGACGCCATCAAGGACCAGCAGGCGCGGCTCAACCGGCTGTGCGAGCTCAACGTGATGCAGCAGGTGAAGAACGTCGTTTCCGACGTGTTCGTGCAGGACGCCTGGGCGCGCGGCCAGGATCTCTGGGTGCACGGCTGGGTCTATTCGCTGGGCAACGGCATCGTCTCGGATCTCAACGTCACGGTCGGGCGCGCCGACGGCGCTCGCACCTGACGCGCTCGACCGTCATCGGGCCGGCCGGCCGTCGAGTGCCTGCTGCAGCCTGAGATCGAAGCGGTCGAGCGCGGCGAGCATCGCGTCGAGCAGCTCGTTTTCGCTCGGCGGAGACGACAGGGGATCGTCCTCCCCGCCCTCCTTGCCCTGGGGAGCAGGTTCGCGCCGATCCAGTCGGCGGAGCGTGGCCTCGATCTTCTGCCCGATGGTGATCGCCTGGGCGTGGTCCAATTCGTTCCGATATGCGATCTCGCGCGCCAGATAGGCGCAGCGCATGCCCGAACGGACGACGCGCCGGTAGCGAAGCGGGAGCAGGGGAATCCAGCCGCGCTTCACGGCCGCGACCGAGTTGCGCAGCGCCTGCACCTTGCTGCGCAATGCGCTTCCGGCGTGCGCAACGGCCTCGGCGTTTTCCCGGGACGCCTGTTGCACCGTGTCGGCGAGGGCGAGCAGGAGCTCGCGCGCCGCCGCCCGCAGCGTCTCGGACTCCCGGATCGGCAGAAACATGGCGGTGACCAGCACGCCGATCGCCGCGCCCGTCGCCGTCTCCTCCAGGCGCAGGACGAGAAGGCCCGGCTGGAACTGCCCGACGAGCCCGTAGAGCAGCGCGAGCATTACCGTGATGCAGAACATCATGACGCCGTAGGCGGCCTGGAAGGCGTAGAAGGCGAAGAACACGCAGACCAGGACGAGGCCGAGCGCGACGTCCGTGTGGTTCGAGACCGCCGAGGCGAGCAGGATGCCGGCAACGATGCCGCCGAGCGTGCCGGCGAGGCGTTGCAGCGCCTTGATGAGGGCCTCGCCGCGCGAGCCGACGCCCGAGCCGACGATGAAAGCGGCAATGACCGCCCAGTACCAGCGCTGACCGGAGACCAGCGTGCCGACCGCGATGGCGAGTGCAACGCCCGTCCCGGCCTGCGCGGCCTGGCGAACGAACCGGTTCTGCCAGACGGGTTCGCTTGGCGGCCCTGCCGCGGCGCTCGCCGGGGGCGGCGAGCGGCGGCCGGTGAGCTGGCGAAACTGCGCCCAGAGCCGCGCCAGCCGCGCGAGCGCCTCCTGCAGTTCGTCGAGGGTCGCCGCAAGCTGCGCCGGCGCGCGGGAGAACCCCGGTGGCGGGGGAACGAGGCCGACAAGGAGGCCTTGCTGAAGCTGGGCCAGGCGGGCGCGCACGGCGTCGACGTCGGGCGAGCGGCGTTCGCGAGCCGCCATGCGGATGAGACGCTCTGCGGTGAGCTCGACTGCGAAAAATGCCGACCACGTCGCCTGCGCCATATCCCAGTCCTCGAGCGACTGGATCTGATCCTGCGCGATCAGGAACGCGTCGTTGAGCCGGCCGAGTTCGCGGTGCATCCGATGCCGGCGCGACTGCTCCTCGCTCGGGGTCTCGTCCCTGGCTTCCGTCGCCAGGATCTCGTCGACCTCGGCAAGAATGCGCCCGATGCGGCGGTCGATGTGGCGTTTCGCCCGATGGAGCGCCGCGCCCGGACGGTCCGGCAACAGCACGAACCGCGCGGCCGCCGCCGCCGCGGTGGCGAGGACGACCGCGAAGGCGAGTTGCGGCAGGTCGGCAAGCGGCGGACGGGTGACGTCGCCGATGAAATAGCTGATGAACGCGACCATCCCGATGGCGTTTCCGCGCGGGCCCGCCATGCGGGCAAGCGCGGCGCCGGTGACGACCACAATGAAGACGAGATCGGCCGCCCATGGGATGGGCGCGAGAACGGTGGCCAGAACCACGCACGCGAGCGCCGGAACCGCAAGCAGGGCCAGTGTGGCGGCCTGCTGGGGCGGACCCGTATCGCGAACCGTCATGTTGGCGAAATTGCTGACCATGAACCCGAGTGCGACCGGCGCGGCGGCCGACGTCCCCCGATCGCCCAGCAACAGCAGCAGGATCGCCAGCGTGATCGCCGCGGAGATCACCGTCCGCGCGGCCGTGCGCAACCGCAGCAGTCCCGGATCGGGGCCGAACACGGCCTCGATCGCGTCCGCCGCCACGAGGCGAGACTTGCGCCAGCTCCACCCTGTGGGTGCGCCGGGGATGCCAAAACGGGCGCCGCGCCGTGCCGGTTGAAACTTCATCACCCTGACAACGCGTCAGCGCGCGACGGGTGCGCGCGCTACGCCATCACATTCGAATTCAAATGGAAAATGCCGTCGCCGGGCCCCGACGGTATTGCGTGCTGCGGCCGAGCGCCGCGTCGTCGACCGCGCCGCATTGCCGGCGCGCCCGAACCGGGCATATTGCGCGGCCGTTTGAAAGTCGCCACTTGCCACGCAGTCTTTGCAATCGGATCCGATGAACTCGTATTACCCCCAGCTCGTCGCACTCGCGCAGGTCATCGCGATCGACGTCATTCTCGCCGGCGACAATGCGATCGTGGTCGGGATCGCGGCCTCGCGCGTCAAGGCGGAGATGCGCCGGAAGGTCATCCTATGGGGCATCGTCGGCGCGGTGGCGCTGCGCATCCTGTTCGCCGTCGTCGCCACCGAGCTGCTCGCCATCGTGGGACTGACGCTCGCCGGCGGCATCCTGCTCCTGTGGGTGAGCTGGAAGATGTATCGCGAGGTGCGGCACGGCGGGGCCAATCCGGCCGCGAAAGCCGACCTCGACGCATCGATCCAGAGCATGAACTTCCGGCGCGCGCTCACCCAGATCATCGTCGCCGACGTCTCGATGTCGCTCGACAATGCGCTGGCGGTCGCCGGCGCTGCCAAAGGCGACCTGCTGGTGCTGGTGATCGGGCTCGGCGTCGCGGTGATTCTGATGGCGCTCGTCGCCGACGCCATCGCGCGCATGCTGTCGCGCTATCCCTGGATCACCTGGATCGGACTTCTGATCGTGCTCTATGTCGCGGTCGACATGATCTGGCGCGGCGCGCACGAGGTCGCCTCGCACCTGGCGGCGAGCCAGATGTGAGCTTTCAATAGGTTGTCCATCCGGTCCGGACCGGGGAAGCTGAAGTTTCTGAAGCTTCACGCTTTTCTCGGAGGATCGGATGAACGTGCATAAGAATGCCCGCCTGACGCCGCGTGGTCGAGAGCGAATTGCGCGACAGATCGAGAGCGGGCGGACGCCGCAGGCCGCCGCACGAGCCGCAGGCGTCTGCTCGCCTACCGCGCCGGAACTCACAATCGCTGCGCGAGGCGCGCGAACGCCGGGTGATCATGCGAGCCGGCGGCGAGCCGCGGCAGCGGGACGATCTCTGCCGGTCCGGTGAACTGCCCGAGGCTTGCGACGGTGTCTTCAAGCGTGACCGTCGCGCCCGCCGTCTTGCTGACCACGAGCGCGAGAACCTTCAGGCCGCGGCGCTCGATGACGTCGAGCGCGCTCAAGGTGTGGCTGATCGTACCGAGATAGCTGCCTGCCACGACGATGACGGGCAGCGACAAATCGGCCATCCAGTCCAGAACGGTGTGGCGCGCGTCGAGCGGGACCATGACGCCGCCGACGCCCTCGATGAGGAGCGTGCCGCCGCCGGCGGCAATTGCGCGGCGGCAGAATTCGCTCACGGCCGCGACATTGATGGTGCGGTCTTCGCGCCGCGCCGCAAGATCGGGCGACAGCGGCGCGGCGAACCGCCAGGGCGATAGCCGGGCGACCTCGGCATCGGTCACCGGACGGCCGAGGGCGGCAAGGAGGCGGCCGGGGTCGCTGTCCTGCGCGCGGGCGGGATCGTAGCCGGAGACGACCGGCTTGAGCGCGTCGACGGCACGGCCGGAGCGGCGCAGGGCGCGGATCAGTCCGCAGGCGACGAACGTCTTGCCGACGTCGGTGCCGGTAGCGGTGATGAAGACGGCCCCCATCGATCAACGTGCCAGAACGCGCGTCGCGATCACCCGGGCGAGGCGCTCGATCTCATCGTCCGGGTGCTCGGCCGTGAAGGCGAGCCGCAGCCGTGCGGTCCCGGCCGGCACGGTGGGCGGGCGGATCGCCACCACCAGGAAGCCTTCCGTTTCCAGGAGCCGCGAGGCGGCAAGCGCCGCCTCGCTTTCGCCGATCACGATCGGCACGATCGGGCTCTGGGCTTCGGGGAGGTTGGCGCGGCGCGTGAACGCCTTGGCCTTGGCGAGCGGCTTGGCCGCGTAGTCCGGATCGGCCGTGATGATGTTGAGCGCGGCGATCGCCGCGGCGACGGTGGCGGGCGGCAGCCCGGTCGAATAGATCAGCGTGCGCGCGCGGCTCTTCATCAGGTCGATCACGGCCTGCGAGGCGCAGAGGTAGCCGCCATAGGCACCAATCGCCTTCGACAGGGTGCCCATCTGCAACGGCACGCGGGCGGGCTGCGGGAAGGCATGGCTCGAGCCGCGCCCGCCGCCGACGACGCCGATGCCGTGCGCGTCGTCCGCGAGCAGCCACGTGTCATGCCTGTCTGCGAGGGCCGAAAGCTGCGGCAGCGGCGCGAGATCGCCGTCCATCGAGAACACGCCGTCGGTGAGGAGCAGCGCGTGCCGGTGCTTCGGACGGTGCTCCTCGAGCAGCGCGCGCGCGTGCGCGACGTCGTTGTGGCGAAAGGACAGGACGTTCGCGCGGCTCAGGCGCGCGCCGGCCCACAGGCAGGCATGCGCGAGCTCGTCGATCAGGACGAGATCGTCCGCCCCGGCGAGGGCCGGCACGATCCCGGTATTGGCGAGGTAGCCCGAGCCGAACACGCAGGCCGCGTCGGTGCCCTTGAGGGCCGCCAGCCGGGCTTCGAGCTCGGCGTAGAGCGGATGGTTGCCGGTCACGAGCCGGGAGGCGCCGGCCCCGGCGCCGTAGCGGTCGAGCGCGGCGGCGGCCGCGGCCTTCACCGCCGGATGCTGGCTGAGGTTGAGGTAGTCGTTGGAAGAGAAAGACAGCAACCGGCGGCCGTTGCGCTCGACCCAGGCGCCCTCGGCCGGCGCGGTTTCGGTCAGGGCGCGGCGCAGGCTCGCGCGCTCCAGGGCGGCGAGCTTCTCGCGGGCGAAGGTCTCGAGCGATTGCATCGGCCGGCGAACGGCTCCTCGTTTGGGGCGACGGTGTAGCGTGACCGCGAGCGCGTTCCAATGCTAAATGCCGCGGCGACAGAGGAAAGTGCGGCCGCAATGGTGCAGGTTTCAACACCGCCGTCAGGCCCCGGCCACAGGGCAGGGGACGGGCCCGCCTGGTCCGCTCAGGGGCTGCCCCACCTGTGGTTCCCGTACGCGCAGATGAAGACCGCCTCGCCGCCGCTCGCCGTCGCCACCACGCGCGGCAGCCGCATCGTGCTCGCCGACGGGCGCGAGCTCATCGACGGCATTGCGTCGTGGTGGACTGCCTGCCACGGCTACAATCATCCGCACATCCGCGCGGCGGTTGCCGCCCAGCTCGGGACGATGCCGCACGTCATGTTCGGCGGGCTGATGCACGAGCAGGCGGCGGTGCTCGCGCGCCGGCTCGCCGCCCTGCTGCCCGGCGACCTCGATCACGTGTTCTTCTCCGATTCCGGCTCGGTGTCGGTCGAGGTCGCCATGAAGATGGCGGTGCAATACTGGATCAACCGCGGCGTGCGCGGCCGCACGCGCTTTCTCGCCTTCACGGGCGGCTATCACGGCGACACCGCCGGGGCGATGGCGGTGTGTGATCCGGAAGGGGGCATGCACCGCCTGTTTCGCGGTTACCTGCCCGAGCACGTCATCGTAGACCTGCCGCGCGACGAGCGTACGACGGCCGCCTTTGAGCAAGCCCTCGAACGCCACGCGGACGAAATCGCCGGCGTCATCGTCGAACCGCTGGTGCAGGGTGCGGGCGGCATGCTGATGCACGATGCCGCGGTGCTGCGGCGCCTGCGCGCGGCCGCCGACCGCTACGATCTCCTGCTCGTCTTCGACGAGATCTTCACCGGGTTCGGACGCACCGGCGCGATGTTCGCGTGCGAAGCCGCCGGCGTCACGCCCGACATCATCACGCTCTCCAAGGCGCTGACCGGAGGCACGCTGCCGCTCGCCGCCACGATCGCGCGCCGCCGCGTCTTTGACGCTTTCTGGTCGGACGATCCGACGCGCGCCCTGATGCACGGACCGACCTACATGGCGAACGCGCTCGCCTGCGCGGCCGCCAACGCGTCGCTCGATCTGTTCGCGCGCGAGCCGCGTCTCGACCAGGTGAGGGCCGTCTCGGAGACGCTGAGGCAAGGACTTGCCCCGTGCCGCTCGATGCCGCACGTCAAGGATGTGCGGGTCTTGGGGGCGATCGGCGTGGTCGAACTCAACCGCATCGAAAATGTCGACGCTTTGCGCCGCCGCTTCGTCGCCGAGGGCGTGTTCGTGCGCCCGTTCGGATCGATCGTCTATCTGACGCCGGCGTTCACCATTCCGGTGGACGAGCTTGCTGTGCTCACCCGCGCCGTGGTTCGCGTCGTGGGCGAACTGGGCTGACGTTCTTCGTTCAGAATCCCACCACGGTCCCGTGCAGGTCGTAAGCGTCCGACCGCTCGATCTTCACCGTGGCGATCTCGCCTACCCGCAGGGGGCGCCGGCTCGTGACGTGCACGACGCCGTCGATCTCCGGCGCGTCGCCCCTGGTGCGGCCCTTGGCGAGGTCGGGGCCGACCTCGTCGATGATGACCTGCTGGCGCGTGCCGACCTTGCGCTTGAGGCGCTGGGCCGAGATCGCCTGCTGGCGCTGCATGAAGCGATGCCAGCGCTCCTCCTTGACGGGCTCGGGCACGGCATCGCCCATGTCGTTCGCCGCCGCGCCTCTCACCGGCTCGTAGCGGAAGCAGCCGACGCGATCGAGCTTTGCTTCGCCCAGCCAGTCGAGCAGCATCGTGAAGTCTTCCTCCGTCTCGCCCGGAAAGCCGACGATGAAGGTCGAGCGGACCGTGAGGTCGGGGCAGATCTCGCGCCAGCGGGCGAGACGTTCCAGCGTCTTTTCCTGCGCGGCCGGCCGGCGCATGCGCCTGAGCACGTCGGGCGAGGCGTGCTGGAACGGGATGTCGAGATAGGGCAGGAGCTTGCCGTCCGCCATCAGCGGCACGACGTCTTCGACATGCGGATAGGGATAGACGTAGTGGAGCCGAACCCAGATGCCGAGCTCGCCGAGCGCGCGTGCGAGATCGGCGAATTTCGCCCGCATCTCCCGGCCGCGCCACGTGCTGGTGGCATATTTCAGGTCGACGCCGTAGGCGGATGTGTCCTGCGAGATGACGAGCAGTTCCTTGACGCCGGCCGCAACGAGCTTCTCGGCCTCGCGCAGAACCTCGGCCGCCGGCCGGGAGACGAGGTTGCCGCGCAGCCGCGGAATGATGCAGAACGTGCAGCGGTTGTTGCAGCCCTCGGAAATCTTCAGATAGGCGTAGTGGCGCGGCGTGAGCTTGATGCCTTCCGGGGGGACCAGATCGAGGAACGGATTGTGCCTGGCAGGCGCGGTGCGGTGCACCGCCTCGACCACGCTCTCGTATTGCTGCGGGCCGGTCACCGCCAGAACATCCGGATAGCGGGAGGTAATTTCCGCCGGCTCGGCTCCCATGCAGCCCGTCACCACGACCTTGCCGTTCTCGGCGAGCGCGGTGCGGATCGCGGCGAGCGACTCCGCCTTGGCACTGTCGAGGAACCCGCAGGTGTTGACGATGACGACATCCGCGCCGTCGTGCCGCCGGGCGAGTTCGTAGCCTTCGGCGCGCAGGCGCGTGACGATGCGCTCGGAATCCACGAGCGCCTTTGGGCAGCCGAGCGAAACGAAGCTCACCTTCGGTGAGCGGAATTCATCCATGTCCTGAACCTGCGGTGGAACGGGCAGGAGGTAGCGGCGATCCCAGCCGAGATCAAGCGCGATCGCTGGCAGAAGTCACGGGGAATCGCGCCGCCGGGCCGAGTCAGGCGGAGGGCGTATCGGTCTGCGGATTCTGCTTGATCAGCCAGTATTGCAGGACCCGCTGGGCGGTTGCCGGCGACACACGGTTGAACTCCTCGCACGCCTCCGTCATCGCGTCGGGCGACAGCCGGGCCGAACCGCGCAGCTGCAGGATGGCGCGGGCGGTCGGCCAGCCGTAGCCCAACGCCTTGCTCATGATCAGCACCGGCTCGGCGCGGGTGTCGTTGATGAGCTGGTCGACGACGTCGGCGGGGATCGAGCTTGCCAGCGACAGCGCGGCAACCGTCTCGTCGATCTTCTTGGCCACGGCGAAGCCGTGAACGTGCTCTTCCGTGACCCGTCCGTCGGGATGCTGCAGCAGCACCTGCCGCGTGGCATTGGCGTAATCCGGCCGCTCCGAGACCTCCTCGGCGACGCGGCCCGACACCTCGTCGATCACCTTCTGGATGTCGGCGCGCAGCGCGGGATGGACGGCCGTCAGCAAGCGCCGGCGCACCGCCTCGGTCGCATCGACGACCATCTTGCAGAGCAGATGAGGGGGGACATCAGGACGCTGCACGACCTTTTCGGCGAGCGCGCCGTCGGATTCGGCCCGGTCGACCAGCATGCCGAATCCCGATTCCGAGAACTTCGCTCCGGTGTTCGCCGTCACCCGGTGAACAACCTCGTCGACGCCGCGGCGCACCAGCACGTCGGTGACCGCTTCGGCGAGCTGCCTGCGGCTGGAAATCGC
The DNA here is from genome assembly GCA_964538565.1 of uncultured Hyphomicrobiales bacterium. Classification (GTDB taxonomy): domain Bacteria; phylum Pseudomonadota; class Alphaproteobacteria; order Rhizobiales; family Xanthobacteraceae; genus CAYVBN01. Next base: position 27,973 of record CAZIGW010000199.1, on the reverse strand, counting down.
CAGCAGGTGCGCCTGGCTCTTTGTCTCGGCGAGTTCGACCAGGTCGGTGTCGGAGAGCTGCTCTGAGCGCGACAGCACGGGCGCGGCGACCGCGACCTCGTCGTTGCTCGCCAGCCGCCGCACGACGGTGGCCGGCGCGTTGCGGACCGCGGACAGGCGCTCTCCGAGTTCGATCAGGGTGCGCGTCTCGATCTTGTCGATCAGGCGCTCCATGATCTCGGCAAAAACGCTGACGTGCTCGTCGGTGAACTGTTCGGCGCCGGTGACGAAAAGATCCGTCACGCGCCGCGCGATCTCCGCGTTTCTGCCGCTCGACGCATCCTCAATTGCGTGTTCGAGCTCGTCGATGACCGAGGCACGTGAAATCATTCGAACTCGCCGGAGAGCAAACTAGAGGAAAGTTTCTTCGGACCGCACCGCGACTGCTCGACAGAAACCTGCGTATACTGCCATCAATAAGCGAGAATTGTAAAAAACTGCTTATGTGGCCGGGTGCCATGCCCTGTGCCTCCCGATGGAACGATGGTGCGTTCGCACCGCGATGAGGTAGTTCGCATAACTCGCTGATATCTCAGGGCATTACGGTCGCGTCGCGGTGCGCGCGCCGGCAGCCGCGCGAAGGAGGCGCGCCGGGGCGTCATCCGGGAATGGCGGAGGCTCGGGCGCGCCGAGGGCGCAGGCACCCCGGGGAAGCGAGCGTTCGACCCGATCTCCCGACATCTCGCCAGGCGGCGGTGCGGGCCAGCCGTTGAGAACGACGTGAAAACGGCATAGAGCCAGATAGGGCGCCCGTCGTCCACCCGGGCGAGGCTCGGGTTTACAACAAGAGTGCGAGGGAGGGACGCATGCGAATCTCGGAACGGATCACGCGTGGACTGCTTGGCGCCGCAGCGCTGGCCTTGGTGGCGACTTCGGTCGGACCGGCATCGGCGCAGGCGCCAGCCCCCAAGGCGCCGACCGCGGCCAATCCGTGGGTCACCCTGGCGCCCTTCCCACAAGGCGCCGAAGAGGTGCTCGGGGCCACGGCCAACGGCAAGTTCTACGTGTTCTGCGGCCTCGGACCGGGCTGGAAGCCGCTCGCCATGGTCTACGAATACGACCCGGCCGCGAACGCCTGGACGCAGAAGAAACCGATGGCGCTGCCGTCGCACCACGTCGCCTTCGCCTCGCTCAATGGCAAGATCTACGCCTTCGGCGGATTTGTCCTGCCGGAATCGGGCCCGCCCGCATGGGTCCCGATCAACAACGCCTGGGAATACGACCCCGCGGCCGATTCCTGGAAGGCGCTCGCCCCCATGCCGACGAAGCGTGGCGCGGCCGCCGCCGCGGTTGCAAACGGAAAGATCTACGTCGTCGGCGGCGCGAATACGCTGCCGGGCACCGACCAGGTCGGCATTCATCCGGCGCGGCCGATGAACGTCGTGGCGACGGTCGAGGAATACGATCCGGCGACCAACTCGTGGCGCGAGCGCCGGCCGATGCTGGTCGCGCGCAACCACCACGCGGTCGCGTCCGTCGGCGACAAGATCTACGCCATCGGCGGACGCATCGGCTCGGCTTTCATCTCGAACGGCAGCAACAACATCGATCTCGTGGAGATGTACGATCCGGCGACCGACATGTGGGTCGTGCGCGACAAGATGCCGACGCGGCGCAGCGCAATCGGGGCCAGCGTCTACAACGGCAAGATCATCGTGCCGGGCGGCGAGTTCCAGGACCGGCGCGAGCTCGCGGCCTTCCGCGCGGTCGAGATGTATGACCCGTCGGTCAACCGCTGGCAGATCCTGCCGTCGATGCCGCATCCGCGTCACGGCCTCGCAAGCGGCGTGATCGGCGATCGGCTCTACGCGGTCAGCGGCGACGGCCAGTCGGCCGGCAACGGCATTCAGCACTCGGCCGTCAACTTCAACGAGGCGCTCCAGCTCGACCTCGTGGTGAAATGATCGGCAGCGGGCGCGGAGCCGTTGGCGTCCGCGCCCGTCGCCATCCGGCGCCGTTTCGCGCAGCGATGTCTCGCCGCTGTCGACGCACTCGCCGGCTCTACTGCGCCCGCTTGCGGCCGGTGACCATCGCCGTCACCAGGTTCTCGCGATGCGTGAAGCTCGCGAGCAGCACGCCCGGCACGTGGAAGGCGACGAGGCCGACCGTCAGGTTGGCCGAGGCCTCGTGCACGCCCTCGACCCATTTTGCGCCCCAGTAGGCGTCCGTCGTCATCATGAAGCCGGTCACGCAGGTCAGGGCCAGCGCGGTCAGAAGCGCCACGACCATCGCTCCGCCGGCCGGGTTGTGACCGATGAATCGCCTGGCCCTACGCGCGAGCATGTCCTGCAGGTACGTGAGAACGACCGCCGGCGAGCGGACGAAATCGCCAAAGCGTGCGTGCCGCGGCCCGACGAATCCCCACACGAGGCGAAACGCGAGCAACGCTGCGATGGCGTAGCCGGCCAGGATATGGACCCGCTCCACTTCGTCGCCCGTCATGTAGGCGAGCACGAACAGCGACACGAGCGACCAGTGAAAGACCCGAACCCCGAGGTCCCAGACCTTGACCGTCGCCGGCGGCGTCGCGCCGCCGGCTTCGATCGTTTCGTTGACCGCGCTCATGGACGTTACAGCCGTCCGACGATCTCGCCATTCGTCGGGTCGACGAACAGTTCGACCCGTCCGCCGGCCTTGTCGAGCGCGTAGATTTCGCCGCAGGCGTTCTTCAGCTTGGCCTTCTGGACCTTGTAGCCGAGCGCCTCGATCTTCCCCTGCAAGGCGTCGATGGTCAGCCAACGGCTTTCCGGCGCCGACGTGCAGGGCCGGCCGAGGCTGCCCGCCATCGCCAGGGTGGTGGTTCCAATGACGGCCGCCGCAAGGGCGGCAACGAACGTCGTCTTGCGCACGAGATCCTCCTTGCTGTGAAGCGCCGCACCGTTGCGGCGACGGCGGCACCATGCGATCCGGGTCGTGACGGCATCCTGTTGATCTATGTCAGCCTTCCGTCAGCCCGCTTGCGCCATGATGGCGGCCCTGAAGGGCCTTCCTTGGATGTGGCACGCGCGCGCGATGGTTCTTGGGCTGGCGATGACGTTCGCCGGCTTGGGCATGCCCGCATGGGCGGAGCACCACAACGACGTCCGCCGCGCCGTGGAAGCCGGCGAAATTCGCCCGCTGGCGGACATTCTGCGAGCCGTTCGCGAGAAGCTCCCGGGCGAGATCGCCGGAGTCGAGGTCGAGCACAAGAACGGCGTCTGGCTCTACGAGTTCCGCGTCATCGATTCTCAGGGGCGCCTGTTCGAGGCGCATGTCGACGCGCGCACCGGCGAGATCGCGCGGATCCGGGAGAAGTAGCACCATGCGCGTGCTTCTGGTCGAAGACGACCGGCGGATCGCCTCGGATGTCGAACGCGCCTTGCAGGCGGCGGGCTATACCGTCGACGTCGTCCGCGACGGAGAGGAGGCGTGGTTCCGCGGCGATACCGAGGACTACGGCGCCGTCGTCCTCGATCTTGGTTTGCCGCAGATGGATGGCCTGTCGGTGCTCAAGCGCTGGCGCGCCAACGGCCGCAACATGCCGGTGCTGATCCTCACGGCGCGCGGAAGCTGGGCCGAGCGCGTCGACGGCATCGACGCCGGGGCCGACGACTATCTGCCGAAGCCGTTTCGCATGGAGGAATTGCTCGCGTGGCTGCGCTCGATCGTGCGTCGTTCGGCCGGCCACGCCTCCTCGGTCCTGACCGTCGGCGACGTGACGCTCGACGTGCGCCAGATGCGGGTCACCGTGCGCGGCGTGCCGGTTCCGCTCTCGCCGCTCGAATACCGGCTCGTCTCCTACCTTTTGCTCCACCAGGGGCGCGTCGTCTCGCAGCACGAGCTCGACGAAAACGTCTATGGCCACGACGAGGCGCACGATTCCAATGCCCTCGAGGTGCTCGTCGGCCGCGTCCGCAAGAAGCTCGGCGCGAACCTGATCGAGACCCGGCGCGGCTTCGGCTACATCGTCGCGGAGCCGCCCGGATGAACTGCTCGCTGCGGCTGCGGCTCGTGGTCGGCGGCATCGTCGCGCTGCTGGTCGCCTTGACGATCGCCGGGGTCGGATTGACCGTGCTGTTCGAGCGTCACGTATCCCGCACGGTCGCCGGCGATCTGGACGTGCACCTCAGGCAGTTGATCGCCGGCATCGATGTCGGGGCTGACGGCAAGCTCGTCGTCGCGCGCCCGCCGGTCGATCCGCGGTTTTCCGATCCCTTGTCCGGACTCTACTGGCAGGTGAGCGACGACCGGGGAGACCTGCTGCGCTCGCGCTCGCTGTGGGACACCACCCTCCGGCTCCCGGATGACGAGCTCTCTGCCGCGGAGGTGCACCGCCACGTCGCGCGGGGGCCGGCGGACGCGCGCGTCCTGATCGCTGAGCGACGGGTCAGCCTGACGCTCGGCGAGCGGCGCGCAGCCGTGCGTGTCGCGGTCGCCACCGATCTCGCGCGCGTTTCGGCAGCGACCGCCGCCTTTGCCAGGGATCTGGCGTATGCTCTCGGCGTGCTCGGCATTGTGCTCGCCGCCGCCACGGCGGTGCAGGTCGGCCTCGGGTTGCGGCCGCTCGAGGCGCTGCGCCGCGGATTGGGCGAGGTCAGGTCCGGGCGCAGCGATCGCCTGTCCACGGCGGCGCCGGCCGAACTTGTCCCCCTGGTCGAGGAGATGAACGCGTTGCTCGAGGCACGGGAGCGCGAAGTCGAGCGCTCGCGGACCCGGGCCGCGGATCTGGCACACGGCCTCAAGACCCCGCTCGCGGCGCTCGCGGCTGATGCCGGGCGGCTGCGCGAGCGAGGCGAACACGCGATCGCCCGTGACATCGAGGTCGTGGGCGAGGCCATGAGCCGCCGCGTCGATCGCGAGCTGGCGCGGGCGCGCGCGCGTGGCGCGGCAGGTCAGGCGAGGGCGGCCGGCACGACGCTGTCGCCGCTCGTCGGCTCGCTGATCACGACCCTGTCGCGAACGCCTGCTGGCAAGCGCGTGCGCTTCGAGACCGACATTGTCGCAAACCTGTCGGTTCCCATCGATCGCACCGATCTCGCCGAGGTCTTGGGAAATCTTCTCGACAATGCCGCGCGGCACGCGACGTCGCGCGTGCGCATCGCCGCGGCTTTTGCGGACGGACGACCGGCGATCACCATCGAGGACGACGGGCCTGGCATTGCCCCGGCCGCGCGCCCGCGGGTTCTCGAACGGGGCACGCGCCTCGACGAACGCAGCGGAGCGGCCGGACTGGGACTGGCGATCGTGCAGGACGTGCTCGAGGCCTACGGCTGGCGCCTCGAACTCTCCGGGTCGGATCTCGGCGGCCTCAAGGCCATGTTGCTCGCTGACAATTCGCTGACATCGGCGCTCAGCCGTTCGACGGCGGCTCCCTGCTAGACGATGCGGCGCAGAGCATGGCTCAACCGTCACGACAGGGAGTGCAAGATGCGCAAGATCTCGGCATGGGTGGCGCTCATGGCCACGATGGCGATCGCGGGACCGGCGTTTGCGAGCGAGAAGGCGCCGGACTGTTCTCGGGCGCACGGGCAGGAGATTCTGTCGTTCGAGACGATGCGGCAGAAGCTGGAAGGCCTCGGCTACGAAGTCCGCGCCCTGGAAATCGAGAAGGGATGTTTCGAGGCCCATCTCATCGACCGGCAGAGCGGGGGCGCCGTGAAGGCTCTGTTTCGCGCCGGCGACGGCGAGCTCGTCCGCGCAAGGCTCGACTCCTGACCGGCGCCGCGTGAGCGAACCGTTCGACGAGCGCACGTTCCGGTTTGCTGCATCCGGGACGCGCTCGCGATCCTATGTCGCAACGTCCGCGACGACCCGGTGACCGCTTCGCCGAAAAAGGCTCTGTCCGAGAAATTCCGCGATCGTCAGGGCGCGGGTGACGGCTGCGGAGAAACCTCGCGTCGAGGTCCGCTGAAGCTTGTCAGCGTCATTTCGAAGGATTGGCGGTTGGGCGGCGCGACGGGAAATCACACGCACGCCGTGGTTGTTCGAATGCCGCCGCGCAACGGGCATGATGGCGTTCTGCTCCGCGGATCGAAAGACCATCACAGGCAACCTCGAACGGCCACGGGTCCGGCCGTCTCTCGCGGCCGACATTTTCGATTCTCGCAGTGGCGGTTGAGCAAGCTCAATGTGACGGTGCTCACGCACTGGTACGGACGATGCATGTCAAGAGTGAGCGATCGCTCCGGGGCGGGCCCGACGGAGTCGGGGTGAACCTTGGGATGCGACGACGACAAGCTTGCGACCAGGAGTGCATGTCCATGTCGCAATTCGGTTCGACCCTCGCCTTGATCGCATTCTTGGCGGTCATCGCGCATTTTCAGGTGGCCCTCAGAGCCGAAGCGGACGCTCAATTTCGCGTGGCCACGGCCGAATGGCTCGTCTCTCCTTAGCGTCCGGCAAGGTGGAACCGGTTCGCCGATGAGATCGTCCGCCACGCCGTAGACTGCGAGCGCGGCGCCCCCAGTCGGATCCCACTTTTGCGGATCGTGCTCTGACAGCGGAACTCGACCGCTCACTGTCCGTATCTCACGATTGCACCGCGCGATTTCTGGAAGCGCCCCAGTCCGGGGTCGGTGTGCGATCGGACGGAGCCTTCGCACGGTCAAGGCCAGCACGATCCCGGCCTTTCGAAAATTCGGCCAATCGATCCTCCGAACGGTGGACGACGGGGCGGCTCGGCCGGGCAATCTTCCTGATGCAGGGGGGTCTGACTTCGGCTACGCCCATCAGGGAGGATTTCCTCATGCTCACCAAATCGAAGCAGTCGGAGATGCTGCGCCATCATCTGCTGGATCTGCAAAATGCCGCGCAAGCCGCCCAGGTCGTCAGCGGCGCCCGACACGTGATCGTCCCCGGCGCGCCGTCGACCTCGAAACTGAATGTCGCTGAATCTCCGAAATTCGTCGAGCAACGTAACAACATTGTGGCGATCCTGCGCGACGTTCTCGACACGCCCCCGGCGCCACCGCAGCCGCGCATGCTCGATCGCATCACGATCGATACCGGCCCGATCGTGTTCGACAACGGCGTTCCGGTCGGCGGCCGGGCTCATGTGGACCTGTTCCCGAACGGCGCCTTCTCGTTCTCCGGACATTTCCACGATTCCGGCGCCACCAGCTACAATGTGACCTTCGCGGTCGCGATCCGCGGCTCGCGCGGCACCACCTTCACACTGGCCAAGGAAGGCCGGGTTCACGGCACGTTCGAACCGGGATCACGAGACTTCGATTGGGGAGACAACGGCTCGAATCCGGCCATTCAGACCGCTTGGGCCGAGCTGTCGGCCGGCTACAACTACCAATGGCAGGCGGCCGTGAACCTCGACATCACCCCGATCGTCGACGACGTTCTGCGCGCCATCGGGGCGGTCGGACCGATCATTGGGGTGATCGCGCTGATCGCCTAGCGAAGGAACTCCGGATACCGCGTCGGTGCGACAATCCCGGCGCGGTGTTCCGTTCGCCAGGCTCGCGGTTCGAGAGTGGCAGCCGGCCGGATTGAACGCATCGCCCTTGCGTCTTGTTCAGGATTCGACCGAGCGCACCGAGGTCTCCGGCTTGAGCCCGCCGCGCCGGCGCGCGAACGTGTTCGTGCCGTTTTCTTCCCATTTCGCTCGCGTCGCGTTCTGCGCGAACTCCTCCCAGCGCTCGCTCCAGTCGCCCAGCAGATAGCCATGCCACGGCGCCTGGAAATTGACCGGTGGCAGCTTGAGACGGTTCCAAAGTTCGCGCGCCCGCTCCATGTAGGGCCGCGCCGGCAGTGCGATCGGCGGCATGGCGTGCTTGAGGGTCGCGTCGATCAGCAGCGTGGAATTCGCCGTGCGCGGGTCCGGCTCGATACCCGGCGCGCGGTCGGAGCTCGGGCCGTGACCGGGCGAACGGAAGGGCGTCACCAGCACGTCCTCGACCGGATTCGAACGGTACGCCATCGACCAGAACACCGCGTTCGGATTCGACGGATCGACGTCTTCGCTCACCGCGATGACGATCTTGCCGCAGTCGGCGATCCGCGAGGCGGCTCCCTGCAGGCCTCGCCACACTTCTGTTCTCGGCGTTCCGGCGGCGAACTGCAGAAAGATCAGGGGACGCAGATTGCTCAGGATCTCGTGCATCGAGACCTGCTTGATCCCGCGCACGCCAAGATGATCGCGCAGATGGGTGAGGAACAGCGGCTCGAGCGCGACCTTGCGCATGACGCTCGATTCGCTCGGGGTCACCTGGCTGATGATCGAGGCGAAGACCGGCGACCGGCGATGGGTGATCGCCGTGACCTCCATCGACAGGTTGTAGTCCTCGAGCGCGACGTAGCCGGTGCTCTCGCCGAACGGGCCTTCCGGCTCCAGCAACTCGGTGCTGATGAGGCCCTCGATGACGATCTCCGCGTCGGCCGGCACGAGCAGATCGACGGTCTTGGCGCGCACCACCTTGATGGGCTGGCCGGCGAGGGCGCCTGCCACCGTCATCTCGTCGAAATCGACCGGCAGCCGCTGTGGCCCCGTGTAGGCGACGACCGGCGCCGCACCGACCACGATCGCGCACGGCATCGGCCGGTTCAGCTTCTGGTACTTCAGCCAATGCCGATAGCCGCCGGAACCGCCGATGCGCGAGGACATGCGCACCCCGAGCCGGTTGGTGCTCTTGAGCGCGGCCCGGTTGGTCGACATGTTGGCGATGCCGTTCTCCGGGTCCTTGGTGATGCAAAGGGTCGCGGTGAGCGTCGGCGCGGCGTCGAAGCCGGGCGTCGAAACGGGCACCGGCAGGCGCGCCAGGCCGCCGCCGGGCTGCTTCAGGTCGTCGCCGGTGATGACCACGTCCTGGCAGCTCCCTCGCTCGACGATGGTCGGCGGGACCGGATTGGCGATGGCCTGGGCCCAGGCCGAGCGGATGCGGTCCGCCGAACAGCCCATGCCGACCGCATAGATGTCGGGCGAGGCGGCGAGCGCGCCGACGACCACCGGCATGCCATAGCGTCTGCCGGTGCAGTCCACGACGTTGGTGAAGAGAAACGCGCGCCGCTCGCGCTCCGGAAGGCCACCGACGAACTGGCAGCGGACCAGCGGATGCAGCTCGGTATCCTTGTCGATCGGCTCGTCGACCCGCACCAGCAGGCCGCGCCGTTCGAGCTCGGCAAGATGCGTCTGCAGGTCGAGACTGACGGTGCGTTGCGGCTGCGAGGTCATGGCGGGCTCTCGGGCTGGGCGGCGGGTTGAATGCGGGCCACGTCAGGCCCGCCCTTCGAGGACCTCGGCGAGGCCGGCGCGGAATTTCTGGCGCGCCGCCGCCCCGTGCACCAGCGAATAGTCGAGCCGGGGCTTTTCACCGGGCCGCACGAACAAGGTGGCGAACGCCGGTCCCGGCGCCTGCAGGAACACGGGCAGCCCGGCGCGCAACGTGTCGATGTCGGAAAATTCCGTCACGGTGGGATACCCGGCCGCCCGCGCCAGACCGGCGAACGAGACCTTGTCCTGCCCGGGGATCGGGTGCTCGCCGTTCGCCTCGTAACAGCCGTTCTGGCAGACGAAATGCACCAGATTCTGCGGCGCGACACCCGCGATCGTCACCAGGCTGCCGAGATTCATCAGCAGACTGCCGTCGCCGTCGAGCACCATGATCTTCCGCTTCGGAAGCGCAAGCGCGAAGCCGAGCGCGCTGGAGGAGGCCTGCCCCATCGCGCCGACGGCCAGGAAGTTGAGCGGGTGCGGCGAAATCTCGAGCCACTCGAACGCCGACGAGTAGACCGCCACCACCAGGGCGTCGCCGCGAAGTCTGGCAATCTCCCGGAGACATTCGGTGCGCACCATCACGGCCGGACTCTCCTTCCGAACAGCACGACGAGCGGCCTGGACTGCGCGTACGCGCGATCGACCGCGTCCGGGATGCTGTCGATATCCTGGTCTTCCTCGATGCAGAGGTAGTCGACCTCCATCGCCTTCAGAACCGGCTCGACGATCCGGACGGAATATTTCTTGTTGAGCGTCGGAGGGACGCCCGGTTCCTTCCCGAGCAGGCCGACGAACATGCACACGGGCTGGCCGTACTCGACCGCGATGCCGCGGACCGCATTGAGCGAATCGAACAGTCCCGTCTGCTGCATCAGCAGCACGGACCGCCGATTGCAGAGAGCAAGCGCCGAACAGATGGAGACGCCTTCGTCCTCCTTGCACACCCGGACGAGCCGGATGTCCGGCCGCCGCGACAGCGGCCAGAGCAATCCCCGGCTGGTGGTGATGTCCGGTACGGCGACCACGATGTCGAGCGAAGCCTTGAGCATCGCCGCGATGATGGCGCCGCCGTCGAGTGTCGCCGGGATGTCAGCGTGCTGCAACGTCAGAGCCCTGGGACAGGAGGACGGATTCGATCGGGAGACAGGTCGCAGCTGTCATTTCAGCAGCTTCTCCTTCTGCGAGACCTCCTTCCATTTTCGCAGGTCCTCCTCGAGCATCTTGGTCATTTGCGCCGGCGTCAGCGGATCGGAGAAGATCGCCTGGTTGAAAAGCACCTCCTTCGTCCTGTCGCGCGCCAGCATCGCGTTCACCATCGCATTCACCTTGTCGACGATGGGCTTCGGGGTCTTCGCTGGCGCGATCACGCCGAGCCACAGGGATGCTTCGAATCCCGGAAGTCCGGATTCGTCGATCGTGGGCAGGTCGGGAAAGCGCGGCAGTCTCTGTTTCGATGTGATGCCGAGGGCGCGCAGCTTCCCGTCCTTGATGTACTGGTGCGTCGTCGTGAGAATTCCGAACTGGGAATCGATGCGGCCCGCCAGGAGGTCGAGCACGGCCTGTGTCGAGCTCTTGTACGGCACCTCGGTCAGCTGGATGCCGGACATGCCGGAGAACAGCGATGCGGCCAGGTGGGCGAGACTGGCTTCGCCGACCGAGGAGTAGGAGATGCCGCCGGGCTTCTGCTTGGCGAGCGCGATGAACTGCTTCAGATCGTGCGCCGGCACCTTCGGATGCACCACGAACACGTAGGGCGAGGTGCCGATGAGTGCGACCGTCGCGACGTCCTTGAGCGGATCGTACTTCACGCGCTTGTCGAGCAAGGGCGCGGTGACGAGGGTGGTGCTCGTCGCGACCCCGAAGGTGTAGCCGTCAGGCTCGGCGCTGACGAGCTCGTTGGTGCCGATCTCGCCGCTCGCGCCCGGCCGGTTGATCACGATGACGGGTTGATGGAGCTGGTTCGACAGTTCTTCCGAGACAAGACGCGCGATCGTGTCGGCGGCCGAGCCGGCCGGGAGCGGAACGATCATCTTGATCGATTTGCTGGGCCAATCCTCGGCTGCGTGCGCAGCCTGCGAGAGGCATAGCATTGCGCCCAGGACGGCGGCGCTCAGGATGGCTCGGCTCAAGTCCTCCTCCCCATGCAATTTTTTGGCGCTCTTCGTTGGAAACTATCGAACCGTCGTGCCTCGCCGCAATGAACAATTACGAACCACCTGATGAGATTTTTGCACGAGAGGCATCGATTCCGACCGTCGTGTTCCGGCTCGCCCGAATCTCCTCCAGGACCGGCAGAATGTAGCGGCGGAACTGCGCGGGGTTTTCGCTCATCGGGAAATGCCCAAGCTGGTCGAGGACGATGAACCGCGACCCGGCGATCGCCTGGTGCGTGCGTCGCGCATCCTCGAGAGTGCACGAAAAGTCGTATTCGCCGGCCATCAGATAGACCGGGCAGGCGTTCGTATCGATCGCCGCGAGCCGCTCGCGCAAGTCGGGGTCGTTGCCGTAGAAATGGATGTCGCCCCTGAACACGCCGGGGCCGCTCTGCATGTACGGCCACAGCGTCTCCCAGCGCGTGGCGTCCGGGCTTTGCGGCGCCATGAGGCCCGAAACGATCCCGGCGCAGACCTCGCCGCCGTGCACGTCGGGCCGGTGGAGCCAGGAGCTGTCGTACCAGGCGGTCTGCGCCGCGGCCGCCGCGATCCCGATCAGGGCGCGGAACTCGGCGCCGTGCCGTCCGGCGAGGGTGAAGATGATGCGTCCGCCGATCGAGCAGCCGAGCACGACCGGGCGCTCCAGCCGGAGCGCGTCGCGAAAGGTGCGGATCATTTCCACATAGGCGTCGGTCGTCAGCCGGTATTCGTCCTGCTCCCAGCCGTCCGGAGGCGTGGATTTTCCGTGCCACGGCATGTCGAAGGAGATGACGCGGAAGTGGTCCGTGACCGCCGCGTCGGTCATCAGGTGGCGATACTGCCGGGTGTCGGAGGCCGCCGTGTGCAGGCACAGCAACGGAATGCCCCGGCCGGCCTCTTCGAAATAGACCCGGTGCGGGCGGCCGCCGAGCGTGAGATGGACGTAGCGGCCGACGATGGGATCGAACGTGACGCTCATGTGCGCGCGGTCCGGTCGGGCTGCCGGGGGGCGGCGAGCAGTCCCTTGAAATAGAGCAGATGCGTCATGAGCGGGCGGAAGTCCCCCTCGATGCGGAATTCGCCGAATTTGGCCAGTGCGAAAATGTCATGGAAGCGCGGCGGCGGGATCGCCTGCCAGAATTTCTCCCAAGCCGCCTCGCTGCCGCGGATAGCGAACGCCCACGAGCGCATCAGCGCCGGTCCCCGTTGCAGGCCGGCGATGCGGCCGTCGCGCACGCTGACATGGCAGGGTGTCGCGCCGATCTCGAGCAGGATGTCCGCGTTGGCGTGGCGTCCGCGCCGGAGAAGGACAACGTCGTTGTTGACCAGGTCGGGAAGGCGCTCGAGCCTCTCCAGAAGGTCGTGTTGCGTCGCTCCCGTCATCGGCTGCCACACTCGCGTTGCGGGGCCACGAAAGCGTGCGCCCGCGGCAAGGCATCGCGCGCTTTGTGTTGGACAGGCAAATACGTAATGAGTAACCTTTTGTGAGTTTTTCTCACAGGACTCGGCCGTGTCCCGCTCCGTTCCGCCCCTCAACCCGCTGCACTTCTTCGAGGTCGCGAGCCGGGTCGGCAGTTTCACCAAGGCCGCCGAACTGCTCAGGGTCTCGCCCTCCGCGGTGAGCCGGCAGATCACCGCGCTCGAGAGCTATCTCGACGTGCGGCTGTTCCACCGCGCGCGCGGCGGCAACGTGCTCACCGACGTCGGCCGGGAATACTACAACAAGATTTCTCCGGCCTTCGCGGCCATCACGGCGGCGACGGAGCGGGTCAAGCGCGCGCATGACACGATTCCGATCAACGTGCGTGTCCCGTCCACCTTCGCGGTGCGATTCCTGATCCCGCGCCTGTCGGACTTCCGCGCCAAGTATCCGCAGATCAACGTCCGCATCATCACGGGTTTCGGACCGGTCGATTTCCTGCGCGAGGACGTCGACATCTCGATCCAGGTCGGGGGCGGACGATGGAGCGGCGTCGGATCGCGCGCGCTGTTCGCCAATTGGGTGCAGCCGATGTGCAGCCCGCGCTTCCTGGAGGGGCGGCCCCCGATCAGGAAGATCGACGACCTGCTCGGCGTGCGCCTGTTGATCTCGAAGAACCGGCGGGAGGATTGGGGCGATTGGTTGAAGGCGGCCGGCCGACCGGATTTTCCGCTGAACGAGTCGGAAGTCATCGAGTTCCCTAATTCAATGCTCGCCTTCCAGGCCGCCGCCGACGGCCTCGGCGTGGTGATCGGCCAATTGCCGCTCCTGCTGCCGCAGTTTTCCGAACATGCGCTCGTGACGCTGCTCGGGCCGTGCGTGAGGCAGGGCTCGTATTACGCCGTCTGGCGCGGAGACTCCGGCCCGACCCAGAAGGTGCGGCAGTTCCTCTCCTGGCTGCAGCAGCAGCTCAAACCGGTCCTCGCCCGCGTTCCGCAGGGTCTTGCCGCCTGATCCGGCCGCGGCGGCGATTGCCGCACGCGCAATCCGTGATGCCGTTTTCGAACAGGGCGGCGGAGGTGGAATGCGCTATGTCAGGCGCACAGATTTCTCGTCAGTGGAGGACGGACAGTGAGCGCCGACGAACGATACGAGAAGGGGATGGCGGTGAGGCGGAAGATCCTCGGCGATGCCTGGGTCGACCAGACGCTGAAGGCCCGCAACGACTTCAACACCGATTTCCAGGAAATGATCACCCGCAACGTCTGGGGGACGATCTGGACACGGCCGGGCATCGACGAGCGGACGCGGCGCTACATGGTGTTGTCGATGATGATCGCGCTGTGCCAGTGGGACGAGTTTCGCCTGCACGTCCGCGCGGCGCTCGCGAACGGCTTCAGCAAGGATGACATCAAGGAGATCATCCTGCAGGCTGCCGTCTATTGCGGCGCGCCGGCCGGCAATCACGCCATGAAGGAAGCCGCCGCCGAGTTCAGGGAACTGGGTGTCGCTCCGTAGCCTCCGGCGCCGCGGCCTGCGTCCCGGAACCGGGGGTCAGTCGAACTTGATCCCGGCTTCGCGGATGACCTCCCGCCATTTCGCCGAGTCTTCGCGGATGAGCTTGCCGAACGCCTCGGGGCCGGGATCGCCGGCGCTGCTGCCGTGCTTGGCGAGCGTCGCCTGGTAGACCGGATCCTGCTGCGCCGTCATCAGCGCCTCCTGCAGGCGTTTGACGATGGCGGGCGGGGTTTTCGCAGACACCACGAAGCCGAACCAGCTTCCGGCCTCGACCTTCGGAAGGCCGGCCTCGGCCATGGTCGGCACGTCGGGCAAGGCCGCTTCGCGCTTGGAAGCGGCGACCGCCAGCGCGACGATCTTGCCGGCCCTGATCTGCGGCGCAATGCTCGGCGTGTCCCCGAACAGTGCATCGATCTGGCCGCCCATCAGCGCCGGCAGGCTGCCGCTGGTGCTGCGGAACGGCACGTGAATGATGTCGATGCCGGCCTCGTGCTTCAGGAGCTCCATGGCGAGGTGCGTGATCGAGCCGACACCGGCCGATCCAATCGTCACCTTGCCGGGATGCGCTTTCGCGTAGGCGACGAACTCGCCGACCGTCCTGACGCCAAGGTCGGGCCGCACCGCGAGCGTGAGCGCCGAGCGCCAGACGGTGCCGAGCGGGACGAAGTCGTTGATCGGGTCGTAGGACACCTTCTTCGCGGCCGGGATGATGGCGAGCGGTCCGATTGCCCCGAGCAGGATGGAATATCCGTCCGCGACGCCATGCGTGTAGACTTCGGTGGCGTTGAGGCCGCCGCCGCCGCCGTGATTTTCGATCACGACGCGCTGCCCGAGTACGCGGCTCAGGGGCTCGGCGACGAGGCGCGCCCCGGTGTCGCTCGGCCCGCCCGCCGCATAGGGCACGATCACCTGGATCGAACGGGTCGGATATTCGGCGGCCGACGCGCCCATCGGCGCGGCCGCGAACGCCGCGATGGCAAGCGCCCGCGTGACATTCAGGATCATCTGTTCATCCCCGTTCCTGTTGGAATTCGATCCTCGGAAGCATTGTTCGGCGAAGTGGATACCGCTTCGCCGTAGAAGAATGCGATCCCGTGTGAAATCCGGAACGCGTCGCGATTCCACGGCATCGCAACGACCTCTACCATGCAGATGAGATCGCGGTGATTGCGAAAAACTCACGCATCGTTACGCATAATGAAATTGTTGGACTGTCTGAAACCCCCTAGCGGTTTCACCGTCCGCGCGGGCGCCGCAGGCATCGCCACGCCGGACGGATGGAGCCGAGAGGAGCCGGGATGGCGAAGAACAGCCTTGTGGTCGACGCGCATGCGCATTTCGTGCCGAGCGCGATGCTGGACGAACTCACCTCGCGCAAGCGCGTATTTCCGTCGGTCCAGGTCACAATAGAGAACGGCGCCGTGCGCATGGCGTTTGCGGGTCAGGACGCAAAGCGCCCGGTACCGGCCGGAATGAGCGACGTCGAACGGCGGCGCGCGTGGCTCGCCGAGCGCGGCATCGACAAGCAGGTGGTCGGCGGCTGGCTCGATACGTTCGGCTACGACCTGCCGGCGGACGAGGGGCTCGAGTGGAACCGGTTCATCAACGCCCACATGCTGGAAGCGGTCGCCAAAATTCCGTTCTTCGTGCCGCTCGCGACGGTGCCGATGCAGTCCGGCAAGCATGCGGCGCGCGCGCTCGAAGAGGCGCTGAAGCAGGGGTTTCGCGGCGCGATGATCGGCACGCAGCCCAAGGGCGCGAGCGGGGTCCTCGATGACCCCGATCTCGAACCCTTCTGGGAAGCAGCCTCGGCCCTCAAGGCGACCTTGTTCATTCATCCGACGTTCGGCGCGCGCGACGACCGCCTCAAGGCGCACGGCCTCGTCAGCGCGGTCGGCCGTGTCACCGACACGACGATCGCGGTCGCACGACTGCTCTATTCCGGCCACCTCACGCGCTATCCGGGCGTGAACCTGGTGCTCTCGCACGGCGGCGCGGCGCTGCCGATGGTGCTCGGGCGATTGCGGCGCAGCTTCGAGACGGCGCCGGCCGGCCGGGCCGATCCGTCGGAGGGGTTCGCGCGGCTGTATTTCGACTCGGTCGTCTACGACACCATCACGCTGCGTTTCGTGCGCGAGATCGCCGGCGCGGACCGCATCCTGATGGGAACCGACGAGCCGTTCGCGATCGGCGAGCCGCAGCCGGTGCAGTTCGTCAAGGCCTGCAAGTTCGACGCACGCGAAACCGAGGCGGTCCTCGGGGGCAACGCGGTTCGGCTGTTCAAGATCTGAGAGCCGGAGCCGCGAGACCCGGAACACACGCATGGACGCAAGCGCCACCAGCACCCGCATCGGCCAGCCGGTCCGACGCAAGGAGGACCTGCGGCTCGTCACCGGCGGCGGCACCTACACGGACGACATCAACCTGCCGCGACAGGCCTATGCGGCGGTCCTGCGCTCGCCCCATGCGCACGCGATCATCCGCGCGATCGACACGGCGCCGGCGTGTGCGATGCCGGGCGTGCTCGCGGTGCTGACCGGTTTCGATTTTCTCGCCGACAGGCTCAACCCGATCCCCAACAAGACCTTCTCGCTGCATCCGGCGGAGATTCCGCTCGTCAACAGTGACGGCACCGAGCCGTTCAACGTTCCGGACTATCCGCTGCCGGCCGACAAGGTGCGGTTCGTCGGCGATCCGGTCGCGCTCGTCGTCGCCGAGACGGTCGCGGCCGCGCGCGACGCCGCCGAGCGCATCGTCGTCGACTACGAGCCGCTGCCGTGCGTCACCGACACGGTCGAAGCGGCGAGGCCGGGCGCGCCGCGCGTGCGCGACGAGCACGTGTCCAACGTCTGCATCGACGCGCGGGTGGGAGACGCCGCGGCGACCGAGGCGGCGTTTGCGCGCGCGACGCACGTCGTCTCGCTCAAGACCTGGATCCCGCGCGTCGCCGGATCGCCCATGGAGCCGCGCGCCGCGCTCGGCGACTATGACGCCAACACAGGCCGCTACACCGTCTACACCTGCAGCGGCGCGACCCTGCGGCTGCGGCGCGACATCGCCACGGTGCTGAACGTTCCGGAGTCGCAGGTCCGGCTGGTCATTCGCGACGTCGGCGGGAATTTCGGCACCCGCGGCGCGATCTTCCCCGAGCAGCCGCTGGTGGCCTGGGCGGCGAAGCGGGTTGGCCGGCCGGTGAAATGGACGTCCGATCGCAGCGAGGCGCTGCTGAGCGACTATCAGGGGCGCGATCTGGCGGTCGAAGCGCAGCTCGCGCTTGACGCCGAGGGCAACTTTCTCGCCATGCGCGGCTCCAACATCGGCAATCTCGGCGCCCACACGGGGAACTTCTCGATGGTGCAGAAGGGCGTGGAGATCATGTCGAGCATCTACCGGATGCCGGCGGCGCACTTCCGCGCACGCATCGTGCTGAGCAACACCGCGCCGACCCGGCCGTACCGCAGCGCCGGGCGTCCCGAGGTGATGTTCGTGATGGAACGGCTGATCGATCTCGCCGCGCGCCAGTGCGGTTTCGACCGCGTGCGGCTGCGCCGGCGCAACCTGATCCGCCCGGACGAACTGCCCTACCGGAATCCCTTCGGCATGGTGTACGACAGCGGCGCGTATGCCGACGTGATGAACCGGGCGCTCGAGATCGCCGACTGGGAGAATTTCCCCAAGCGCAAGAAGATGGCGCGCAAGCACGGCAAGCTGCGTGGCATCGGCGTCGCCAACTATGTGGACACCGCCACCGGCATTCCGCGCGAGCGGGCGGAGCTGACCGTCCATCCGGACGGGCGTGTCGACGTCGTCATCGGGACCATCTCCAACGGCCAGGGCCACGAGACGAGCTTCGCGCAACTCGTCAACGAATGGCTCGGCGCGCCCATCGACAAGGTGCGCCTGATCACCGGCGACACCGACATCGTGCCGGTCGGCGGCGGCACACATTCCGGCCGTGTCATGCGGCTTGGCAGCATCGTCATCTGGAAAGCCTCGAACCAGATCATCGAGACCGGAAGACGCGTGGTGGCGCTGCTGTTGCAGAAGCAGGTGAGCGACGTCGTCTTTTCCAACGGCTGTTTCGAGGTCGGCGGCGGCGAGCACGTGATGAGTCTGCCGGAGGTGGCGGCCGCGATGGCCTCGCGCGACGAGCTGCCCGCGGAGCTGCGCGGACCGCTCGTCGCCGCGTGCGATGAAACGGTGAACGAGGCGAGCTTTCCGTACGGGGCGCAGGTGTGCGAGGTCGAGGTCGATCCGCAGACCGGCACCGTCGATATCGTCCGACACACCGCCGTCGACGACGTCGGGCGCGCCGTGAACCCGCTGATCATTCACGGCCAGACGCACGGCGGCATTGCCCAGGGCGTCGGCCAGGCGCTGCTCGAGCAGTGCTTCTACGACGCCGACACCGGCCAGCTCCTGTCCGGCACGTTCATGGACTACGCGATGCCGCGCGCGAGCGATCTGCCCTCATACGACACCGAGCTGAGCGAGGTCCCGTCGACCACGCACCCGCTCGGCATGCGGCCGGCCGGGGAGGGGGGCACGACGCCCGCGCTCGCCGTCGTCACCAACGCCATCGTCGACGCGCTTGCGGAATTCGGCGTGACGCATATCGAGATGCCGGCCACGCCGGAGCGCGTCTGGCGCGCAATCAACGGCGCGCCGCAACGCTCGCGGGCGCGGGCGAATGCGGTCGAGAGCGGGTTCTCGGCCTGAAGGCGGCGATCCGCACTTTGTGGTGCGCCGTGCGACGGCCCTCTACTTCAACAACTGGGCGACGGCCGTGCGGCCCCACGCAGTCGCGATGTCGGCCGCCGTGTCACGTTTCGCGTTTCGCAGTTTGCGATCGGCGCCGGCCTGCAGCAGCAGCTTGACCGTGTCCGTCTGACCTTCCTGCGCGGCGATCATGAGCGCCGTGTTGCCGACGTTGTTCTTGGCGTCGGGACGGGCTCCGCGCCGCAGCAGTTCGCGGGCGGCTTCGACGAAGCGCGCGTGCGCGGCGAACATGAGCGCCGTATTGCCGGTCGCCGAGCGCTGTTCGAGATCGGCGGTTCTGGCCAGCAGGCGCTGGGCGGCATCGGGACGGTGCATGTCGATCGCGCGCATGAGCGGGCTCACCCCAGCCCGATCGGCAAGACGCGGGTCCGCACCACGGTCGAGCAGGGCCGTCACGGCGCCGGCGTTGCCGTGTTCGGCCGCAATCCACAGGGCGGTCCGCCCGTGGTCGTCGGCGGCGTTGATCGCCGCGCCGCCGTCGAGAAGCGCGTTCACGACGCTTCCGGGGCAACGCACGGCCGCAAGCGCCAGCGGCGCGCGGCCGCCGACGGTTTTCACCCCGGTGTCGGCGTGGCGGGCGAGTAGCAGCCGCAGCACGGTTTCCCGGCAGCCCCGCGCAGCCTCCGTGAGCGCCGTGGCGCCGCCTTGCGCCGCGATCGCCGGGTCGGCGCCCTTGGCGAGCAGCCGCTCGACGACCTCGGCGTGGCCGGCCGCCGCCGCGAACATGAGTGCGTGCATTCCGCGCTTGTCGCGCGCATTGACGTCAACCCTGGCCGACAGCAGCACGTCGACGACGGATGTCTGGCCGGCGGCCGCCGCCATCATCAAAGCCGTGCTTCCGCTCTCGTCCCTGACGCGCGGATCGGCGCCCGCTGCGATCAGCGCCCGGACGGCGGCAGCCCGCCCGCGCCGCGCCGCATCGAGAATGGCCGGGACGCCGTTGCGCGCGGCCGCCTGGACGGCGCCGGGCGGAAACCGTTTCGGCTCCGCGGGCCCGCCGGCCGGCTTCGCGCCGGATGACGACCCCGACCGCGGCGCGGGTGCGTTCCGGTCACCGCCACCCGGTTTCTTCGCCACGCCGCCCGCCCCGTGCGCGGACGGCACGAGCGCCGGCGGAAGCAGAACCGCAAGCGCGGCCACGACGACCAGACCAGGAAGCGTGCTAAGCGGTGCCATATTTGGTCTCGACCT
Organism: uncultured Hyphomicrobiales bacterium; assembly: GCA_964538565.1. Taxonomy (GTDB): domain Bacteria; phylum Pseudomonadota; class Alphaproteobacteria; order Rhizobiales; family Xanthobacteraceae; genus CAYVBN01. The sequence goes on along the minus strand of CAZIGW010000199.1, from coordinate 7,692 downwards.
CGACGCCGATGCTCTTGAGAAAAGCGGTCGGCAGGATGCCGCCCGCACAGACGATCACCGCGTCGTTTCTGACGACGATCCGCTTTCCCTTCTGCTCGATCTCGACATCGTGGATCCCGATCTTCTTGACGCTCGACTGGAGCAGCACGTGCAGATTGCCGGCCGCCTGGGCGGTTTCGACGCGTTGACGGTTCTTCATCTTGGCGCGCGAGAAGGCTTCGCTCCGGTAGGACAAGGTGACAACCGTGCCGGGCTGCTCGGCGATGCTGGCGGCCGCCTCGAGGGCGCTGTCGCCCCCGCCAACCACCAGTACATGCATCCCGCGGTATTGTTCCGGATCGACCATGCGGTAGACCACCTTGTCCTGATCTTCGCCCGGCACCTCCAGGCGGCGCGGCGTGCCGCGTCGCCCGATCGCGAGCAGAACCGCGCGCGTGCGATAGGTGCGGCGCGTGGTCTTGACCTCAAATCCAGACCCGGCCGGAACGACCGCGTCGACCCGCTCGCCGTACTGGATTTTCAGCCCGGTCTTGCGCGCCGTCGATTTCCAGAACGAGAGCAGCTTCTCCTTGCTCACCTCGCCGAATTTCACCTTCCCGACGAGCGGCAGCGTGGCCGGAGCCGTCATGACGAGCTTGCCGCGCGGAAAATGCGCGACGGTGCCCCCGAACGTGTCCTGCTCGATCGTCACAAAACGCAGCTTGTGCTGCATCGCCGCGAGACTGGCCGAGAAACCGGCGGGGCCGCCGCCGACGATCACCACGTCATGCACGCCCCGTTGCCCGACGCCATTGAGCTTGCGGATCGATTCGACAGCCTGGCGGCCCTGTTCGATGGCGTTGCGGATCAGCCCCATGCCGCCGAGCTCGCCGGCGATGAAGAGGCCCGGGACGTTCGTCTGGAAATCCGGGCCCACGTGGGGGATGTCGACGCCCCGCGTCTCGGTGCCGAACACGAGCGTGATCGCGTCGCGCGGGCAGGAGGTCTTGCAGGCGCCGTGTCCGATGCATTGGGTCGGCTCGATCAATTCGGCCTTGCCGTTGATCATGCCGAGGACATCGCCTTCCGGACAGGCGCGCACGCAGGCTCCGCAACCGAGACATTTGCTCGGGTCAATCTGCGGGTGCAGGGACGCGGGCTCCAGCAGGCCGGCCTCGGCAGCTGCGCTGCGCGTGGCGAGGCTCGCGGCTTCGCGTCGCTTGCGCCGCGCGACGTACAGCGCCCAGATCGCCAGCAACGGCACCGCGTAGAAGGCGACGACGGGATCCACTTGCATGGGCTCAATGGCGTCGTTGTTGGGATGCGGTGGGATGCGACCCCGGCCGAAGATGGCGCGCGTGCGCGCCGGTCCTTCCAACGAGCACGTGCCGCAATCGCCGTGACATGACCCGCGCGCCGGTGCGCTCGACAGTTCGCGAACGATGACTATGCGGGGTCGAGATGTGTGATCGGCAAGATCGCCTCTGCACGATGGCGCCACCGGAACGTCCGGCTTGAGTGCCCGGCCGGACGGGCGGACACAATATCTCCCCGCATTGCTGCGCTTGGCGGCGAAGCAATGTATCGCGCATCACTGTCGAGTCCGTCGCAAATCCCGTCCCCACAACGGATCACACCTGGTTTTATTCCCGCAAACTACCCCGGTGCGCATTTGATTTGGCGAGGAAAAGGGCCGGCCGATTTGTTCGACTATTTTTTTTGGCCGGGTTGCGACATGTTTGCTGCGGTGGCACGGCAAAATCTGGGTAGTCGCCGTCCCACGCCCAAATGGCGCCAAAAATCCGCCAGCTTGTTTTGAGCTATTCCAATCCGGGTTCGGTTCGCATCTCCCCGTGGTCAGTTTCGCACGTGTCGAAAGCGTCGGGCGCGCTCTCGCGTCGGCTCGCTGCTGCAACGTTTGGGGAGATGATGACGGAGTCAACCTCTTCTCGATTGCGCGTCGATGCCCGCGTTCCGTTTCCGCGACGGGACCGCCCACCCGGCAGCGGGCGTTCCCCGTCGGCGAGGCCGCTTGCCCGACGCCCGGCTCCGTCCGAGCTCGCACACTACCTCTGGCGCCCGTGGCGGCAGGCCACGCCGCTGATCTTCGGCGCCGCGCTCGCGGCGACGCTCGTCGCCGGCTGGCTCAACCGCAACGAAGGACACCTCACTCCGGAAAGCGGCCTCGGCTATTGGCTGGGCATCCTTGGGGCGAGCGCGATGCTGCTGCTGCTGCTCTATCCGCTGCGCAAGCGCATGCGCGCGGGCAGCCTGTTCGGCTCGGTCGCCTTCTGGTTCAGGCTCCACATGGTGCTCGGTCTGGTCGGTCCGACGCTGATTCTCTTTCACGCCAATTTCGCCCTCGGATCGACCAACAGCAACGTCGCGCTCGCCGCCATGCTGATCGTCGCCGGAAGCGGCGTCGTCGGTCGCTACCTATACGAAAAATTCCATCGCGGCCTTTACGGGCGCAAGCTCGAATTGCGGGAAATTCTGGCGGACCTCCATTCGTTCGGGGACGAACTGTGGGAAGGCCTGCCCGGCGCGGCACGGGCCGCGGAGGATTTGAACGCGTTCACCAAGGACGTCGTTGAGCAGCAACGCGGCGTCCTCGCCAGCCTCTGGTCGATTCCCGTCCTTGCCTGGCGCACCCGCATCATGAGGCGGCGGTTGCTCGCGCAAGTCCACCGCCTGATCGCCAGCGAAGGAAAACGGCGCGGTTGGACGTGGCGCGACAGGCGGCGCCGAAGCAAGGCCGCGACGCGGCTGGTGACGCTGTATTTCGCCGCCGTGAAAAAGGCGGCTGCGTTCGGCTTCTACGAACGCCTATTCGCCCTCTGGCACCTCCTGCACCTTCCGCTCTTCGTGCTGCTTGCGTTCGCCGCGTTCATTCACATCGTGGCCGTGCACTTCTATTGAACGGAAGTCGAACCTTGAGGTCGCGCATTCCATGGGTCCTCGCGTTGGCCTGCGTTTTCGTCGTGGCGACGTTGTCCGGCCCGCGGGCCCAGAACGTCTTGCAGGAACTCGTCATGCCGGGCCCGCTGGTGCAGGGACACGCCAAGCTCGAAAAGGAGTGCAGCAGCTGCCACGAACCGTTCTCTCGCCAGTCGCAGAGCCGGCTTTGCCTCGCCTGCCACAAGGAGATCGCCGCCGACCGGTCGGCGCGTCGGGGACTGCATGGCCGCGCGCCCGACGCGTCCGCGCAGGATTGCCGGCACTGCCACACCGATCACAAGGGTCGGGGCGCCGACATCGTCCTGCTCGACCGGGATCTGTTCGACCATGCGCTCACGGACTTTGTGCTCAACGGCGCGCATCGGACCGTCGCATGCGACGGTTGCCATGCGCAGAACGCCAAGCTCCGCGATGCGTCGAGGCGATGTGTCGACTGCCATCGCGCCGACGAGCCACACGAGGGCCGGCTCGGACCCGCATGCGAGACGTGCCACAGCGAAATGGCCTGGCAGGAACTCAAGCCGTTCGATCACGCCAGGACGACGTTTCCGCTGACCGGGGCGCACAACGAGGTTGCGTGCGCAACCTGCCATATCGGCGAAGCCTACAAGAACATCGGCACCTCCTGCGTCACATGCCACCGCATTCAGGATGTGCACGAGGGCCGGTACGGCGCGAAATGCGACTCGTGCCACGACGCAAGGCGCTGGCAGACGGTGCGGTTCAACCACGACCGCGACACCAGATATCCGTTGCGTGGCCAGCACGCCCGCGTCAAATGCGACACCTGCCACACGGGCGATCTCTATCGCGACAAGCTGGCGACGACCTGCATCGGCTGCCATCAGAAGAACGACGTCCACAAAGGCGGGCTCGGGCGCGCTTGCGAGCAGTGCCACACGGAGGCCGGCTGGCGCCAGAAGATCACCTTCGACCACGATCTCACGAAATTCCCGCTGGTCGGCCGCCACAAACGCGTCGCGTGCGCCCAGTGCCACCGCTCGCCGACCTACAAGGACACGCCGGTGGCGTGCGCGAGCTGTCACAAGGACGACCACCACGAGGGGCGCCTCGGAGCCGACTGCGGCCTCTGCCACAGCGCGAACGGATGGGCGCAATGGCGCTTCGATCACAACCGGCAGACTCGGTATCCGCTGACGGGCGCCCACAAGGGTCTTCAGTGCAATGCCTGCCACGCCCGCAAGCACGTCACCAAGGTCGTTCTTCCGACCGATTGCTACAGCTGCCACAGCCGCGACGACATTCACCAGGGGTCGTTTGGACGCTCGTGTGAGCGGTGCCACACCACCAGTTCGTTCAAACAAGGGGGCAACGTAAGATGACGAAGCCGAAGGCGCCGAAGGATCAGGCGGCCACGGTCGACCAGCCGGCGCTGGATTCTTTCGGGCCCGCGGGAATAACCGGCCAACCCGCGCGTTATCATACCGACGACCCGAATGACGAGGTGGCCCGCGACATCCGAGCCCGTCTGGTGGAGTTCCTGCCGCGTTTGCGACGGTTCGCGTGTTCGTTGACGGGTGATCGTGATCGGGGTGAGGACCTTGTGCAGGATACTTGTGCGAGGGCTCTGGCTCACCTCGACCAATGGCAGCCGGGCACCCGGCTCGACAGCTGGATGTTCCGTATCGCCCAGAATCTCTGGCTCGATCGCGCCAGGGCGGAAAAAAGTCGCGGCGAAGTCGTCGATCTGGATACGGTCGGCGATCTTCCAAGCAGCGACGGCAGGGCCGTCACCGAGAGTCGACTGACGCTGGAGGAAGTCAGAAGAAGCATGGCGGCATTGTCTGCGGATCAGCGCGTCTTGATCGGTTTGGTATGCGTCGACGGCTTGTCCTACAACGAGGCTGCGGAAGTGCTGAACGAGCGGCCGGGCACGATCATGAGCAGGCTCGCGCGGGCGCGGGTCGCCTTGTACGAGGCCATCTACGGCAAGCCGCGAAACGAGACCTGAACGCGCAGGCGCGCCAAGACGAGCCGCGACAAGCGGAACGAGGTGATACCGTGGCCGAATTGTCCGACGAAGTTCTGATGGCGTATGCAGACGGAGCGCTGACGCCGGACGTTCGGGAACGCGTCACCGGCATTCTTGCGGCCCATCCCGAATTCCACGAGCGGCTTCGCATCTTCGAGGTCACCGGACGGACAATCGGGCTGCTGTTCGAGGACATGATCTGCCGCGCGGCGACGCCGACTGCCGACCCGCGCGGAGAGCGCGCGTACGGAATGCCGCACGCAGACGCGGGCGGCATGCAAATGACCGAGGATCCCGGCGAGGAGACCGGCAGTGTGCCGGTCGGCGGGCGGACCGTGCGCAGACCTCGGCGCGGTCAGGGTCTCGGAAGCGCGACCATGATCGGGCAGCGCCGGATCATCGTCACGACCTGAGACCTGTCCAGGTCCTGTTGCGACAGCGCCATCCTGGCGTCGGCCAGCCAGGCGATTTCCTGGCGACGGGTCCCGCCTGAGCACGATGCCTGCTCAACGCAAGAAGACGAGAGGCACGCGCCCGAGCATCGGATCCGCGCGTGCGCTCGACGGCCCGACGCCTCAAAGACACGCGCCTCGGGACGGCGCGCGAGCGATCGCTCGCGGAAGATCAGCGCGCTCACGGCCATCTCACGCAGATCGAGACGAGCTGCGACAACTCAGCATGGCACCGTTGTCAAAGGATGATAGCGCCTCGGTCCTGACACGTGATTTGCATTGGCGTGCCGCGATTCCGCCATCGTTCACAAAATCGCCGCGAAGTATTTCAGATTTCGCCGCGGTTCAACTCTGATCGACGATCAATATCACCAAATAAGGCGTCGAATACGAGGGCGCAGCGCGGCGATTGCAGCACCGGCACGCACAAAACATTCGGGCCGAGGCGCACCAAGGGAATAATCGCCGACCCCACCCGTTATCGCTGCAGCAGGTCCGCATGCGCGTGCCCGCAAGGAGGATACGAGTCCCACGTATCAGGGCGGCGTTGCCGCTGCGCTGCGCGGACGAGAAGACGTCATTGCAGCGGGGACACCGGCGACCGGCGGGGGATCCGGTTCGAGGGAGACGAGGCGCGCCCGAGACGCGATCAGGGACCAAACGGATCGTGTCGCCACAGAAGAAGAGTCGGAACGTTCGGGGCCGCAGGACAGGTGGGGACATGACGATGATCAATCGATCGCGGGTTCTGTTTTCGACGTCCTTCTCCGGACAGAGAAGCGTTGATCCGAACTGAGCGAACACCGCAGCGAGAGCGGCGTTGAACGGCGCTACCGTCCGCTAACCAAGCAGCGTGCAAGTCGAACTCGGAATCAAGGGGCGCGTCCGCCCCTTGAGCGGATGAGTGTTGTCGGCGTTGGGCGCGTTTTCTTCCGCCAGGTCGCGGAGGCGAAGGAAGGAGGGTGAGGAGACAGACAGGGGCGGCGCGGCGGTGAATCAAAACAGACAGCGCCAACAGGGGACGTGGGCGGCGGGGCGATGATCTCTTCTTTCAGGGCAGTCGGTCTGGGGCTGTTGCTCGCGTTGTCTGCGACGGCACTCGGTGCCGTGCGCGCCGACGCGCAAACGGCGGCCGGCAGCTCGTTCGATCATTTCTCCACCGGCTTCCCGCTGACCGGGGCGCATCTTCGCGTCGACTGCGGTTCGTGCCACGTCGGCGGCCAGTTCAAAGGAACCCCGCGCCAATGCGCGACCTGCCACAACGGCGCGACCGCCCAGGGCAAGTCGTCAAATCATCCGCGCAGCAGCAATCTTTGCGAGACGTGTCACTTCACCACCCGGTGGAGCGACATCCGCATGGATCACGCCGGGATCATGAGCGGCTGCGCCGCATGCCACAACGGCGTCGTCGCGATCGGCAAGTCGCCCAACCACATGCCGACGAATGCCGCGTGCGAAACGTGTCATAAGGGCACGGTCTCGTTCGGCGGCACGACCAGCTTCAATCACGCGGGAATCACCGGGAACTGCGCAAGCTGCCACAACGGCACGACGGCCGTCGGCAAGCCGGTCAACCACTTCCCGACGACCGCCGACTGCGGCGCCTGCCACAGGAGCACCACCACGTATGTGGGCGGCACGTTCGATCACGTGGGAGTGGGAGCCGCGGGCTGCATCAGCTGTCACAACGCGCAATACGTCGGGGTCACCAGCAAGTCGGCTTCGCACATTCCGACGCCGCCCAGTCAGGATTGCTCGGATTGCCACAAGAGCCTGACCACCTGGGCCGGCGGCACCTTCAACCACGCCGGCATCAGCAACGGTTGCGCAACGTGCCACAGCGGCCAATTCCCGGGCGTGACCGCGTCGAAGACGCCGCCGCACATTCCCGTCTCCGGGGTCGACTGCGGCTCCTGCCACCAGAGCACGACGAGCTTCACGACTTACACGATGGACCACACCGCGGTGGCGGCCATCGCCTGCAGCGCCTGCCACAACAGCTCCTTCGCCGGCGAGGGCGCGAGCGGCGCGCAGGGCAAGAACGCCGGCCACGTCGCGACCACGGCCGATTGCGGCACCTGCCACAAGAGCACGTCGAGCTGGGCCGGCGCGACCTTCCAGCACGCGGCGACCGACACCAACTGTTCGAGCTGTCACAACGGCACGACCGCGACCGGCATGACGACGCCGCCGCATATTCCGGTGACCGGCGTCCAGTGCAGCAACTGCCACAGCAACACGGCGGCGAGCTTCGTCACCTACACGATGAACCACACCGCGGTTGCCGCGATCGCCTGCAGCACCTGCCAC
>CAZIGW010000198.1:0-2899 GCA_964538565.1 uncultured Hyphomicrobiales bacterium | reverse complement strand
GAGCGCGATCGGCGGCTGTGCGAGCGTGGGTTGGGACGGAAGGCGTGAGGTTGGCCCAGGCACCGGTGATCGAGGCAAGCTGACGCGGAAGGCGGAAGATTCGGCGAGCTGACGCGAAGGCGAACGGTCGAGGGACTGCGTTTCGATGCTGCGAGATGCTGAGTCGATATGGCAGCCGCTCGAGCGCGTAGCGGGTCAGCAGCAGGTCAAATACCTGACCACGTCTCCGGGCGAGGTTCATCAGCCTCCGCGCCTCTGCGAGCAGCCGGAGGATCGTCCGCTGCTTGTCACTCGGCCCCTTGCGTCGCGAATTCCCGTTCACGGCTTGCCTGTACCTCGAGACATCTACGAGTGCGGTGGCTATTAGGATTGTGACGGCGAGCACGTCTACTTCCGTTATTCGGAGCGTCGCACCTCGTCCTGTATCCACTTGATGAACATGTGCGACCGATACGTCGGCCGTTCTTTCGCGCCGGAACAGATGAATCGCGCGGGTGCGTCGCCCCACTCGATCCTCCATCAGCACGGTGCTGCTAGGGGAAGATGCCGCTGCGGCGGCTGCACAACTTTTCTGTTGCACATGCCCACGCCCACTGCTCATATCGACGTGCCGGCTGCACTCGCAGCCATATGGGAGAGTGACAATGACAACTGATCGAGAGATGGAGGACGTCGTTGTGACGTCGGCTGAGGGTGAAGAGGTTGTTGAGCTCGGCGATGTCACGGTGGAGACGAAGGGGATTCAGGCCAGCAACTACTACGACGGTGGTGCCGGCTACTTCTTCTAGGATGTAGTTACTCTTCTGCACTATCTCCGGTGCGCTTCATGGATCGAGTGCGCACCGGAACTCAGCTATCTACCAGCGCTTCCGCAGCACCACACTTGCCACGCGACCAAATGGCGCCGCATTGGCCACATCGTAACCAGCCTCGCGGTCGACGAACGGAGGGGCCGCATTGAAAACATTCGAAACAGCAATCTCCAGCGAAACATTTGACAGCGGTCCCTGCGCCTGCGAGGTAGCATAGCCCAACGCCACATCGACGGATTCGAATGGGTTAATCGATCGACCGGTCCCAACATCGCGGTACCCGTTCTCGTACTCGAACCCAAGACTCGCACCCCAACCATTGTCCGGGCGCTGCCTCCACTCCGCGCCCGCGCGCAACTTCAGCGAAAGCGGGTTGCCAACGGTATCCAAGATGCTCACAGAAGGAGAAGTGTCCGAACCGCGTTGCTCGAACTCTAGCGTGTACGCAATGCGCAAGTTGGCAGCGAGCGTCCCAATGCTCGTGCGTCCCCTGAAATCCAGGTTCAGGTCTAATCCTCTCGCAGTACTCGTCGCCATATTGTGCTGACGCAGATCCAAGATTGCTGCGATCGGTATAGATCTGCATTGAGTGACGTCGCCGCGAAACACCCGATCCGCGCAAATGGCCTCGATCTCCGCGCGAGACGGGTTTCGCTCGATTACGCTCGCCCACTGACCTTCCTCCCGCAGAATGTCCAGCACCACTGCAGGACCGGGTAGAACAACACGGCCTCGGTACACGAGATCGAAGTAGGTCAACGATGCGCGGATTGGGACAGTTTCCGGCGCGAAGTCCAGCCCGGTTGTCCAAGTGATTGCCCGCTCTTCGTGCAGGTTCCGATTTGCGCCGGCGCGAAAAAGCACCGGTGACACACCTGCCTGCGATTGCGGATCCGGAATGACCGTTAGACCAGCGACGCTCGAGTTTAGATCGTAAACATCGACGAGCTTTGGCGCCCTGAACGAGGTGCCCCAGGTGGCTCGCAACCTGACTTGGCGTGTCGGTGCCCACTTTATGCCCAGCTTGGGGTTGGTGGATGATCCAAAATCACTGTAGTCCTCCAGTCGGCCCGCGGCGGACAACTCTAGGCGCGGGTAACTCTCAGAGGATGACACAACCGGTGCAATCGGGATTCTGAGTTCGCCGAAAAGCGACCCTATGGAGCGCGAGAACGAGCCACTCGTAGGCAGATTTCGCTCGAGGTGCTCACTACGCCACGCTGCACCGACCGCGATCTTCGCCTCAGCTCTCTCGGACGACCAAAGTTTACCGTCTGCGACAAGTGTGATATCCGATAGCGAGGATTTCGTTGCAAAGTCCCCTTTGAGCCGAATGGAATCCACCGTCTCCCTACTATTAGGGCCAAACGGGTTGAATGCGGAGGCCGGATCACTACTTGAGAGTGCTCGTTGCAGCCTATCAGGGTCTGGTTGATTGAGGGCTGAGAAGTTCGCACTCTCCGTGCCGCGCGTTGCTGAGAGGCTGATATGCCAATCTCCTGCTGAGATGCGTGTGCCAGCAGTTGTACCCGTGCCAAGACTCTTCGCTTTTAGTGCTATTGGACCCAACGCGTCGATGAAGCTATACGCGACCACAAGTGGAAGCCCGTCGAAAGGGTTGATCGCGTATGGATTCGAGGGCGGCACAAGAAGATTCTGTTCGTTGGGGTAGCTGGTTTGGTGCACGCGGCGAGTCGCAACTCGACTTTCGAGGAACAACTCGGCGGCATCCCCAACATTCTGTGAAAAAGACACGTAGGCGCTATGCGATTGTCGGTATGGAAGCAGCTCGAGCACCGCGTTTCGATCTTCCAGATTTACAGAGTTAGGGATGAGATCGGATACGGATTGCACACCAGATGATGGAATAGCGTAGGCAGGAAGCAACGTGGTCGGGTTCAGAACATTTCCGGGGCTCGCGTGCATGCTCCGAAAATCGCTACCTCCTAACGCGCGCTTATCCGAACTGGCCGCGTAGGCGCGATCTGAGGCTGCGAGTTGGCGACGTTCACTGTATTGATAGGTGACCAGTGCGTGGCCGGACGGCCACTCCCAAGACGAGAGTTGCGATGCCAAACGCTCCTGTG
>CAZIGW010000197.1:0-4844 GCA_964538565.1 uncultured Hyphomicrobiales bacterium | reverse complement strand
GCACGCGGGCGTTCGCGAGGACCGGCAGCACGTCGGCGAGGTCCGCCCGGCCCGCCGCATGCTCGGCGAGGACCGCCGCCAGGGCGGGGTCGGCCGAGCCGTCGTCGCCGGCGAACGGTGATGTGCCGGGCAGCGCGCGCGGCGCGATCACGGGCGGCCCGCCACGTCGAGCGCCTCGGGGAGCGTGAACGCCCCCGCGTAGAGCGCCTTGCCGACGATCGCGCCCTCGACGCCGAGGTGCACGAGCTCGCGCAGCGCCGCCAGGTCGGCCAGGCTCGACACCCCGCCCGACGCGACCACGGGCGCCGGCGTCGCGGCGCACACCGCGCGCAGCAGCTCGAGGTTGGGGCCGCGCAGCGTGCCGTCCTTGGCGACGTCGGTGACCACGTAGCGGGCACAGCCCGCGTCGTCGAGCCGAGCCAGCACCTCCCAGAGGTCGCCGCCCTCGCGGGTCCAGCCGCGCGCGGCGAGCGTGTGCCCGCGAACGTCGAGGCCGACGGCGACACGCTCGCCGTGCGCCGCGATCGCGCGGGCGGTCCACGCCGGGTCCTCCAGCGCGGCGGTCCCGAGGTTGACGCGCGTGGCGCCGGTGCCCAGCGCGCGCTCCAGCGAGGCGTCGTCGCGGATCCCGCCCGACATCTCCACGCGGACGCCGCGCTCGACGAGCGCGGCCGTGACGTCGGCCAGAAGCGGCGCGTTGGTGCCGCGGCCGAAGGCCGCGTCGAGGTCCACGAGGTGCAGCCACTGCGCGCCGCCGTCCGCCCACGCCAGGGCGGCCTCGACCGGGTCGCCGTAGCCGGTCTGCGAGCCGGCCTCCCCCTGCACCAGCCGCACCGCCTGGCCGTCGACGACGTCGACCGCCGGCAGCAGCTCCAGCCGCTCGCTCACCGCAACCCCTCCACCCAGTGCTCCAGCAGGTGCGCGCCGGCGTCGCCCGACTTCTCGGGGTGGAACTGCGTGGCCGCCAGCGGCCCGTTCTCCACCGCGGCGACGAAGCGCCCGCCGTGGTCGGCCCACGTCACCAGGGGCGCGGCCATCGAGCCCGACGGCTCCAGCGGGAACGAGCGCGCCGCGTAGGAGTGGACGAAGTAGTAGCGCGCGCCCTCGATGCCGGCGAACAGCCGCGAGCCCTCGGGCGCCTCGACGTCCGCCCAGCCCATGTGCGGCACGATCTCCGCCTCCAGCCGGTCGACGACGCCGGGCCATTGGCCCAGCCCCGCGGTCCGCACGCCGTGCTCCACCCCCTCGGCGAACATCACCTGCATGCCGACGCAGATGCCGAGCACCGCCCGGCCTCCGGCGAGGCGCTTGTCGACGATCTCCTCGCCGCCCACGCCGGCCAGGCCGGCCATCACGGCGGCGAACGCGCCCACCCCGGGCACGACGAGCCCATCGGCGTCCAGCGCGGCGCGCTTGTCCGCGGTCAGCTCGACGTCGGCGCCGACGCGTGCCAGCGCGCGCACCGCGGAGCGGACGTTACCGAAGCCGTAGTCGAGGACGACGACGCGGGGGGACACCGCCACAGGGTACCTAGCGCCGCCGCGGCCGATGGGCGGCGAGCAGGCGCATGGCCCGGAACCGCGACATGCCGACGCTCGACACCGCGCCCTCGACGCCGGTGGCCTGCGCGCCGCCGAGCAGCAGCTCCTCCAGCACGGCGGGGGCGTCCGACAGCACGAGCCCGGGCGGCAGCTCGCGGGTCTGCTCGCCGGCCACCCACTGCGACGCCGACAGCTGCGACTCGCGCCGTTCCAGCAGCACCACGGGCACCTGCCGCAGCAGCTGCGAGACCGCACGGGCACCCGCCGGGCCGGCCGACGCGTCCCGCAGCACGGCGATGGCGCCGACCGCGGACGGGACGACGTCCGCCGCCACGGCCGCCAGGGCGCACGCGGCCGCGAGCGGCGCGGGCTCGGCCACCGGGGTCACCACGAGTGCGACGCTCGGCGCTTCGTCGTCGTCCAGCCCCGACAGGTCGTCCGGCACGTGGAGCTCGTCGGGCGGCTCCGGGCTCTCCGCAGGGCTCACAGGCTGCCCTTCGTCGACGGCACGCCCGACACGCGCGGGTCGAGCGCCACGGCCGCGCGCAGCGCGCGGGCGAACGCCTTGAACTGGGCCTCGACGATGTGGTGCGGGTCGCGCCCGGCCAGGACGCGCACGTGCACGGTCATCGCCGCGTGGGTGGCGATCGACTCCAGGGCGTGGCCGGTCAGGGACCCGGTGAAGTGGCCGCCGATCAGGTGGTACTGCTGTCCGGCCGGCTCGCCCGTGTGGACGAAGTACGGCCGGCCGGAGACGTCGACCACGGCGTGCGCGAGCGCCTCGTCGAGCGGCACGGTCGCGTCGCCGAAGCGGGCGATGCCCGCGCGGTCGCCGAGCGCCTGCCGGATCGCCTGGCCCAGCACGATCGCGGTGTCCTCGACCGTGTGGTGGGCGTCGATGTGCGTGTCGCCCGTCGCCTTCACCGTCAGGTCGAACAGCGCGTGCTTGCCGAGCGCGGTGAGCATGTGGTCGAAGAACGGCACCGTCGTGTCGATCGACGTGCGCCCCGACCCGTCGAGGTCGAGGTCGACGACGACCGACGACTCGCTCGTCGTCCGCTCGACGCGGGCGGTGCGACGTCCAGGGGTACTCATAGCCCCGCCACCTCCACCAGGGCGGCGCGGAACGCCGCCGTCTCCTCGGGCGTCCCCACGGACACCCGCAACCAACCGGCGGGACCCACCTCGCGGATGAGCACGCCCCGGTCCAGCAGACCCTGCCAGACGGCGTGCCGGTCGGGGAACACACCGAACAGCACGAAGTTCGCGTCGGAGTCCGCGACCCGTAGGCCGCGGCCACGCAGCCACGCCACCAGCGCGTCGCGCTCGTCCCGCAGCGCGCCGACCTGGGCGAGCAGCTCCGACGAGTGCGCGAGCGCGGCCCGCGCGACCGCCTGCGTCACGGCAGACAGGTGGTAGGGCAGGCGGACCACGCGCAGCGCGTCGACGATCGACCGGCTCGCCGCGAGGTAGCCGACGCGGCCGCCGGCCAGCGCGAACGCCTTGGACATGGTCCGCGAGACCGCGAGGTGCGGGTGCTCGTCGAGCAGCTCCAGCGCGGACGGCGTCCCGGCGCGACGGAACTCGGCGTACGCCTCGTCGACCACGACGACGCACCCGCCGGGCACGTCGCGCGCGGCGTCGAGGATCGCCACCACGGTCGAGGCCGGGAGCGCCGTGCCCGTCGGGTTGTTCGGGCTGGCGAGCAGCACCACGCTCGGGGCCACCTCGGCGACCATCGCCGCGGCCTTGTCCGGGTCGAGGCCGAAGTCCTCCTCGCGGCGCCCGGTCACCCAGCCGGTCATCGTGTCGCGCGCGTACTCCGGATACATCGAGTACGTCGGGTCGAACGACAGCGCCGTGCGGCCCGGGCCGCCGAACGCCTGCAGCAGGTGGAGCATCACCTCGTTGGAGCCGTTGGCGGCCCAGATCAGCTCCGGCGCCAGCCGCACGCCCGACTCGACGGCCAGGTACCCGACCAGGTCCGCGCGCAGCGCGTCGAAGTCACGGTCCGGGTACCGGTTGAGGCCACCCGCGGCGGCGCGCACCGCGGCGGTGATCTCCTCGACCACCGCCGGCGAGGGCGGGTAGGGGTTCTCGTTGACGTTGAGGCGCACCGGCACGTCGAGCTGGGGCGCGCCGTAGGGCTCGAGCCCGGCGAGCTCCGGGCGCAGCGGCAGCGTCACGACGCGCTCCTGGCGGTGACGGCCTCGCCGTGCGCGGGCAGGCCCTCGGCGTCGGCGAGCACGACGACCCGGTCCGCGACGGCGGCCAGCGCGGGCTCGTCGTACTCGATCACCTGCACCGACTTGAGGAACGCGTGCACCGACAGCCCGCTGGCGAACCGCGCGGTACCGGCGGTGGGGAGCACGTGGTTGGAGCCCGCGAGGTAGTCGCCGAGGGACACCGGGGACCACGGCCCGACGAAGATCGCCCCCGCGCTGCCCACGCGCTGCGCCCACGCCGCGGCGTCCGTCGTCTGGATCTCCAGGTGCTCGGCGCCGTAGGCGTCGACCACGGCCAGCCCGGCCTCGAGGTCGTCGACCAGCACGATCGCCGACTGGGGCCCGGCGAGCGCGGCGCGCGCCCGCTCGGAGTTCCGGGTCGCCGCGACGCGCCGTGCCACCCGTTCGTCGACCGCGTCGGCCAGGGCCGGCGACGGCGTGACGAGGACCGCGGCGGCCAGCGGGTCGTGCTCCGCCTGGGACACCATGTCGGCGGCGACGTGGTCGGGGTTCGCCGAGTCGTCGGCGAGGATCGCGATCTCGGTGGGCCCGGCCTCGGCGTCGATCCCGACGAGCCCGCGCACCCCCCGCTTCGCGGCGGCGACGTAGACGTTCCCCGGGCCGGTGACCACGTCCACCGGCTCGCACACCACGCCGGCGTCCTCGTCGTCCGCGAAGCCGTACGCGAACGCGGCGACCGCCTGCGCGCCGCCCATCGCGTAGACCTCGTCGACCCCGAGCAGCGCGCACGTGGCGAGCACCAGCGGGTCCGGGAGGCCGCCGTTGTCCTTCTGCGGCGGCGATGCCACCGCGAGCGAGCCGACGCCCGCCTCCTGGGCGGGCACCACGTTCATCACCACGCTCGACGGGTACACCGCGAGCCCGCCGGGCACGTACAGGCCGACGCGGCGCACCGGGACGTAGCGCTGCCGCACCTGCGCGCCCGGCGCGATGTCCACCGACCCGCCGGCCGGCACCTGCGCCGCGTGGACCGCCCGCACGCGGGCGATCGCCTCGGTCAGCGCGCCGCGCACCGCCAGGTCCAGCGCGTCGGCCGCACGCTGCAGGTCCGCGGCCG
>CAZIGW010000196.1:0-20695 GCA_964538565.1 uncultured Hyphomicrobiales bacterium | reverse complement strand
GCGCGGCCGCGACCGGGCGCGCCGGCCCGGGCGACGTCAGCGATTGAGCGAGGCGTCCTCCACCATCCATCGAACCAGCTCGTCGAACGTAATTCCCGCGTGCGCCGCAAGCTCGGGAACGAGCGACGTTTCAGTCATGCCGGGCTGGGTGTTGACCTCGAGACAGACCAGTCCCTGCATCCCCAATCGGTCGTCGTAGCGAAAATCCGCCCGGCTGACTCCCCGACAGCCGAGCGCACGATGTGCCGTCAGCGCCAGTCTTCGGGCCAGTTGGTAAACATTTGGTGAAATTTCGGCCGGTAGGACGTGGCGGGAGCCGCCCGGGGCGTACTTTGCCTCGTAGTCGTAGAATCTTACCGTCGGCACGATCTCGATGACGCCAAGCGCCTCCTCGCCCATCACCGCGCAGGTGAGCTCCTTGCCGGCCACGTAGCGCTCGCAAAGCACGAAATCACCGAACGTCCAGTCCTCGCGGTTGAGCTCCTGCGGGGGGTGCTCGTGCGCCTCGGTGACGATGAAGACGCCGACGCTCGACCCTTCGGCGATCGGCTTGATCACGTAGGGGCGCGGCAGCGGATGCGCCTTGGCGGCCTCGAACCGGGAGACCACGACCCCTTCCGGCACCGGAACGCCGGCCTCGCGGAACATCACCTTGGCGCGGTCCTTCTGCATCGCCAGCGCCGAGGCGAGCACGCCCGAATGCGTGTACGGGATCGACAGGATCTCGAGCACGCCCTGGATCGTGCCGTCCTCGCCGGGACGCCCGTGCAGCACGTTGAACGCCGCGTCGGGCCGCAATGCCGCGAGCACATTCGCCACGTCGCGCCCCACGTCGATTTGGCTGACCCGGTAGCCGAGGCGCTCGAGCGCGCCCGCGCAGGCCTTCCCGGAGCGCAGCGAGACGTCCCGCTCCGCCGACCAGCCGCCCATCAGAACCGCCACGTGCTTGGTCATGTGAATTCTCTTGTCGCTCGGTCACTCGCCTCGCCGCTCAAGGCCCGGCTGAAGCCATAGGCCTACGCCCCTGCGCGAGGGGCGCTTTCAGGCACGGCCGAGACTTCGGACGACGTCACCCCGATCCGCTTGATCTCCCATTGCAGATCGACGCCCGAAGCCTTCTTCACCCGTTGCCGCACCGTCTCTCCCAGCAGCTCGAGCTCGGCCGCGGTGGCGCGGCCGAGATTGATCAGGAAATTGCAGTGCATCGGCGAAACTTGCGCATCGCCGACCTGCATCCCGCGGCACCCGGCGGAATCGATCAGCTGCCAGGCCTTGCCGCCGGGCGGATTGCGGAAGGTGGAGCCGCCGGTGCGGCTCTTGATCGGCTGGCTCGCCTCGCGGCTCTCGGTGATCCTGTCCATTTCGGCCGCGATCTCCGCAGGATCACCGGGCCTGCCCTGAAACAGCGCCTCGATGAAAATGACATCCTCGGGCACGCCGCAGTGGCGATAGGCGAAGCCCATGTCGGAATTGCCGAGCACGTGCAGCCGCCCCTGCCGGTCGATGCCGCGCGCCTCGACCAGCACATCCTTGGTCTCGCCCCCATAGGCGCCGCCGTTCATCCGCAAGGCGCCGCCGATCGCGCCCGGAATGCCGCGGAAGAACGCCAGTCCGGCAATCGCCGCCTCCTGGGCGGCGCGCGCCACCTTGACGTCCGGCACGGCGGCGCCGGCGCGCACGCGGCAGCCCTCCTCGACCTTGATCTCGCCAAAACCGCGGCCGAGCCGAACCACGACGCCCGGCACGCCGCCGTCGCGCACGATGAGATTGGACCCCAGGCCGACGACCGTGACGGGAAACTCCGCCGGCAGGCGCGAGAGGAAATAGCGCAGGTCCGCCTCGTCCTCCGGGATGAACAGCACCTGGGCCGGGCCGCCGACGCGAAACCAGGTGAGCTCCGCGAGCGACTGGTTCGCGATCAGACGGCCGCGCAGTTCCGGCAGCATCGGCCGCAGGTCGGAAACGATGTCCGGGAAGCTCATCGCCGCGTCCCTCGGCCCGCCCCTGCGCTGCCGATCGGGTGAGGCTCGGCCGCGACGCGGCCGGCGCTCCGCCGCCGGGATGTCATGCCGCCTCGCCGAGCACGGCGAGTTCGCCCGGCAGCGCGTAGGCCCACTGGGTGATGTTTCCGGCGCCGAGACAGATGACATAGTCGCCGGGCTTGGCCAAATTCTTCACGATCGAGGCGAGCTGCCGCGCCCCCTCGAGCGCGATCACGTGGCGGTGGCCGTGCGCCCGCAATCCCTGCACGAGCGAATCGCGGTCGGCGCCCGCGATCGGCGTCTCGCCCGCCGGATAGACGTTGGCGACGATCACGCAGTCGGCGTCGTTGAAGCAGGTGCAGAACTGCTCGAACAGCGACTGCAGCCGGCTGTAGCGATGCGGCTGCATGACGGCGATCACCTGCCCCCTGGTGGATTCCCGCGCCGCGCGCAGCACCGCCGCGATCTCGACCGGATGGTGGGCGTAGTCGTCGAAAATGGCGACGCCGTTCCAGTCGCCGGTGCGGGTGAAGCGCCGCTTCACGCCGGCGAAATTGGCGAGCGCCTTGCGGATGAGCGCGTCGGAGATGCCGAGCTCGCGCGCGACCGCGACGGCCGCCGTGGCGTTGAGGGCGTTGTGCCGGCCCGGCATCGGCAGGTCGAGCCCGCCGATCTCGTGCACGACGCCGCCCTGCCGGTCGCGGAACACGACGGAGAAACGCGAGTGCCCGTCGACGTGCTCGAGGTTGGCAAGACGCACGTCCGCCTGCGGGTTCTGTCCGTAGGTGATGACGCGGCGGTCCTCGATCAGGCCGACCATCGTCTGCACCACCGGGTGGTCGGTGCACATGACGGCGAAACCGTAGAACGGCACGTTCTCCACGAAACCGCGGAACGCCGCCTGCACGGCATCGAACGTCTTGAAGTGGTCGAGGTGCTCGGGATCGACATTGGTGACGATCGCGACGTCCGCCGGCAGCTTGAGGAAGGTGCCGTCGGACTCGTCGGCCTCGACCACCATCCAGTCGCCGGCGCCGAGCCGCGCGTTGGTGCCGTAGGCGTTGATGATGCCGCCGTTGATGACGGTCGGATCGAAGCCGCCGGCTTCGAACAGCGCGGCAACCAGCGAGGTCGTCGTCGTCTTGCCGTGGGTGCCCGCGATGGCGACGCAGCTCTTGAGCCGCATCAGCTCGGCGAGCATCTCGGCGCGACGCACGATCGGCAGGCGCCTGGCGCGTCCGGCGATCAGCTCCGGATTGTCGCGCCGGATCGCCGAGGAGACCACCAGCACGTCGGCTCCCTCGACGTTCTTCGCATCGTGCCCGACCACGACCGCGATCCCCTTGTCGCGCAGGCGCTTGACGTTGGCGCTCTCGGACAGATCCGAGCCGCGCACCGAGTAACCGAGGTTCGCCAGCACTTCGGCGATCCCGCTCATGCCGATGCCGCCGATGCCGACGAAATGGATCGGGCCGATGTCGCGCGGCAACTTCATGGCGAATGCATCCTCTCCTGCGGCCGGGCGGCGGTGGCGAGCACCAGGTCGGCCAGCCGCTCGGCGGCGTCCACGGCGCCCGCCGAACGTGCCGCCGCCGCCATCGCGGCCTGGCGCTCGGGATCTCCCGCAAGCGCGGCGACCTCGGCGGCCAGCCGCTCCGGCGTGAAGGCGGCCTGGTCGATGCGAATCGCCCCGCCGGTCTTCTCTAGCATGTCGGCGTTGGCGCGTTGGTCCTGATCGAGCGCGTGCGGGAGGGGCACGAGGATGGCGGGCCGGCCGATGACGGCGAGTTCGGCGACGGTCGAGGCGCCCGAGCGCCCCACCACCAGGTGGGCGGCCGCGACGCGGGCCGGAAGGTCGGCAAAAAATGGGGCCACCTCGGCACTTACACCAAGCTTTTGATAGCTGCTCTTGACCCGGCCGAGATCCTCCTCGCGTGCCTGCTGGACGACGGCGAGACGGGCGCGCACCCCCTCCGGCAGGCGCTCGACCGCTACCGGCACGAGATCCGCCATGATCCGGGCGCCCTGGCTGCCGCCGAACACGACGAGCCGGAACGGGTCGGCCGCGCGCGACGGCGCATAGGGCTGAGCGGCCGCCGCCACCACGGCCGGGCGCACGGGTTTGCCGGTGTGGACCGCCTTGGCGGCGAGCGCCGGATCGTGCCCGAGAAGACCGGGAAAGCTGGTCGCAATGACATCGACGCGCGAACTGAGAAAACGGTTGGCCCGGCCCATGACCCCGTTCTGCTCGTGGATCACGGTCGGAATGCGGCGAAAAGTGGCCGCGAGCAACGGCGGAACGGTCGGGTAGCCGCCGAAACCGACCACGACGGCCGGGCCAAGCCGCCCGAGCAGCGCATGGGCCCGCAGCGTGCCGCGGGCAAGTAGATAAAGAGTGCGGGCGACCGACACGGGATCGCGTCCACGCACCGTGGCGCTCGGGATGACGTGGATCGCGCGCGCCGGGAATGCGCCGCCGTAGCGCGCGGCGCGTTCGTCGGTGGCGAGATCGACGAGCGCGCCGCGTCGGGCGAGCGCGACCGCCAGCGCCTCGGCCGGGAACAGATGCCCGCCCGTGCCGCCGGCCGCCACGACGACGAGCGTCGTGTCGCCCGCGCCGGTCATCAGGCCGGACTCCCGGCGAGCGCCGGCTCGAGCGGGGTGACGATGATCTGCGCGCGCGGCTGTTCGCGCGTGAGCGCGAGCAGCATGCCGGTCGCGTACGCGAGCGAGATCATCGAGGAGCCGCCGTAGGAGATGAACGGCAAGGTCATGCCCTTGGCGGGGATGAGCGCGAGGTTGACCGCCATGTTGATCGCCGACTGGGTGCCGAACAGCATGGCGAGCCCGGCAGCGGCGAAGCGCGCGAACGGATCCTCGTTGCGCATCGCCCGCAGCAACGCGCGCAGCACGATGAAGGCGAACAGCGCGACGAGCACGAGGCAGAGCGCGATGCCGAATTCCTCGGCGGCGACCGCAAACACGAAGTCGGTATGGCTCTCGGGCAGGATGCGCTTCACCGTCCCCTCGCCCGGTCCGCGGCCGAACCAGCCGCCGCGCAGGAACGATTCGAGCGCGGTGTCGATGTTGAATGTGTCGCCCGAGGACGGGTCGAGGAACCGCTTGATGCGGCGGGCGACGTGCGGGACCGTTACATAGGCCCCGGCGAGCCCGACGATCGCCGCGCCGCCGAGACCGACCACCCACAAGAGCCGCATGCCGGCCATGAAGAACAGCGCCCCCCACACGAAGGCGAGCAGCATCGTCTGGCCGAAGTCTGGCTGCAGCACGAGGGCGGCGACGACCAGAAGCAGCAGCAGCAGCGCCAGCGTGTTGGCCGGCATCTCCGGCCGGTCGGTCGACTGCGCGAACAGCCAGGAGACCAGGATCACGAAGGCGGGCTTGAGGAATTCCGACGGCTGCAGGTTGATTCCGAACAACACGATCCAGCGCCGCGCGCCCTTCACTTCCGCCCCGAAGAACATCGTCGCCACGACGAGCGCGAAGCTGATCGCGAAGACTACGAGCGCTGTGCGGCGGATCTGCCGCGGCGTGAGGAAGGACGTCGCGATCATCACGACGACCGCGGGCAAAAGATAGAGCACTTGCCGGTTGGCGAAGTAGAACGGGTCGAGCCCGAGGCGGGTCGCCACCGGCGGACTGGCGGCGAGCGAAAGCACGATGCCGGCGAGCATCAGGGTGAGCAGCGCCACCAGCATCGGTCGGTCGACCGTCCACCACCACGCGGCGAAGGGCGTGCGTTCAACGCGCGAGACCATGCAATCCCCCGATGCGGACCGGACCCGACAGTCCTGCTCCCACTTGGTTTACAGGCGATTAAGAGCGCGGCGCCGCTTCGGCGTCGAGCGCCCGGACGAGATCGCGGAACGCGGCGCCGCGCTTCTCGAAATTGGAATACTGGTCGAACGAGGCGCAGGCGGGCGACAGCAGTACCACCGGCTCCGTGGCGTCGGAGGCTTCCGCGTCGCGCGCGGCGGCGGCGACCGCCCGGTCGAGCGTACCGACGATCTCGTGGGCGACCTCTCCGTCGAGGGTCGCGGCGAATTCCGCCGCCGCCTCGCCGATCAGGTAGGCCTTGCGGATGCGCGGAAAGTAGCCGCGCAGCGAGGCGATGCCGCCGGTCTTCGGCTTGCCGCCCGCGATCCAATAGATGTCGCCGAAGCAGGCGAGCGCGCGCGCCGCCGCGTCGGCGTTGGTCGCCTTGGAGTCGTTGATGAAGAGCACCCGGCCCCGGTGGCCGACCAGCTCCATCCGGTGCGCGAGGCCCGGGTAGGAGCGCAGGCCGTCCTGGATCGCCTTTGGAGAGAGCCCGAGCGCCAGCGCGGCCGCCGCCGCGCAGGCGGCGTTCTGGGCATTGTGAACGCCGCGCAGCGAGCCGATGCCGCCGATGTGCGCGATCAGGTACGCGGTGCCGCCCGAGGCCTGCATGATGCGCTCGGCGTTGACGTACATCCCGTGCGCCACCGGCTTGCGCACCGAGACGCGCACCACGCGTTTTCCGGCGCGCTCGAGACGGTCCGCCACCGCCTGGCACCAGTTGTCGTCGACCCCGACGACGGCGGTGCCCTCGTCCTGGACCCCGGCGACGAGGCGCTCCTTGACGGCGGCGTAGTTCGCCATCGTTCCGTGGCGGTCGAGGTGGTCCTCGGTGACGTTGAGCAGGATGCCGATCGAGGGATCGAGGCTCGGCGCGAGATCGATCTGGTAGGAGGAGCACTCGATGACGTGCGCGCGGCCGTTGCGCGGCGGCTCGAGCGAGAGGATGGCGGTGCCGATGTTGCCGCCGAGCTGCACGTCGTAGCCCGCGCCGCGCGACAGGTGCGCGACGAGCGCCGTCGTGGTCGATTTGCCGTTGGTGCCCGTGATGGCGACGAACGGCGCCTGCGGCGCGTGGCTGCGGCGCTCGCGGCAGAACAGCTCGACGTCGCCGATGACCTCGACGGCGGCGGCGCGCGCGAGCCCGACCACCCAGTGCGGCGCAGGGTGCGTGAGCGGCACGCCGGGCGCGAGCACCAGCGCGGCGATCTTCCCCCAGTCGGCATGGCGCAGATCGGCGGCCGGAATGCCGGCCGCCGCAGCGTCGGCGACCTTCGTCTCGTCGTCGTCGAAGGCGATGACGTCGGCGCCGCCCGCGAGCAGCGCGCTCGCGCTCGCCACTCCCGAACCGCCGAGACCGAAGACGGCGACCCGCCTGCCCGCGAAGGTGGTGACCGGGATCATCGGCTGCCGGCCTCGCCGGCGCCGTGCGCAATGCCGCGTTGCGCAAATTCCTCGGCGAACGCCATGCGCCTCACCTCAGCTTGAGGGTCGACAACCCGACGAGGGCGAGAACGACCGCGACGATCCAGAAGCGGATCACGATCTGCGGCTCGGTCCAGCCGAGCTGTTCGAAGTGGTGGTGGATGGGCGCCATCTTGAACACGCGCTTGCCGGTGAGCTTGAACGAGAGCACCTGCACGATCACCGAAACCGCCTCGAGCACGAACAATCCGCCGACCACCGCGAGCACGATCTCGTGCTTGGTGGCGACCGCGACGGTGCCGAGCAGCCCGCCGAGCGCGAGCGAGCCGGTGTCGCCCATGAAGATCGTGGCGGGCGGCGCGTTGAACCAGAGGAATCCAAGCCCGGCTCCGACGAGGGCGCCGCAGACGACCGACAGTTCGCCGGTTCCGGCGACGTAGTGGATCTGCAGGTAGTCGGCGAAAATGGCGTTGCCGGCCAGATATGCGATCATGCCGAAGCTCAGCGCCGCGATGATGACCGGCACGATCGCCAGTCCGTCGAGCCCGTCGGTGAGGTTCACGGCGTTGCCGGCCCCCACGATGATGAACGCGCCGAAGATGACGAAGAACCAGCCGAGATCGAGCACCGCCTCCTTGAAGAACGGAAACGTGAGCGACGTCGCGAACGGGGCGCGGCCGAGTCCCGCCAGCGCGAAACACGCGGCCGCCGCGATGATCGATTCGATCACCAGGCGGGTCTTGCCCGAAAATCCGTCGTGCGACTGCCGCGTCACCTTCAGATAGTCGTCGTAGAAGCCGACGAGCCCGAACCCGAGCGTCACGCCGAGCACGATCCACACGTAGGGGTTCGACGGGTTGGCCCACAGGACGGTCGCGACGACGATGCCGGACAGGATCATCAGGCCGCCCATGGTCGGGGTGCCGATCTTGGTGAGCAGGTGCGACTGCGGCCCGTCGGTGCGGATCGGCTGTCCCTTGCCCTGCTTCACCCGCAGCATGTTGATGATCGCGGGCCCGAACAGGAACACGAACACGAGCGCGGTGACCACCGCGCCGCCGGTGCGAAAGGTGATGTACCGGAAGACGTTGAAGATCGAGACCTTGTCGGCGAATTCGACCAGCCAGTAGAGCATCGGATCAACCTTTGGCGAGCGCCTGTTCGGGTTCGCCCTGCGGATAGGTTCGCACGAGCGCCTTGGCGATCGGCCCCATGCGCGAACCGAGAGAACCCTTGACCATCACGACGTCGCCGGGGCCCACCGCCGAGAGAACGAGCGCCTCGAGCGCCGAGGCCGTGTCCGCATAGCCGCCCCGGCGCTCCGAGGGAAGAGCCTGCCAGAGTTCCCGCATCATGGGACCGGCGCAGAACACGAGGTCGACGGCGTTGTCGACGATCGGCGCGGCGAGGTCGCGGTGGAGGTTCGCGGACGCCGGACCGAGTTCCAGCATGTCGCCGAGAACGGCGATGCGCCGCCCCCGCTCGCCGGTCGGCGTCTGCCCGAGGAGCGAAAGCGCCGCCCGCATCGATGCCGGATTGGCGTTGTAGCTTTCGTCGATCAGCACGGCCGGGCCGCCCGGAAGGTCGAGCCCGAAACGCCGCCCGCGGCCCTCGGCCGGTTGCAAATCGGCGAGCGCCAGGGCGGCGAGCGCCAGGTCCGCGTCGGCGAGCTTCGCGGCCGCCAGCACCGCGAGCGAATTCATCACCTGGTGATGCCCGGGCGCGCCGAGCTTGTAGGTGACGCGCGCACCCAGGATGCTCGCCTCGACGGTCGAACCTTCCGGCTGCAGCGACGCCCTGAGCAGGCGCGCGTCGGCCTTGACGTGCGTCCCGAACGAGACGATGCGGCCGACGCCAGCCTCCTCGGCGCGGCGTTTCAGGCGCGCGAACTGGGCGTTGTCGCGGTTGAGGACGGCGGCGCCGCCGGGCTCGAGCCCGAGGAAGATCTCCGCCTTGGCGTCGGCGATCGCCTCGAGCGAACCGAAGAATTCGAGGTGCACCGGCTCGACCGTGGTGACGATGGCGACGTGCGGGCGCACCAGCCGCGTGAGCGGCGTGATCTCGCCCGCGTGATTCATGCCGATCTCGAACACGCCGTAGCGCGCCTGCTCGGGACAGCGCGCGAGCGAGAGCGGCACGCCCCAGTGGTTGTTGAACGAAGCGACGGACGCGTGCGTCTCGCCGTTGCGCGCGAACGCGAGCCGCAGGGCCTCCTTCGTGCTCGTCTTGCCGACCGAGCCGGTGACGGCGACGGCCTTCGCGCGCGAGCGGGCGCGTGCCGCGCGCGCGAGATCGACGAGCCCGGACAGAACCTCCGGCACGACCAGAAGCGGCGCGTCCGCGGGCAAGCGGTCGCGGCGCCCGGCCGCGACGACCGCGAGCGCGGCGCCCGCGTCCAAGGCGGCGGAAACGAAATCATGGCCGTCGTGATTGTCGCCGCGGATGGCGAAGAACGCCTCGCCCGGGGCGATGCTCCGGCTGTCGATCGACAGGCCGGTGACAGCCGCCGGCAGCGCGCCGGTGCCTTCGGCGCGCATCGCCTGCGCCATCGCCTCGAGCGTCCACAGCGCGCGCGCGCTCATCCCGATTTCCCCCCGAGCGCCGCCAGGACCGCCTCGTGATCCGTGAATGGCAGCACCCGGTCGCCGACGATTTGGCCGCTTTCATGGCCTTTTCCGGCAACCAGCAGGACGTCGCCGGCCTCGAGTTCCTCGACGGCCCGGCAGAGCGCCGCGCGGCGATCGCCGATCTCGATGGCGCCCGGCGCGCCCGCCAGGATGGCGGCCCGGATGACGGCCGGCTCCTCGCTGCGCGGATTGTCGTCGGTGACGATGACGCGGTCGGCCTTCTCGGCCGCGACCGCGCCCATCAACGGCCGCTTGCCGCGGTCACGGTCGCCGCCGGCGCCGAGCACGACCACGAGCCGGTTGCGCACGTAGGGCCGCAGCGCCTCGAGCGCCTTGGCGAGGGCGTCGGGCTTGTGCGCGTAGTCGACGAAGATCGGCGCGCCCTGCTTCGAGCCGACGAGCTCCAGCCGGCCCTTGGCGCCTTCGAGCGTCTCGAGCGCGGCGAAGACCGCGTCCGGGTCGCTGCCGGTGGCGATCGCCATGCCGGCGGCCACGAGCGCGTTCTCGACCTGGAACGCGCCGACGAGCGGCAGGCGCAGGCGATATGTCCTGCCGGCGTGCACGACCTGCAACGTCTGGGCGAAACCTTCGATCGCCGCCGCGGCGAGGCGGATGCCCTCGCCCGTGCGGCCCACCGTGAGAATGTCGAGCCCGCGCGCGCGCGCCGTCCTCACCATGACATCGGCGTGCGCATGGTCGACGTCGATCACGGCGCTGCCGCCCGGCCGCACCAGCCGCTCGAACAGAATGCGCTTGGCCGCGAGGTAGGATTCGAACGTGCCGTGGTAGTCGAGATGGTCGCGCGTGATGTTGGTGAACCCGCCGACCGCGATCTCGACGCCGTCGAGCCGGTGCTGGTCGAGCCCGTGCGAGGAGGCCTCGATCGCGAGATGGGTGACGCCCTCGCCGGCGAGCTCGTCGAGCGTGCGATGAAACGCGATCGGGTCGGGCGTCGTCAGCGACCCATAGGATTGTCTTTTCGGCGACACGAGCCCGATGGTGCCGATGCTCGCGGCCGCAAGGCCGAGCCGGGTCCAGATCTGTCGCGTGAAGGCGGCGACCGAGGTCTTGCCGCTGGTGCCGGTCACGGCGGCAATGACCGCCGGCTGGCGCGGATAGAAGCGCGCCGCCGCGAGCGCCAGCGCCCGCCGCGCGTTGGCGACCCGCACCAGCGCCACTCCGGCAGGCAGCGGTGCGCCGGGCGCACGCTCCGCCATCACGGCGACGGCGCCGGCCTCGAGCGCCTGCGGCAAGTAGGCAAGGCCGTCGGCGCGCGTGCCCGGCACCGCGACGAACAGGAATCCCGGCGCGACCGTGCGGCTGTCGGCGGAAATGCCCGCAATGTCCAGCGTGCCGAACCGCCCCTCGGTCGTGGCGTCGTCGCTCAGAAGCTCGCGAAGTCTCATCGTGGCGTCGGTCCCAAGCGCACGCGCTCCGGCGCGCCAGCCCAATACCCGTTTAGCGCGACTCCTTGACGGAAGCGAGGAGCAGGCGATCCGCCGTCGGCAGGTCGAAGCGCGGCTGCAGACCCAGGAAGGGGGCGATGCGGGCAATCACATTGGCCGCGACCGGAACCGCGTTCCAGCCCGAGGTGGCGTAGCCGTGCGTCTCGGGGATCGGCTGCGGCTCGTCCAGCATGATGAGCAGGAGGTAGCGCGGGTGATCGGCCGGCAGCACCGCCATGACGTCGGTCAGGAGCTTGGTCTTGGAGTATCGACCGTTGACGACCTTTTCGGCGGTGCCGGTCTTGGCCCCGACGTAGTAGCCCTTCACGTCGGCCTTCGTGGCCGTCCCTTTCTCGGCGTTGAGACGCATGAGGTAGCGCATCTGCGCGCTCGTCTCCGGCTTGATCACCCGTTTTCCGAGCTTGCGCGCCTCCGCCTCGCTGCGACGAAGAAAGGTCGGCGGAATGAGAATGCCGCCGTTCATCAGCGCGGCGACCCCCATGACCGACTGCAGCGGCGCGACCGACAGGCCGTGCCCGAAGGCGATCGTCACGGTATTGAGCTCGCCCCAGTGCTTGGGAACGATCGGCTCGGCGCTTTCCGGTAGTTCCGTCCGCAGCCGGTCGAGTTGACCGAGCTTCTTGAGAAACGCCTTGTGGGCGTCGACGCCGACCGCGAGCGCGACGCGCGCGGCGCCGATGTTGGAGGAATAGGTGAAGATCTCCGGCACCGACAGGACGCGGTTCTGTGCGTGGTAGTCGTGGATGTTGAAGCGGCCGAAGCGCAGCGGCACGCGCGCGTCGAACGTCGAGCTGAGCGACACCTTGCCGGAATCGAGGCCCATCGCCAGCGTCAGCGCCTTGAAGGTCGAGCCCATCTCGTAGACGCCGGTGGTGAGCCGGTTGATGCGCGTCGGATCGAGCGCCTCGCGCGGATTGTTGGGGTCGTAGTCGGGCTCCGACACCATGCCGACGATCTCGCCGGTACGCACGTCCGTGACGAGGCCGGCGGCCGCCTTCGCCTTGTATTTCTCGCGCGCGGCGACGAGCTCGTCGCGCAGCGCGTGCTGCACCCGCAGGTCGACCGCAAGCTCGACCGGCCGCTGCTGGCGGTCGCTCGCGAATCCGGCGCGATGCAGGTCGGCAAGACCGTTGCTGTCGAGCCATTTCTCGATGCCGGCGATGCCCTGGTTGTCGACGTTGACGTGGCCGATCACGTGCGAGACTTCGCGCCCGTCGGGATAGACGCGCTTGTTCTCGGTGAGGAAGCCGACGCCCGGGATGCCGAGCCGGTGAATTTCCTGCTGCTGCTTGGGCGTGATCTCGCGCTTGAGCCAGACGAACCCGCGCCGCGAGCCGAGCCGCTCGCGCAGCTCGTTGGTGTCGAGATCGGGCATGACGGCCGTGAGCAGCTCCACCGCCTCGTCGACATCGAGGATGCGCCGCGGCTCGGCGAACAGCGACGGCGCCTTGACGTCGGTCGCCAACACCTCGCCGTTGCGGTCGAGGATGTCCGGGCGGGCGGTGGCGACCGCGTCCTGCGCCCCTCCGCGGGCGGCGGCGTGCGTGTCGGGAAGCGCCGCCAGCATGACGAGCCGCACCGCGATGATCGCGTAGACCGCCGCGAACGCGAGCATCGCCAGTCCGAGGCGCGCCTTGGCCTTGCGGGCGAGATCGACGTTGGTGCCGTAGAGCAGGCGCATCGCGCGCTGCAGCCACGGCGCGGGCGTCGGGCGCGCCGATCCCGGCTGTACCCCAAGCGGCAGCGCCCGCCCGCCCATCGCTCACCTCGCCCCGTGGGTGGCCGGCACGCTGCCGGTCGACTCGCTCTCGACGCGTTCGATCATGGCGCCGATCGGATCTTCGCCCGGCGCGAGGACCGCGGGCGGCCGGTCCGGCAGGTGATCGAGATCGTCGAACTGCGTCGCCTCGACGGGGCGAAGCTGCGGCAGATGCCGTTCGGCCAGGCCCTGGATGCGCGCCGGATTCTCGAGCTTCGCCCACTCGGCGCGCAACGCCGCGATGGCGTCGCGCTCGCGCCGGATCTCGCTGTGCAGCTTGACGACGCGCTCAGCCTGCACCGTCGCCTCGAACTTGATCTTGTACACATAGGCGGCGGCGAGCACGAGCGCGACGACGACGACGAGATTGAGCAGGCGCATGATCTCAGTGTCCCCTCGCGATGTCGGCGGGAGCGGGCAGCGCCGGCGGCGAAGGCGCGTCGCTGCGCGCCGGCGCTTCGGTGCGCTCCGCCGCGCGCAGCGTGGCCGAGCGGGCGCGCGGGTTGGCGGCGGCCTCGCTCTCGTCCGGCACCAGCGGGCGGCGCGTGAGAATGCGGAAGGTCGCCGCCGGCCGCACGACCTGCGGCCGATGGCGCGATTCGCCGCCGAGGCCGGCGCGGTCCGCGAAGAACGCCTTGACCATGCGGTCCTCGAGCGACTGGAAGGCGACGACGACGAGCCGGCCTCCGGGCCTGAGGATGCGCTCGGCGGCGGTCAGCGCCTGCGCGAGCTCCGAGAGTTCCTCGTTGACGAACATGCGCAGCGCCTGGAACGTGCGCGTGGCCGGATGGATCTCGCCGGGATGCGCGCGCACCACCCTCGCCACGATCTCGGCGAGCGCGCGCGTCGTGCGGATCGGCTGCTCGCGCCGCGCCGCGACGATGGCGCGCGCGACCGCGCGGGCGCGCCGCTCCTCGCCGAAAGTCGCGATGATCGCGGCGAGGTCGCGCTCGGACGCCGCCGCGACGATGTCGGCGGCGCTCGGGCCCGCGCCGCCCATGCGCATGTCGAGCGGTCCATCGAGGCGGAAGGAGAAGCCACGCTCCGGGGTATCGAGCTGCATGGACGAGACGCCGAGATCGAGCGCAATGCCATCGACCGCCGCGACGCCGCAGCTTGCCGCCACCTGATCGAGCACGGCGAAGCGATCCTCGAGAAGCGTGAGGCGTCCGCCGGCTTCCTCCACGAGGTCCGCGCCGAGCGCGATCGCATCACGGTCGCGATCGATGCCGATGACGCGGCAATTCGCCGCCGCGAGAATCGCACGCGCATAGCCGCCGGCCCCGAAGGTGCCGTCGATGTAAGTCCCCCCGTCGATGACGTTGAGAAATTCGACGACGCGCCGAACGAGCACGGGAATGTGACGAGCCAGTCCGCCATCGACGTCCGGTTTCCCGGCGTCGCGGCCCGCCATCATTCCCGCGCCCTTTCCGTGTCCGGCACTCCACGCTCGGAACCCAAGCGCTTGGTCAGTGAACGCACTGTTGCGGTGGCCTTCGCAAAATGCGCGCGAAAGCGCTCCGGTTCCCAGATCTGAAACTTGTGACCCAGACCGACGAAAACGACGGTGTCGGTGATGCCAGCGTGCGACTTCAGTCCCTCGCTCAGAATCGTCCGTCCCTCTCCGTCGATCTTCAATGTCTCGCTCGAACCATACAGCGCTACTGACAGCTCCTCCCGCTCGTCCGAGTAGGGAGGAAATCGCTCGATCAGCTTTTCGATCTCGGCGAGGAGCGCGTTGCCCCCTGCATCGATCGCCGGCTGATCCAGCGCCGGATAGCAGTAGAGTCCGTCGAAGCCGTCGCGAGCGAGAACCGAACGAAACGAGGCGGGAATCGAAACGCGTCCCTTCGAATCCAACCGCAACGTGGTGTTCGACACGAAGCGGTTCATGATCTCCCGCACCCCACGCCGACCGGTAACGCGCAAGCGAAATCCGAGACGAAACTCCCCCGTTCGAACGTGCCGACCGCTGCACCCCATCGCCGGCCGTCAAGCCGGCAAGCCCCTGCAGCAAGGTCGAATTCGCGAATGGGCATTGATGGGATAGCATGGGATACAATGGGCGTCAATGGCCATCGCACCCACGCGCCGCCGCCGCGCAGATGCGAAAAATCAATGCGATCTGTGCGATTAGCAGGCGTTAGACTTAAGAAAATGTTGCCGGACCATGCGGATCGCGTTGCTCACCGACATTCACGCCAACCGCGAGGCGCTCGCCGCGTGCCTCGAGCATGCGGAGCACCAAGGCGTGGACCGTTACGTCTTTCTCGGCGACTACGTCGGCTATGCCGCCGATCCCGGCTGGGTGGTCGACACCGTCATGCGCCACGTCGAACGCGGGGCGGTCGCGCTGCTCGGCAACCACGACGCGGCGGTGCTCACCGGCACGCAGGGGATGAACGCGGACGCGGCGAGCGCGATCGAATGGACCCGCGGAGAACTCGACGCGGCGCAGCGGGAATTCCTGCGGCAACTGCCCCTCAGCGCCGCGGACGGCGACCGCCTCTACGTCCACGCCAATCCGTATGCGCCCGAGCAGTGGGACTACGTGACCGATCTCTACGCGGCGTCGAAGAGCCTGATGGCGACGCGCGCGCACGCGACGTTCTGCGGCCACGTCCACGTTCCGGCGCTCTACCATATGTCCGCCACGGGAAAATTCGCGAGCTTTGATCCGGTCGACCGCGTGGCGATTCCCCTCTCGCGTCATCGGCGCTGGCTCGCGGTGATCGGCTCGGTCGGCCAGCCGCGCGACCGCAACCCCGCGGCCTGCTACGCGGTGCTCGACGTCGAGCGCGACGTGCTGACCTATCTGCGCGTGCCCTACGATATCGACGCCGCGGCGCACAAGATTCGCGCCGCCGGATTGCCCATCTGGCTCGCCCAGCGCCTCTCGGCCGGATGTTGACCGCGATGGACGCGCGCGCGCTCGCCCCCGGCATGGAGGTCGACGGCTTTCGCCTCGACCAACCGCTCGCGCCCGGCGGCATGGCGCACTTCTGGCGGGTGACCCGACCCGACATCGCCATCCCGATGGTGATGAAGATCCCCCTGCTGCGCCGCGGCGAGGATCCGATCACGATCGTCGGCTTCGAGGTCGAGCAGATGATCCTGCCGCGGCTTTCCGGGCCCCATGTGCCGCGCTTCATCGCCGCCGGCGACTTCGAACGTCCTTACATCGTGATGGAGTTCATCGAGGGGACGTCGGTGAAGTCGCTCCTCGAGCGCACGCCCTTGCCGGCCGCCGAAGTGGCGTCGATCGGTGCCAAGGTCGCCTCGGCGCTGCACGAGCTGCACCGCCAGCACGTCATCCATCTCGACCTCAAGCCGAGCAACGTCATTCTGCGCGAGAGCGGCGAGGCGGCGCTGATCGACTTCGGCCTGTCGCACCACGACCAGCTTCCCGATCTCGTCGCCGAGGAGATCGGCGGACCGGTCGGCACCGGTCCCTACGTGGCGCCGGAGCAACTGCTCGGCGACCGCGGCGATCCGCGCAGCGACCTGTTCGCGCTCGGGGTCATCCTCTACTTCCTCGCCACCGGCGAGCGTCCGTTCGGCGAGCCGCAGCGCGCGCGAATGGCGCCGGCGCCTGTGGCGCGACCCCTTTCCGCCGCGCCGCTGGGTCCGTGACCTGCCGCCGTGGCTGCAGGAGATCATCCTGCGCTGCCTCGAAGTCGACCCCGAGGCGCGCCATGCGACGGCGGCGCAACTCGCGTTCGACCTGCAGCATCCCGACCGCGTGGCGATCACGCGGCGCGGCGAGCGCACCGACCGCGACGGGCTCGCGACCGTGGCGCTGCGCTGGCTTCGCACGAAACGCGCGGCGCTGCCGCCGCAGCGCCGGAAGCTCGCGGGCGTGCTTGCCGGCGCGCCGATCATCCTGGTGGCGGTCGATCTCTCGAAGGAAATGGAGCCGCTCAACGCGGCACTCGCCGAGGCCGTGCGGCGCACGCTCGCGACCGAGCCCGGCGCGCGGCTCGCGTGCGTCAACGTCCTCAAGACATCGCGCATCGCCATCGACACGCTGGAGGATGCGCAGGGCCGCAATCTGCACCTGCGGCGGCTGATCGAACTCAAGCACTGGGCGAGACAACTGCCGGTCGCGGCCGAGCGGATCACCTATCACGTCTTCGAATCGCCCGACCCCGCCGCGACGATCCTGGAATACGCGCGCGGCAACCACGTCGACCATATCCTCATCGGGGCACGCGGCAGCTCGCCGTTGCGGCGCTACCTCGGCAGCGTGTCCTCCGAAGTGGTCGCGCAGGCGACCTGCACCGTGACGGTGGTGCGGGCGGGTGCAACCGCATTCCCTTCCTGACGCGGAACCGCACGGAACGGGGACGCGGATTGCGAGTTATCTCCCGGCAACAAGGACCCCGGTTCCAAGGACCGGGTTTTTTGGTCGTTGCGACCGAGGAGGCAGAAATGATCAGAAAGCTCATGATTGCGACGGCTGTCAGCGGATTGGCGCTATCGACCGCCTGGGCTCAGGCGCCCTCGCCGTCGCCCTCTCCATCGACTGCGCCGAGCGCGCCGAGCGCGTCGAGCGGAACCGAGAAGGCCGGCAGCCCGCAGATGGTCCCGGAACAGAAGCCGGACCAGTGGCTGGCGTCGAAGTTCAAGGGCACCGACGTGATCGGCGCCGATGGTCAGAAGATCGGTGACGTCAGCGACATTCTGCTCGACAAGAGCGGCAAGGTCGAGGCCCTGGTCGTCGGCACGGGCGGCGTGCTCGGCATCGGCGCGAAGGACATCGCCTTCACGATGTCGTCGTTCCAGGTCATCCCGGGGACGAACGGCAAGAGCGATCAGCTCAAGCTGTCGACGACGCAGGATCAGTTGAAGCAGGCGGCCGACTTCAAGCCGTACAACCCGCCGGCAACGACGGGGTCCGGCTCGTCCTCCAGCTCCTCCGGAATGTCGCGCCAGCCGGCCGGCGGGTCGCGCTGACGCACGAACGAGGGGAGTCCAAGCTTGCGGGCGGCTCGGGAAACCGGGCCGTCTTTTCGTGAACCGCGCGACTGTTCGGGCCGGGACGGCGCCGTTCAAATGTGGGTTCTGGACCGACGCCGGGCCATCAGCGCGATCAATCGGCGCGTCGCGCGGGCGCCTTCGCGGGGCGCGCGCAAGGCGTCGTGCGCAGCCGGCCGGATCCGTGCGACGCCACCCCGACGGAGGGGCCCTTCTTCGTCAACGCCACGAAGGCGGCGGCGAGAACCAGGACGATCCCAAGGACCGCAAACGTGTCGCTGAAGCCGAGGATCAGCGACTGCTGCCGTACGAGCTTTCCAAGGGCAACGATCGCCTGATGATGGGCCGCGGACGGATCGGGCGTGCCGTGCAGCGTGAAATAGCTTGCCAGATGTTCGACCCGCTCGCGTACGCTGTCTCGAAACAGGGTTACGGACGTTCCGATGACATTCGAATGATATTGTTCCCGACGGGTCACGATGGTGGCAAGAATTGCGGTCCCGAACGCGCCACCAAGATTGCGCAGCATGTTGAAGACGCCGGAAGCCGCCGCCGACTCCCGCGAGGCGATGCCGACCATCGCCACGCCGGTCAGCGGCGCCAGCACCAGGGCCTGGCCGAGCGCCCGCACGATGTTGGGCACCCACATCTGGTCCCCCGCGTAGTCGAGCGACATGTGCGTGTTCATGAAACAGCTTGCCGCGAAAATGCACAGTCCGGCGGACACGATCTTGCGCGCGTCGAACATTTCCATGAGCTTCGGCACGAACGGGATGATGAAGAGCTGGGGCAACCCGGTCCACGCCATCACGGCCCCGATCTGTTCGGAATTGTATCCGTGAACCTGGGCCAGGTATTGCGGCAGGACATAGACCGACCCGTAGAGGGCGAAACCGAGCAGAAAATTCGCCGCCGTGCCAAACCCGAAGTTTCTTCGGATCAGGAGCCGCAGATTGACCACCGGATTCCTGGTCCACAGTTCGTTCCAGACGAACAGAGAAAGCGCAACGACCGCGATGGCCGTCAGCCTGACGATGAACGGGGACCCGAGCCAGTCATCCTTGTTGCCTTCCTCCAGCACGGTCTGAAGCGATCCAAGCCCGATCGCCATGGTGACGATGCCGAACCAATCGGCCTGCTTCAGGAGCCGGAGCCGCATCGGTTCGCGCTCGAGGGTTGCCACAAGCGCCGCCACCATGACGACTCCAGGTAGGAGATTTACCAAGAAGATGTACTGCCAGCCGAAGTTCTCGGTCAGATATCCGCCGATCGTCGGGCCGACGGCTGGCGCGAATGTCGCCGTGATCGCGAACAGCGCCAGGCCGACCGGGCGTTGTGCGTTCGGCAATTTCGTCAATACCAGGGTGAAGGCCATCGGGATGAGAACGCCGCCGGAAAATCCCTGGGCGGCGCGAAGCGCGATCATCTGCCCGAGATCGTGCGCAAACGCACAGGCGACCGAGAAAGCCAGGAACAGGATCGAATTTCCGACGAGGAAATTCCGAAACGAGAACACGCGGCTGAGAAAGTCGGTCAGCGGAATGACGACGATCTCCCCGATCAGGTACGCGGTCGAAATCCACGCCCCGTTGTCGACTCCCGTTCCGATGCCTCCCTCGATGTCGAGGAGCGACGCGTTCGTGATCTGGATGTTCAGCACGGCCATGAACGCGCCGATCAGGCCGGCCAGGATCGCGATCCATACGCGCGCGCCGACGCGTTCGCTGCCATCGCGACCGCCCGGTTTCGGCCCGATCGTCGACATGGAGTCACCGGAACGGTTCCGCCGGCGGCACCATGGCGACGCCGGTGCCGCGATGCGGCTCGTCACTGGCGAGCGGCTGAAGGGCGACCGCCTTGGTGTCGATCGTCGGCACGACGGACATGCCCGGCCTCAGGAGGCCGACGAGCGGACCGCCGACATCAAGCGTGATCTTCACCGGGATTCGCTGAACCACCTTGGTAAAATTCCCGGTTGCGTTGTCGGGCGGCAGCAGCGCAAATTCCTGGCCGCTCGCGGGCGCGATACTGTCGACATGGCCCTTGATGGTGACGCCCGGAAACGTATCGATCTGCAACTCGGCCGCCTGCCCCTTGCGCACGTAGGTCAGCTGGGTCTCCTTGTAGTTGGCGACGACATAGATTTCATTCAGCGGCACAAGGGCCATCAATTGAGTGCCGGCCTGGACGAACTGACCGACGCGCAGGCTCCGGTCGCCGACGACTCCGTCAACCGGAGCCCTGATGGTCGTGTAGCTCAAATTGAGCTCCGCCTGATGCAGGACGGAGCGACTGTGCTCCAGATTGGCCTTGGCCCTCGCCAACTGTGCCTGCAGGATGGATGTCTGCTTTTCCTCGGCTTTCAGCGCCGCCATGTCGCGATCAAGCGTGGCGCGCGCGGAATTGCTCGTCGATGTGGCCTGTTGCGCCCTTTGGATCGAGCCCGCTCCCTGCCGCGCGAGCGTCGTGTAGCGGTTGTTGTCCTGCTCGGCGAAGGTCAGATTGGCCCGGTCGACCTCCACCGTCGCCTTTGCCTGGGCAATGACCGCCCCTTGCCGCTCGATTGTGGCGCCGATGTTGTCGACCTCCGCTTGCGCGGCCGCAATATCCGCGCGCGCCTGC
>CAZIGW010000195.1:0-37195 GCA_964538565.1 uncultured Hyphomicrobiales bacterium | reverse complement strand
CCAAGCGGCGGGCCGAGATGCTCAAGCTTGCCGATGAATTCGATACTGCGGTCGGTGCCATCGTCGGCTCCGTCTCCACCTCCGCGACCCAGCTCGAAGCCGCGGCCTCCACGCTGATGAAGACCGCGGAGACGACCCAACAATTGTCGACCGCCGTCGCCGCCGCTTCGGAGCAGGCGTCCTCGAACGTCAATTCGGTCGCCTCGGCGTCCGAGGAACTCGCCGGCTCGGTGAATGAAATCGCGCGGCAGGTGCAGGAATCAAGTCGCATCGCCGGCGATGCGGTGACGCAGGCCGATACGACCGACGAGCAGATCAACGAACTTTCGCAGGCGGCCGGCCGCATCGGCGACGTCGTCAAGTTGATCACCGCGATCGCCGAGCAGACCAATCTCTTGGCCCTCAACGCCACCATCGAGGCGGCGCGCGCCGGCGAAGCCGGCAAGGGGTTCGCGGTCGTCGCCCAGGAGGTCAAGGCGCTGGCCGCCCAGACCGCGAAGGCAACCGACGAGATCGGATCGCAGATCGCCGGCATGCAGACGGCGACGCGCGAATCGGTTGCGGCGATCAAGCTGATCGGAGAGACGATCAGCCGGATCTCGGAAATTGCCGGCACGATCGCAGCCGCCGTCGAGGAGCAGGGAGCCGCCACGCAGGAGATCGCGCGCAACGTCCAGCAGGCAGCCCAGGGGACCGCGCAGGTGGCGAGCGGCATCACCTCGGTCAACCGCGGGGCGAGCGAGACCGGAAGCGCGTCGGCGCAGGTGTTCTCGTCGGCGAAATCGCTCGCCAACGAGAGCAGCCGGCTGCGGTTCGAGGTCGACAGGTTCCTGACGACCGTGCGCGGCGCTTGAGCATGATCCCGAACAGTGGATACCGGTTTTCGGAAAAGATCATGCTCACATCAAAAGGTTAGGGCGGGGTGGATTCGAAGAGGGGTGGATTCGAAGAAAGGTCATCCCGTTCTGGCATCGGTGCACACCCACGGACGCGCGGGGCTGTTTGGCTCCGCGCGCCTTCTCCGTTCGGAGCGGTTCCTCGGATCTTCGTTGACCGCCGATCAAAAAAGACTCTGACGCGGATTGCGCCCCCCGCGTCAGGCCGAAGCGCGTCACGGCCGCAGGCAGCCGAGGAAATTGCGCCCGCTGTCGCTCAGCGTGCTCGAGTAGGCGCAGCGCAGCTCGAGCTGTTGAAGCGCCGCGACGGGCGTCAGCTCGACAAGCGTGCCGGCCGCGAGCTCGTTTGCCACGGTGCAGCGCGGAAGGCACGCGAGCGCCGTCCCATGGCGCAGCATTTCCTTGGTCGCCGGCGCTTCCTCGACCTCCATGGCGATCGCATAGTCGACAAGCCCGATCTTCCTGAGCGCGGCGTCGGCCAGCTTGAAGTAGCGCGAGCCATGCAGCGCCGTGACGAACGGATAGGACGCGAGCTTCGTCACCGGCACGGCCCGGCCTCCCGCGAGCGGGTGATGCGGCGCGGCGACCAGCACCAGCGGCTCGCGGCCGAGAATTTCCGAGCGCATGCCGGGCACCGGACCAAGCCCGAGAAAGAGCCCGAGCGTCACCGCGCGGGAGCGGACGAGCTCGATCACCTCGTCGATCGTCCCGATCCGGGTGACCACCCGCGCCTTGGGATATTTGGTCGAGAACGCCGTCAGGCGCGGCGGGAGG
Source organism: uncultured Hyphomicrobiales bacterium (assembly GCA_964538565.1). Lineage (GTDB taxonomy): Bacteria > Pseudomonadota > Alphaproteobacteria > Rhizobiales > Xanthobacteraceae > CAYVBN01. The sequence goes on along the minus strand of CAZIGW010000195.1, from coordinate 35,525 downwards.
AAATGCGGGGCGATGTCCCGGTGCACCGCGATGACGATTTCCTGCGCGGCCGCCGAGCGCAGTTCGGCAAGCGTCTGCGCCGCCACTTCCGACCGGTGCAGCACTTCGACCGCGTAGGCGTAGACGGCCTCGCCCGCCTTGGTGAGCCGCGGACGGGCGCCGCGGTGGCGGAGAAACAGCGGCTGGCCGAGCTGCGCCTCGAGCGCCTTGACATGCGCGCCGACCGAAGGCTGCGCGATCCCCAGCCGAATCGCCGCGAGGTTGAACCCGCCGCATTCGACGACGCTCTTGAACACGTTCAGCCGGCGGGGGCTCGCGGAGATCATCGGGACACAACTAGTAGCCATTCCACTTCAAGTATTAAGCCGCAAATCCCGTTGCTTGGCTAGGGTCCGTCCCGCCAATCTTCCCGCAAGGACAAGAACAGGGCGTTGCCGGGGGGAAGCGGGGTGATTGTCGTTGCCATCGACATCGGCGGCACGTTCACCGATCTCGTCGGGTTCGACGGGACGGCGGGGCGTTTCGTCGAAGCCAAGAGCCTGACGACACCCGCCAACCTGGTGCAGGGCATCGTCGACTGCCTGCGCAAGTCGGGGGTCGCCGTCGGGGCGATCGACGAACTGATCCACGGCTCGACCATCGCGATCAATACGCTGATCGAGCGCAAGGGGGCGAAAACCGCGCTTGTCGTCACCGACGGCACACGCGACGTCTACATCATCGGCCGTGGCAACCGGCCGGAGGCCTACAACCTCCTGTTTCATCGCCATCGGCCGCTGGTGCCGCGGCATCTGACGAAGGAGGTGGCAGAGCGCGTGCTCGCCTCCGGCAAAGTGCACACGCCGCTTGATCGCGCCGGCGTCGAGGCGGTGGCGCATTCCCTGAAACAGGAAGGCGTCGAGGCGGTCGCCGTGTGCTTCCTGCACTCCTATGTCAATCCGCGGCACGAGCGCGCGGCCGGCGAGATCCTCCGGGCGACGCTGCCCGGGGCGTATCTCTCGCTGTCGCACGAAATCCTGCGCGAGTACCGCGAGTTCGAGCGCACATCGACCACCGTGGTCAACGCCTACATCGGCCCCAAGGTCGGCGGTTACGTGAAAAGCCTCAAGCACAATCTCGGCGCCGTCGGCTTCAGAGGTGATCTGTCGATCATGCGTTCCAACGGCGGCGTCATGAGCCCGGAGGTGGCGCAGGAGCGGCCGGTGGCGATGATGGAGTCGGGGCCGGTCGGCGGCATCATCGCCTCGGCCCGCGTCGGCCAGAAGCTCGGCTATGCGAACGTCATCTCCTTCGACATGGGCGGCACGACCGCGAAGGCGAGCCTCGTGCGCGACGGCGAGCCCACCATGGCGCCCGGCTACTACGTCGGCGGCTACGCCAGCGGCCATCCGGTGATGGTGCCGATGATCGACGTCGTCGAGGTCGGCGCCGGCGGCGGCTCGATCGCCTGGCGCGACGACATCGGTGCGCTCAAGGTCGGCCCGCAGAGCGCGGGCGCCGATCCGGGACCGATCTGCTATCGCGGCGGCGGCACCGAGCCGACCATCACCGACGCCAACGTGGTGCTCGGCCGGCTCGATCCGCACAATTTCCTCGGCGGCACGATGGTGCTCGACGCGGAGGGGGCGGCGAAGGGCATCGAGCGGGTGATCGCAAGGCCGTTCGGCATGAGCGTGACCGAAGCGGCGCAGTCGATTCTCGAAATCGCCATCAACAAGATGTCGCTCGCGGTGCGCGAGGTCTCGGTCGAGAAGGGCTACGACCCGCGCGATTTCGTGCTCGTCGCCTCCGGGGGCGCCGGGCCGCTGCATGTCCTGGCGATCGCGCGCGAACTGCACATCCCGACCGTCGTGGTGCCGCTCTTTCCCTCGCACTTCTCCGCGCTCGGCATGCTGCTCGCCGACGAACGCCACGATTTCATCCGCACCTGCTATGCCGATCTCGCCAGTGTCGATTTCGCCAGGCTGGTCGCGATCCACGAGGAGATGGTGGCGGAGGCGGAAGGCGGGTTGCGCCACCGCAAGGGCGCCGAGCGGCAGGTGCATCTCGACCTGCGCTATACCGGGCAGGAGTTCACGCTCTCCGTGCCGGTCACCTTGGCCCAGTTCGAGAAGGGTGATCGTCGCGCCATCCGCACAGCCTTCGACCGGCTCTACGAGCGCCGCTATGCGCATCATTCCCCGGACGAACCGGTCGAGATGGTCAACATGCGGCTTGCCATGATCGGCAAGCGCCCGAAGCTGAAATTCCCGTCCGTCAAAGCCCGCAAGGGCGCCGTGTCCGCGCGCCGCCGGCCGGTCTATTTCGCCGCCGGCAAGCCGGTGAACTGTCCGGTCTACGCGCGCAGCGCGCTCGGCCGCGGCGCCCGCATCGCCGGTCCGGCGCTGATCGAGGAGCACGGCACGACGACGGTCCTGCACCAGGGCGACGTCTGCCGGGTGGCCCCTTCGGGCGAACTCATCATCGCAGTCGGAGGCGGCCGATGACGCGCAAGCCGCAGGGGAAGAACCCGGCCACGAAGCGGAGGCCGCCGAAGCGCGGCGTCAGGCTGGACGCGGTGACGCTCGAGGTCATCCGCAATGCGCTGCCCGCCGTCGCCAACGAGATGGCGGCCGATCTGCAGCGCACCTCCTACAACATGATGATCTACGAGGTGCGGGACTTCTGCACCGCGCTCGTCGACCCGGAGGGCCAGCTCATCTCGCAGAACGTCGGCGGCGTCTCGCACTTCGTGGCGGACCTCGGCGTCGTGATCGTCGACGGCATGAAGCGGTACGGCGCCAAGGGCTTCAGGCCGGGAGACGTCATCATCACCAATCACCAGGCGGTGGCCGGCCAGCATCTCAACAACGTCGTCATCTACATGCCGTACTTCTACCGCGGCGAACTCCTGATGTTCTCCATGGTGCGCGCGCACTGGATCGACGTCGGCGGCACGTCCACGGGGTTCGGCGCCGGACCGCAGGTGGCCGATCCCTGGCTCGAAGGGCTGCAGCTCGACCAGCTCAAGATCTACCGCGAGGGCGTGCTCGACGAGACGCTCCATCGGGTGATCAGGGACAACATCCGCTTTCCCGAATCCTCGCTCGGCGACATGAAATCGCAGATGGCGGCCTGCCGCCTCGCGGCGCGACGGATGGACGAGTTGTTCGACAAGTACGGCCGCGACACGATTCTGGCGGCGATCGAGCGCATCTTCGAGGAGACGGAGCGCAAGTGCCGCAACGTGGTGGCGCAGCTCCCCGACGGCGTCTACGAGGCCTCCGCCTCGATCGACGACGACGGCGTGCGCAAGGGCGAGCCGGTTCCGATCCACGTCAAGGTGACGATCGCGGGCTCCTCGATGACCATCGATCTGTCCGGCTGCTCGCCGGAGCGCAGGGCCGGTATCAATTCGCGCACGCTCGCCGGCGCCCGGGTCGCCTACAAGGCGCTGACCGGCCCGCTCGATCCCGTCAACGAAGGCTCGTTCCGCGCCCTCGAGGTGGTGATCCCGGAAGGCAACATCATGATGGCGCGCTTTCCGGCGCCGATGGCCGGCTGGAGCGCGATCGTGCCGACGGTGGTCGATGCGATCGTGGCGGCGCTCGCCAAGGCGATGCCCGACAAGGTGCCGGCCGGCCATCACGGGCTGCTCGGCGGCGCGGTCGTCTTCTTCGGCGTGCATCCCACGACGGGGCGGCGTTTCGTGGTGCAGAGCCTCGAGGGCGGCGGCTGGGGCGGGCGGCCGACGGAGGACGGCGAGTCCGGCACGGTCTCGGTCTGCCAGGGCGACGTTCGCAACGGCTCGATCGAAGGCATCGAGTTGAAGTGCCCGGTGCTGGTCGAAAGCCGCGCGTTGCGCCGCGATTCCTGCGGAGCCGGCAAGTATCGCGGCGGTCTCGGCATCGACATGCGGGTGCGCAACCTGGTCGAGGGGCACTGGAATTTCGAGCAGACCCGGCGCACCCAGTGCCCGCCGTGGGGCCTGTGGGGCGGCACGCCGGGCGAATCCGGCGGCTACCTGCTGCGGCTGCCGGAGGAAAAGGAGTTTCGCCTGATGGCGGGCGCGCGCCTGCCGGTGCCGGTCGGCGCCTGCGCGATCGTGCGCACCGGCGGCGGCGGCGGCTGGGGCGATCCGTACGAGCGCGATCCGCTCAAGGTCGCGGAGGACGTGCGCGAGGACCTGATCTCGCGCGAGGCCGCGCGCGAACACTATGGCGTGGTTCTGGGCGAGGACCTGAGCGTCGACCAGGCAGCGACGGCGGCGCTGCGGAAGGAATTGAAAGAGGCGCGAAAAGCCGGTCGCCAGGGGATGTCCTGCAGGTAAGATACGCAACAGAGAAAAACCGGGACGGAACAACCGGCCTGAACGAGGGAGGAGGGGTCATGACACGCCTGAGGACGGGCCGACCGCCTGCGCCGGGCCGGTGGTTGCGGATCGCTGTTGTCGCCCTGTTCGGCGCGATGCTGGCGGCGACCGGCGCCAGGGCGGAAACGCTGCGGGTCGGCAAAGCCGGCCGCACGGCCTTTTCCTTCGTGCCGATCGACGTCGGCGTGCAGATCGGCATCTTCAAGAAGAACGGTCTCGACATCGAGATCGCGAACTTCGGCGGCGACGCGAAGGTGCAGCAGGCGATGGCGGCCGACAGCATCGACATCGGCCTCGGCTCCGGACCCGGACTTGCCTTCATCGTCAAGGGATCGCCGGTCAAGGGCATCGCCGCGATGGCGGGACCGCCGCTGCTGTTCGCGCTGGTGGTGCGCAACGACGGCAGCATCAGGTCGGCCGACGACCTGAAGGGCCGGAAGGTCGGCGTCTCCACCGTCGGCTCGGTGACGAGCTGGATCATCAGCGAGGTGTCGCGGCAGAAGGGCTGGGGCAACGACGGAATGGCGCAGGTGGCGGTCGGCGAGGACGGCGCGCGCGTCGCCGCGCTCAAGTCGAAGGCGCTCGACGCGGCAATCGTCAACCTCGCGGTCGCGCTCAACTACGCCGAGCACGGCGACGGCCGCATCATTCTGCGCTTCGGCGATCTGGTGAAACACTTCCACATTCACGTGATCTTCGCGACCGACAAGGCGATCGCCGAAAAGCCGGAGGCGCTGCGCCGTTTCCTGAAGGGCTGGTTCGAGACCATCGCCTACATGCGGGCGCACAAGGCCGAGACCGTCAGGATCGCCGCGCAGGTCATGGGCAGCGACGAGAAGACCTCCTCGGGCATCTACGACGAACTCATGCCGATGTTCTCCGACGACGGGCGCTTCGACCCGGAGGCATTGGGGGTGCTGCGGCGCTCGTTCGTCGAGATGAAGACGCTGCCGCAGGAGCCCGACATGAGCAAGCTCGTCACCCCGGCGTTCCTGCCGAAGTCCTGACAGAAGTGCCGTGAGACGTAACGAAGCAAACCGGAGGCGCGCGAGGACCATGCACAAGACGCACGCGATCTTCACACCGCTGCACCAGGCCGTGCTGGCGATGATCACGCTCGTCATCGGCGCAACGTCGATGGCGGCGAACGCCGGAGCCGCGGACAAGCTGCGGGTCGGAAAGGCGGTGCCGGAGGCCTTCTCGTTCGTTCCGCTCGACGTCGGCATCCGCCAGGGCTTCTTCAAGAAGCACGGCCTCGACGTCGAATCGATCGCGTTCGCGGGCGACGCCAAGCTGCAGCAGGCGATGGCTGCCGACGGGATCGATCTGGCGCTCGGCTCCGGACCCGGCATGGCGTTCATCGCCAAGGGCTCGCCCGTCAAGGCGATCGCCGCGATGGCGGGTCCGCCGCTGCTGCTCGCGATCGTGGTGCGTCCCGACGGACCGAAGACGGTCGCCGATCTCAAGGGCAGGAAGGTCAGCGTTTCCACCGCTGGCTCGCTGACCTATTGGCTGGTGAGCGAAACCTCGCGGCGGCAGGGATGGGGCCCCAAGGGAATCGACATCCAGCCCATGGGCCAGATGCCGGGCCAGATCGTGGCGCTGAAGCGCGGCGACATCGACGGCGTCATCATGGACATCGGCAACGCCTTCGAGCTGGAGAAGAAGGGCGAGGGTCGCATCCTGGTGCGCTTCGGCGACATCAAGGATTTCATCATCCACGTGATCTTCGCCACCAACAAGGTGATCGCGCAGCGGCCGGAGGATCTGCGCAACTTCCTCAAGGGCTGGTTCGAAACGATCGCCTACATGCGCACGCACAAGGCCGAGACGGTGAAGATCGCCGCCGACGTGATGAGCAAGGACGACGAGATCGCCGCGCGGACCTACGACGAGCTGATGCCGATGTTCTCCGACGACGGCAGGTTCTCCGCCAAGGCCCTGGCGGTGCTCACCCGCTCCTATGTCGAACTCGGCACGCTCAGGCAGGAGCCCGACCCGAAGACGCTCTACACCGAGGCATTCCTGCCGAGGTGAGCGACCAGGGCCGGGCGCAGGACGTGTCCGGCGTCGGATGCGCGCGCCTCGTCTTCGGCAAGGAGCTGAAAGCTGCGCCCGCCTGTCGGCGCAGGCGAAGGAGAAGCGGATGGCGAAGCTGAAGCTGACGGTCGCTTGCGGCGATTATGACATCGTGCGGCCGCTCAAGGAGGGGCTGGTCGAGGCGGAAGGGCTCGATCTGATCTTCCTATCCGAGATGGGGCCGCGCGAACGCCACTGGCGCATGGGCCGCAAGCATGAATTCGACGTCTGCGAGGAGAACGTCGGCGCCTACTTCATGATTCGCGACCAGGGCGAGCCGATGACCGCCATTCCGGTCTTTCTGCACCGTCGTTTCCGCCACGGCTTCGTGTTCGTGAACGCCAACGCGGGCATCAGGGAGCCGAAGGACCTCAACGGCAAGGTGGTCGGCGGCACGAACTTCCAGCCCGCCGCCGCCATCTGGATCCGCGGCATCCTCGAGGAGCACTACGGTCTCGATCATCGCTCCATCACCTGGCTGGTCGACCGCACGGAGGATGTTGCGTTCACGCCGCCACCCGGGCTGCGGATCGAGATGAAGAAATCCGACAAGAACCTGAGCGACATGCTGGCGGACGGCGACATCCCGGCCATGATCTCGCCGACGCTGCCGCGTCCGTTCGTGGAAGGCGATACGCGCATCGCCCGGCTGTTTCCCGACTACAAGAGCGTCGAGATCGCCTATTTCAGGCAGACCGGCATCTTCCCGATCATGCATGTCACCGCCATCAAGCAGGACATCGTCGACAGATACCCGTGGGTGCCGACCAACCTGGTCAAGGCGTTCGAGAAGTCGAAGCAGATGGCCTACCGGCGTGTCGCCAATCCGCGCATGGTTCCGCTCGTCTTCGTGCGCACCGCGGTCGAGGAGCAGGAGGCGGTCTTTGGGCGCGACCCGTGGGCCTATGGGTTGACGCCCGCGAACCGCAAGAATCTCGAGACCGTGCAGCGCTACTGCCATCAGCAGGGGATGATCGGCAAGATGATGCCGCTCGATGACCTGTTCGCCGACACCGATCTCGGCGACGCGGTCGGCTCGGGCTCGGAAGAATTCTAGAGATCGTCGTCGGATGACGTTCGACGAGCGCCTCGCTGAAATTCGTGCCCGACTGGCGGCGGACAGACTCGATCTCGTCGTGGCGTTGCATGACGGCGCGCATTTCATCGAGAAGCCCGATCCGGTGATGGTGCTCACGGGCTTCAAGGCGATGGGACCGGTGGCGGCGGTGCTCGACCGCGACGGCGCGGCGACGCTGGTGGTGACGCCCGCGTGGGACTCGGAACGGGCGGCGCAGATCTGTCCCCAGACAAAAATCGTCCCAGCCGACGACGTGGTCGAGGGACTACGCCTTGCGCTCGCGGCGAAGGCCGGGCGCGCGGCGCTCGGTGTCGCCGGGCTTGCGGCTCTGCCTTATGGCATCGCGAAACGATTTCTCGGTCTCGTGCCGCAGGCGAGGGCGGCCGATCCGACCGTGTTCGAGCCGGCGCGGCGCAAAACCGATACCGAGCTGGCGAACGCGCGCGAGGCGACGCGCATCGCCGAACTCGGGCTCGCGCATCTCATGGACATCGCGCGGCCCGGCATGAGCGAGGACGAATTGGCGGGCGAGCTGCGGTGGCATTCGAAGTCGCTCGGCGCGGAGGACAATTTCGCCTTGATGTGCGCCGGCCCGCACAACAAGGCGGTCGCGCCCTCGCACGGGCGCCGCCTCGCGGCGGGCGACATCATCGTGTGCGAACTGACGCCGAGCTACCGCGGGCAACTGGCGCAGATCTGCCGCACCATCGTGCTCGGCGAAGCGAGCGCGGTGCTGCGCCAGAAGTACGATCTGGTGGTCGAGGCGATGGCCGCCGGCTTCGCCGCCGCGCAGCCGGGGGCCACGATGGCGGACGTGTGCCGCGCCGTCAACGCGGTGCTCGAGGCGGAAGGCTATGGAGAATTCTGCCATCCGCCGCACATCCGCCGCCGCGGTCATGGTCTCGGCTTCGGCGCGATCCTGCCGGGCGATGTCGCGCTCGACAATGCGACGGTGCTGGAGCCGGACATGCTGTTCATGATCCACCCGAACCAGTACCTGCCGGAGACCGGATACCTGTTGTGCGGCGAGCCCGCAGTGATGACCGCGCAGGGCGCGCGCGCCCTGACACGGCGGCGGGCGGCCCTTGCCGAGATCGCGGTGTGAGAGACGAGGCCCGTCGTGTACACCATGCATCCCACCCTGCTGATCGGCCCGGCCGACTGGGACCCGGCGCGCATGCCGCGGGCGGAATTCGACGCGCGCATCGCCGCATTGTGGCACGATCACCCGCAGGCCGCCGGCGCGATCGTCTATGGCGACAGCCGCGATCACGCCGCGCTCGCGTATCTGACGCACTTCACCCCCAAGCTCGAAGCGGCGCTGGCGCTCATTCCCCGCCGCGGCGCGCCGCGCCTCCTGATCGGCGGCGGCGTCAACATGCTGCCGGCCGCGAGGCCGCTGACCTTCGTGGAGGATCTCGCACCGCTGCGCGACGCGCCGGCGACCGTTGCCGGCTGGGTCGGAGGACTGCGTGAGGGGCGCGCGATCGTCTTGATCGGCGGCGATGCGATGCCGTATGCGCTGCGCCGTTCGCTCGATGCGGCGCTCGCGTCCGATGTCGCGGTGACGAACGGCGACGACCGGCTGCGCGCACGCATGAGAATCAAGAGCCCGCGCGAGCTTGCGGCGTTGCGCGCGGCGACCGCGACGCTCGCGGGCGCGGTCGCGGCGCTCGACGAAGCGTTCCGCGCCGGCCACGGGGTCACCGACTGCGTGCTTGCGGCGGAGCACGCGGCGCTGCGCCGTGGCGCGCAGGACGCGCGCAGCCTGTTCAGCCTCGACGGCGGTCTCAGCCTGCGGCCGTTCGATGTCCCCGTCGCGGCGCGATGCGATCCGTTGCAGGTCTATCTGGCCGTGCGCCAGGGCGGCTATTGGGCGGACGGCTTCGTTCGCCTGTGCGCGAGGGAAGATGCTCTGCAGGAGGTGCTTCACGGAGTGCGTTCGATGATCGACAGGGCGAGAGCCGGTGCGAACGTCGACGAACTCGGCGAGATCGTGCAGGCCGGCGGCGGCACTGTCCGGCCGCACCCCCTGACGGCCGGCGTGTTGGGGAGCTCGATCGGCCTTGCACTCGACGAGCCGCCGCTCCTGGGACGCGGCAGCGGCGCGACGCTGGAGGCCGGCGGCGTCTACTCCCTGCGGGCCGGTTTTCGCGACGACCAGAGTGGCGCCATCGCCTCGGCGATCGTCGCGGTGACGCAGGCTGGTTGCGAGGCCCTGTGGCCCGGGAAGATATGATCATGAACGGCATCGACGAACTCGCCGCCTTCGTGGCGCGGCTGGACGCCGAAGAGTTTGCGGATGGTCTTCCCAAACTGCGGCTGCACGTCGCCGACACGCTCGGCGCCTGGATCGCCGCAGCGGCGACCGCGGAAGGAAAGAAGCTTCTCGCATTTCGTGGCAGCCTGCGGTCGGAGCGACATGCCGGGCCCGACTGGCTCGAAAGTGTCGTGGTCGATTGCGCGCTGGCGCGGCTGAGCGAGGTCGACGACATTCACCTCGCGTCGATGACGACGCCGGGCTCGATCGTGATCCCGGCGGCGATGGCGCTCGCGGCGCACGCGGCTCGGCCGGACACCGGTGACGTCGCCGCGGCCGTCCTCGCCGGCTACGAAGCGATGATCCGGCTCGGGCGTGCAATCAAGGGACCGGACGTCCTTTATCGGGGCATCTGGCCGACCTATTTCGCCGCGGGCTTCGCGACGGCGGCGGTCGGTGCCCGCCTGCTGCGGCTTGACGAGCGGCAGACGGCGCACGCGCTCGCGGTCGCGCTGACGTGGGGCGCGCCCTCGGTCGGTCAGCACCACGCGGTGACGACGGCGCGCTGGTTGTCGGTCGGTCATGCGGCGCGCGGCGGCGTGATGGCGGCGCTTGCGGCGCGCGCGGGCTTCACCGCGGATCGCGACGTGCTGAAGTCGCGTCTCCTGCCCGACGTCTACGGCATCGAGCCGGACCTTGCCGCCATGACGGACGGCCTCGGCTCCGCGCTGGCGTTCTCGGATGTCTCGATGAAGCCGTGGTGCGCGGCGCGGCAGTCCATGGCGGCTACGCAGGCGCTGCTGGAAATCGCCGGCGAAGGCGTGCCGGTCCACGAAGCCTCCGAAATCACCGCCGGAGTGCTGCCGCCGCATTGGCGGATGGTCAATCACGGCGTCAGAGCCGGCGATCGTGCCTCCTACGTGACGAGCCTGCCGTACCAGATGGCCGTGGCGGTACTGCAGCCGGAGCGCACGCTCGATCTCGGCGCGCCGCCCTCCCTGGAAGACCGGCTGCAGGCGTTCATGGGGCGGATCAAAGTGGTCGCCGACGACAGCCTGCTCGCCGATTATCCCGCCGCATGGCCGGCGCGCGTGACGGTCACGACCGCGCAGGGCCAGCGGGAACGGCTCGTGCGCCATGTTCCGGGCGATCCGGCACGTGCGCTCGACGAAACGGAGGTCGCGCGGAAGTTTCACCGGCTGGTCGCGCCGCTGCTGGGCGAGGGGGAAGCCGGCGCGATGTGGCAAGGCGCGCGCTCGGCACTGCAATCGCCCGATGCGCTGCTTTCGGCGGCGCGCGCCGTGCAGGCGGCGGCCCGGGCGGGAGACTAGCGGACCCGGCGCGAACGGAAGATCTGCACCTGCGGGCGTGCCGCGCGGAACGGGGTTCCGCTCTCCCAACCTTTGCCGCACTGGCGCGGGACTGTGTTCGGAACCAACCGAGCGAGTGTGCGCGTGACGGGCCCGAGCCTCACCGTCTGGTACAACACGAAATGTCCCGTCTGCGACGCGGGCATCGAATGGCAGAGGAATCGACTTGCGCGGGCGGCGCGTGCCGGCGCCATCGAGTTCCGAGACATCAATCTGGAGCCGGATGCGCTCGCCCACTTCGGGATCACGGCGGACGACGTGCGCCGGCGGCTTCATGCCGCCGACAGCGACGGCGAACTGCACGTCGGCATCGACTGCGCCATCGAAATCTGGAGACGCACGCCGGGCCATCGCTGGCTTGCCGGAATGCTGGCCTTGCCGGGGGCCCGGGCGGTCGCGCGGTGGTGCTACGACCGTTTCGCCGAGCGGCTCTACGCGTGGAATCGCCGCAAAGGTCGTTGGTGACAAACATCTCCTGATCCGAAGGATCGGGCGGCGGGCGCTGGCGACGCCGCCCCAAGCGTGGATAAATAGTTGACATAGTCAACTAAATGGCCGAAGCTGCCGGGCCTCGAAGGTGAGGGAGTCCCGCCGTGCCGGAAGTAACGCTCGACGCACGCATCGCCGCGGTCCGGCGCTTCAACCGATTCTACACGCGGCAGATCGGGGTTCTGCGCAAGACGTATCTCGACGGACCGTTTTCCCTGGCCGAGGCGCGCGTGCTCTACGAAATCGGGCGCGGCGAAGGCCTGACGGCGAGCGACATCGCCCGCAAGCTCGACCTCGACGCCGGCTATCTGAGTCGCACGCTGCGCGGATTCGAGAAGCGCGGACTGATCAGGCGGACGACGTCGAAGGCGGATGCGCGGCAGAGCCATCTTGCGCTCACCGCCCGCGGCCGCCGCATGTTCGAGCCGCTGGAAGAGCGCTCGCAGCAGATGGTGGCGGCGATGCTGGGCCGGTTGCCGGATGCAGAGCAGATCCGCCTTGTCTCGGCGATGCGCAGCATCGAAGGCCTGCTCGGGAGGGATGCGGCCCCGACGCGGGAGCCGGCCTTTGTTCTTCGCGAGCCGCGGCCCGGCGATTTCGGCTGGATCGTCGCCCGGCATGGCGTCGTCTATGCACAGGAACGCGGCTGGAGCGAAAGCTTCGAGGGTCTGTGCGCGCAGATCGTCGCCGACTACGCCAGCAAGCGCGATCCCGCGCGCGAACGTTGCTGGATCGCCGAATACGACGGAGAGAACGCCGGCTCGGTTTTCCTGATGAAGGACTCCGCGAAAATCGCCCGCCTGCGCCTGCTGTTCGTCGAACCGGCGGCGCGCGGGCATGGGATCGGCCGCCGGCTGGTCGAGGAGTGCATCGGTTTCGCGCGGGAACAGGGCTATGAAAAGATCGTGCTGTGGACGCAGAGCATCCTCACCAGCGCGCGCAAGATCTATCGAGGCTGCGGCTTTGAGCTGACGCGTGAGGAGCCGCATCACTCCTTCGGGGCCGATCTCGTCGGCGAGACCTGGGAAATCAGGTTGTGAGGCCAAGGGCCCGGACCTGTGCGATCCGCCCGCGCGCTCGCGCGCCGTCCGACCAAGGCTCACACGCGCAGAAAGACCTTTCGGCTGTAGAGATACCCGGCAAGCGCAATCGCCAACCCCAATCCGACCGCGTGCGCGACCAGAAGCTCCATGCCCGGCGCGATCGCGCGGTCCAGGAACGCACCGATGTCGCCGCCGACGAGACGCAGCGCGAACGGCTCGAAGCCGACGAGACCGTTGATGAAGTACAGCGTGATGGCGTTCGCGCCGATCCATACGAGGGGCGCAGCCCAGCGCTTGTATCCCCACACGTCCATGATCTGGTAGAGACCGCCCAGCAGGATCGTGCTGTAGCCGGCCGCGACGAGTGCGAACGACGAGGTCCAGATCGCCTTGACGATCGGAAACTGCAGCGACCATGCGTAGCCCGCCGCGATCATCAGTGCGCCCGCTCCAATCAGCCAGAGGGGTTTGCTCCTATCGGCGAGACGGGCATTGCGCAGAAGGATGCCGGCAAGGACGCCGAAGAGCGCGGTGGCGATCGCGGGAAGCGTGCTGAGCATGCCTTCCGGATCGCGCGTCAGGTCCCACAGCCGGCCGGGCAAATAGTTGCGGTCGAGCCAGTTGGCGAGATTGGCGTCCATCGCGAACGAGCCGGCGCCGATTCCCGGCACCGGCACGAATGTCATCAACGCCCAGTAGCCGACAAGGAGGCCGGCGCAGGCGACGGCCAGGCCGCGCAGCCGGAAGTTCAGGAACAGCAGGGACGCGGCCAGATAGCAGATCGCGATGCGCTGCAGCACGCCCAGCAATCGCACGTCGCCCCAATGGTGGCCGATGCCGCCGTAGTAGATCAGGCCGAGCACATAGAGCAGCAGGGCGCGGCGGAACACGCGCGTATGCGCTGCAGCTTTTCCCTCGCGCTCCACCAGACGGGTCAGCGAAAACACGATCGAGACGCCGGTGATGAAGATGAAGAGGGGGAAGATCAGGTCGTAGATGCGAACGCCTTCCCAGGGAACGTGGGTGAATTGAATGGCGAGCACGGCGCTCACAGATTCCAATGCCGGCTGCTTGCGCGAAACGACGTCTCCCAGCGAGCGGACCAGGCCGTCGCCGCCGATGATGAAAAACATGCTGAGGCCGCGCAGGGCGTCGATCGAGGCGATGCGCGCGGTCACCGGCAGCGGCACGGCGGCAAACATGCCGGAGCGCGGCCGCTGCTCCGCCGGCAGGACCGGCGCCCGCGGCTCCAACTTGGGCAAGCTCCTTCGCGCCGGTTCCGCCATCGCCTTACGGCTCGGTTGGGATGAGGCCTAAAAGCTAACAGCCCGTCAGCCGTCGTCGTTGAGGGAGATCAACCGAGCGGCGACTGATCGGGCCGTGAAGCTTCACCGGGGGAGGAAGCGGAGAACCCTCCCGTGGTTCGGCCGGTTCACCTGTTTTTGAGACTGGCGCTCGCTCGTCCGTCCGCAGCCTTGGACGCGGTCATTGCCGGCCCCGAGGCGCCGCAACGGCCGTTCGCCTCTTCGATCCGGAAGTAGTTCCGACCGACGTAGTGCTGGTCGTAGCGGTGCCAGGCCGTGGTGTGGTCGAATTCGTTCACAGCGGCGAGGGTGACGGCGAACACCGAGCTTTCCATGTCGCGGGCATCGGCAGTCAGGTTCTCCGGCAGCTTCGAGCTCGCATAGTCGACATAGTGGAGGCGGCGCGCGCAGGTCAGGTCCTTGGCGGCGTCGAGCGCGGCTTTCGCCGTCATCAGGTGGTCGGAATGGTCGCCCGGATTGATCGCCGGATCGGTTTCGGAGACGTTCAACTGAACGGCGGGAGAAGTGCCGCGTTCGTGGTCGAGAATGGCGCGGATGGTCGTGGTGAGATCGGTCCAGCCGCGATACGCGGTGGATCCGTCGATGGCCGAGAGCTTCTTGATCTCACCCCCGGCGAGTCGCTTGAGCGACTGGTAGCCGGTCTGCGCATAGCCCGTTCCGGCGCCGCTTCCATCCGGCACCCTGAGATAGTAGGCCACGGTGTTGCGATAGGCGACGCGATGGATCGGGTGGCCGTTGAACGCCATCCGGCGGGCGATCTTCTCGGCGGGCGCGCGATCGTCCGAATCGGCCATGAACCGGATGGCGGCGTCGGCGCCGTTCTCCCGCGCCAGATAGTACGGGTGTTTGCGGCCACCCGTTCCGGTTCCAAGGCCGGCGTCGCCCGCCGTCATGTGGACGAACACCGTTTTGGTGCGCGGGTTCGCGACGTCCTGGAACGCCGAGGGATTCATGAAAAGCTGCCAGTCGTCCTCATGGGCGGCGAAGTAGAATGACACCTTGTCGAACGACTGGGCATTGTCCGCGACAGCCGCCGTGCCGTCGAGCAGTCCGCAGCCGAGGCAAAGAGCGACCGTCGCACGCAATCTGGGCATTCGCCCCTCCTTCTCGAATTCCCCCGTGGTGTTCAGGACCGGCAACTGCGGTCTTCAGGCCGCGCCGTCCTCGACGCGGAAGTAGTTTCGACCGACATATAGGCGGTCATAATGACGCCAGGCAATGGCGTGGCCGCAGGCAAGGAGCCCGGATAGGGTCACTGCGTAGACCGCGCATTTCATATCGCGCTGCTCGGAAAAGAGATTTTCGGGACGTCGGGCGCTCGCGTAGCCGACGTGAAGGACCCGGCGGGCGGAGAGTCCACGGGCGGCCTCGAGTGCCGCCCTGCCGCTCATGAGGTGATCCGGGTGATCCTCCGGGTTGTTGACGGTATCGGGATCTGGAACATGCAGTTCGAACGCGGCGTCTTCCCGCTCGGCTCGAAACAGATCCCGCAGCGTGGTGACGAGATCGCTCCAGCTTTCGTACGACGCCGACCCGTCGATGGCGGACAGACGATCGATTCGTCCCTCGGCGAGCCGGGCCAGCGATTGATTTCCGGTGTCGGCGTATCCGGTTCCGGCGCCGCTTCCGTCCGGCAGCCTCAGGAAATAGGCGGTCGTGTTGCGATAGGCGATGCGCCGGATTGCGTGCCCGTTGAGCCGGGGCTGCGAGGCCGTCGCCTCGACCGGCGGCTTGTCCGCGTCGGCCATGAAACGGATGGCGGCATTCGATCCATTTTCGCGCGCCAGATAGTACGGCTGCTTGCGGCCTCCCGTGCCGGTGCCGAGACCCGCGTCGCCGGCGGTGACATGCACGAACACCGCCTTCGTGCGGTCGTCGAGCACGTTTTCGAACGCCGACGGAGTCATGAAGAGCTGCCAGTCGTCGGGATGCGCCGCGAAATAGAACGAGACCGTGTCAAAGCGGCGCAACCCGTTCATCTCGCCCTGCCATCCGCCGACAGCCTCCTCATCCGGTGCTTCGTTCTTGATCGATCGGGGAACTTCGACTGCCGGAGGGCGGGGTTGCGGGAGAATTCCACGTTGCCAATCCGTGACGCAGAGAACCGCGCGTGTTTGTTCAAAATATTCGCCATTGCGCCCATTCGACCTTGACGTGCGTCAAACCGGACGCCGGGACCGCGAGGAAATCGGATGCCGGACGAGCAGGCAGACGCAGCCATCGCACAAGCTCGGTGGACGGGGAATCATGCGCGCACGGCTTGAAGTTGACGTAGATCAACCCAACTCATTTTCGCTGGTCCTAGTGTTCCGACATCGAAGTTCGCGCCCGGGCTTCTGCGAACTTCGGAATCAACTGGGCGCCGACAAGTTCACGTTGCTTGCGTGGTCTGGATTCGGAGCCTTGGCGTGCGGAAGACGAGGAGTTTCAAATCCGCCACACGAGGATCTCGGCGCATCAACTGACAGGAGGATCTGGACATGGCCGAAAGTGCGACCAAATTGCCCATCCGGAAGGAAGAAAAGTCGGCGGAGCCTGCTTCGCCCATGCCGGCGTGGCGGCCGTTCGAGAGCCTTCGCCGCGAAGTCGACCGTCTTTTTGACGAATTCGACCGAGGCCTATGGGGCGCGCCGTTCCGGCGCTCCATGCTCTCGCTCGAACCGTTCTGGCGTCGGGAGGCGGGCCTGACGACCCCCGCCGTCGACATCGCGGAGACCGAGAACGCCTACGAAATCACCGCCGACCTGCCCGGAATGGACGAGAAAAACATCGAGGTGAAGCTTGCGAACGGCGGACTGATCATCAAGGGCGAAAAGCAGCAAGAGAAGGAAGAGAAGAAGAAGGACTACTACCTTCACGAGCGTCACTTCGGATCGTTCGAGCGCTCGTTCCGCCTGCCGGAAGGCGTCGACACGAACAAGATCGAGGCGAGCTTCAAGAAGGGAGTGCTCAAGGTGACGCTGCCGAAGACGCCGGAGGCGCAAAAGGCGACGAAGAAGATCGACGTCAAGGCCGCCTGACGGCCGGGCGGTACCGGCGTTTCACCCCGGTCGCGTCGGACGGCGCGACCGGGGGGGTCGTGTTCATCACGCCGCCGCATTCTTCACGCAGCGGCGGGATCGGGGGCTCGCCCCTTTCGGTCCGGCGGGAAATGTCGCCGTCCGACCGGAACCGAGCCGCAGCCTTCACATGCGGCGTTCCAGCCGCGCAAGCGCGGCCGCGATTCCGTCCCTGAGCCTGAGCCGCTGCTTCTTGAGCTGTTCGAGCACGTCATCGGCGGCCGGCGCCTGCTCCGATTCGATGCGGAAGATGTTCTGGTTGATTTCGTCGTAGCGCACGACGAGCTTGCCGAAATCGTGGCTGATTTTCGTCAGGTGTTCGATGAACGAGGTTTCCTGCGGAAACTCCTCGCGCAGATCGTGGGGAATACGCATGACGAAATCCTTTGAGATCGACCCGGCGCGCGCCTGATCATGCGGACGTGGTCATCGCGTCACGGCAGGTCAAGGGGAGGAACTGGCGTCGAATTCCGCGGCGCGCACGACGGCGAGGAACCCGCTGGCGCGGATGCAGGCCGGTTGTCTGCCGTTCTCCGTCCGATGCGCTTCTCCGTCCTGGTGGTTGCCAGGCCGGTTGTCGCGGCGATCGCGACCAGCACGCCCGGCATCGGCCTTATCTTTGGTAGACTGCTACAAGGGTCGCTTCGGCGAGGACGTGCCGTCGCGCCTCGCGTTCGATGTCCCGGCAGGTCGGTTGAGCGGGGACGCAGAGCCGCTCGACCGAGAGCGCGAACAGGCGGAAATGGTAGTGATGCGGGGCGTCGCCGCGCGGCGGGCACGGGCCGCCGTAGCCGGGCCGGCCGAAATCGTTGCTCGCCTGCTTGAATTGGCTGCTACGCCGGGCGGCGTCCTCCGGCGACTGTGCTGGCTGGCCGGGATGTCGTAGGCCGCCCAGTGGTGCCACGTGCCGGCGGGCGCATCCGGATCGTCGCAGAGGAGCACGAAACTGCGGGTCCCAGCCGGCTCATCCTGCCACGCGAGCGCCGGCGACAGATCCTCCCCGTCGCAGGTAAGGCTGCGAGGAATTGCGGCGCCGTCCGCAAAGGCGCTGGAACTCATGCGCATGCTCCGTCTCCTTGATGGGTGTTGCCACCGTTGTTCCCGGAAATGATGACTGGCCGCTCGCGAACCAATGTTTCTCGTCAACCGCCCTGTCCTCGCGCAATTTCGTGGCGCTGACCCGACATCCGCAAGGCCCGATGCGACCGCTGCTTCATCCACGCCTGGTCAACGGTCGAACCGGAGATCCGGCCCTCTACATCGAAACGCTGTTCGACCGGCGTGCGATCCTGTTCGACCTCGGAGACATTTCGGCGCTTTCGCCGCGAAGCATCCAGCGCATCGACCACGTCTTCGTCTCGCATGCACATATCGATCACTTTGTCGGATTCGATCACCTGTTGCGGCTCATGGTCGGGCGGGAGAAGACGATCGGCCTGTGGGGACCTGCCGGCTTCATCGACCACGTGCACCACAAGCTGCGCGGATATCGATGGAATTTGGTTGATCGCTACGCGTGCGATCTGGTCTTCCTGGCGACCGAGATCGACAACGCGTCCGCCGCCCGCACCGCACGCTTCCGCCTCAAGCGCGCATTCGCCAAAGAGCCGGCCGGAGAGAAACACCTTACGGACGGCGTTCTGCTCGACGAGCCGACGTTCCGGGTGTCTACAACCGTGCTGGAACACCGCACTGCCTGTCTCGGCTTTGCGATCGAGGAGGCGGCGCATATCAACGTCTGGAAGAACCGGCTCGAGCAAATGGGGTTGCCGGTCGGACAATGGCTGCGCGATCTCAAGCGCGCAATCGGCGAAGGCAAGCCGGACGATCATCCGATACGAATCTGGTCACGAGCCGATCCGGACCAGGTTCGCGAACTGCCGTTGGCGGCTGTGCGCGATATCTTGACGGTCACACCCGGCCAGAAGATCGCCTATGTGACCGATGTCGCCGACACGCCGGCCAACCGATCGGCGATCGTCGCACTTGCAGGCAACGCGGATCTCCTGTTCATCGAGTCGGCATTCGCGCAAGCCGACGTCGCACTCGCGGCCGAGCGCGCGCATCTGACAACGGCGGCTGCCGGTCATATCGCGCGCGAGGCCCATGTGCGACGGGTCGAGCCTTTTCATTTCTCTCCGCGCTATGCCGGCGAGGAGCAGCGCATGTTGGACGAAGTGATGGTTGCGTTTCGCGGCCGCACGGAGTCGCAGACGGGGACGTGAGGTTGCGATGCCCAAGGGGAGCGAGTGCTGTGATGCGTGGCGGAAGCGATGGCGGCGCCATTCTTGCGTATGTGGCGCGCGCTGAATGAACGCGTAGCTCGCTTCGAGGAGATGCAGGTTGCTTTTCGTCGCCGCCGATCACGTCGCGACAGGCCAGGTGGCCCAGCGCGACGAGAAAAGCGGCGCCGGCGAGCACATTGGTTCTCCGGTTGGCGATGCCGCTCAGCGACATCGCTGTCGGAGCCGGTTCAGGCAACACCAGGGTGGCGAATATTGACTGGAATTGACAATAGAAGAATATATTGAAGTACTGATCCAAACGGTGGCAGAAATAATAGATTGAGTATGATTTTAGCGGAAGTGTGTGTGGTATGATATTGCGCGACGCAACGTTACAGTTGGCGTACTGCTTATCATTGAAAGATTGATGCTCATCGATACGTAATTTTTCGACTGGAATACTGACGCGGCATGCAAGACGGCAGGAGGCGACCCGCGTCCACGTCGAACCGCTGGACACAGGCTTTGCGGCGCCAAGCGACCCGACAGCGGGCATCGGATGACACGCGCAGATCCAAACATCGAAGTCGGCTGCGGCGCGAGCACGCTCGATCGTCCGTTCGAAGCCGGCGTGGAAGCCGCGAAGGCATCGATGGCGCCGATCAAGCGGCACGCGCTCTCGGCGATCCTCGTCTTCATTTCGCGTCGCTACGAGATCGAGGCAGTGCTGCGCGGCATCCGCAGCGTCGTCGTCGGCGCGCCGCTGTTCGGCGCCACCACCACGGATGGCGAAATCTGCGACGGATTGCGCCGGCACACGGTCACGGTCGCGGCGCTCGCCTCGCCGTACCTGCGCGTCCAGGGTGCCGTCGGGCGAAACCTTTCACAGGACTGGCGGGGCGCCGTCGACGAATTGACCGCGGCGCCGGAACTCGCGCGCGTCAGTCGCTCGCCGGAGGCGTCGTGGCAGACGCGGGTCGAGGACGGCGCCTCGAGCTTCCTGATGCTGATCGCGCCCGGCGCGGCACGGCCGGGCCCCTCGCGAACATTCGAGATCCTCGAGGCCATCCAGGGCAGGGTGACCGGCGAATGCGCGATCGTGGGAGGCGCGGCTTCCCACGAGGGGAAGTCGGACGGAAGCAACGTGCTGCTCGGCGACAGGATCTATTCCGACAGCGTGCTCGCGGTCGTGTTCGAGACCACGCTGCGCTTCGGCATCGCGCTGGCGCACGGCCTGCGGCCGACCCCGCTGGAAACCACGGTCACGGCTGTCGAGAACCACGAGCTGCTGACGCTCGACGGTTTGCCGGCGGCGCAGATGCTGCCGCGCCTTCTCGGGCTGTCGCGCAACGCGATCGAGGGCCAGCAACTGACGCTCGCGACCGGGAACGCCGTCGGCACGCAGGACGTGCTCGCCCAGTATCGCAACATCGTGGTGGGGGCGATCACGCCGCGCGGCGGCGTCTTGCTCGATCGGCCGGTCGCCGTCGGCACCACCCTCACGCTGATGAAGCCGGACCGCCGTTCGATGGCGACGGCGGGTTGCGAGGCGCTGCGCAAATCGATCCTGCGCGGCGCCATCGCCGAGCCGGCGGTCGCGGTGGTGAACTATTCGGCGCTGCGGCCGAACATCATGGGGCACGAGGCCACGCGCCGGGAATTCTCCGGCATGACGGAGCTGCTGGGCGGCGCGCCCGTCGTGGGACTGGCGAGCTTCGGCGAGGTCGGCCTCTCCGACCACGGGGAGAGCCGCTACGACGAACTGGCGATCTCCGCGCTGGTCATTGGCCAGGAGCTGTCGGACGTGGCGCGGCTCGCGATGGAAACGAAGAGCGTCCGTCAATCCCTCGCCCGGCAACTGGCCGAGCGAACCAGGATGACCGCCCGCTCGGAATCGATCTGCAAGGCGGCGATCGCGAGCGCGGCGGAGCTGCTGCGTTCGCTCGATCCCGATCGATCGATCCCCAAGGTCCTGCGGCTCGTCGGAACGGCCTCGGAGGTCAGCCGAATCCAGATCTACGAGAACGAACCGTCACCGGACGGCCGCGTCTATTCGGCGCGCCGCTACGGCTGGGACGCGCCGGGCATCATCCCGGCCGCCGAAATCGGTGATCTGTCGCGGGTCGAGGTGGCGGCGGCAGGACCCAATCGCCTTGTTCCCTTCCTGTCCCACGGCGAGCCGCAGACCCTCTTCACGCGCGAAACCGAGGACCCGCTTCGCGCGCTGCTCCGATCGCTGGGCGTGCTCTCGGCGTTGTTCGTTCCCATCATGATCGACGGACGATGGTGGGGGCAATTGGAGATCGACGACTGCGGCTCCGAGCGTGTCTGGTCGACGTCGGAGATCGAGACGTTCAAGGTGCTCGCCGAACTGGTCGGCACCGCGATCGTGCACCCGCGCGATCTGCGCGAGCTCACCGCCGCCGGGCGCATCATCGAAAACAGCGGAACGGTGCTCTATCGGTTGGAGCCTCGCGCGCCGTTCGGAACGACCTACGCCTCGCGCAACGTGGCGCGCTACGGCTACAACCAGGACGACATCCTGAGGTCGCCGACCCGCTATTTCGATCTCATCCATCCGGACGATCTCGCCGACGTCATGAGCGACATCGTCAGGATTTCGGAAGGCCGCAGCGCCGAGGCCTCGGGCGAGCTGCGTATGCGCCTGCCCGACGGAACCTACATCTGGGCGGAGAATCGTCTGCACGCCATTCGCAACGGCGACGGTCGGCTCACCGCGATCGAAGGAATCCTCATCGACATCAGCGAACGCAAAAGCGTGGAAGCGCGCCTCATGCATTTCGCGCGCACCGACCAGCTCACCGGGCTCGCCAGCCGCAAGGCGTTCATGGAGCAACTCGCCGAGACTTTTGCGGCGGCGCGCCGCGGCGCGGCGGGTTTCTCCGTGCTCTACCTCGACATCGACCACTTCAAGGACGTCAACGACGTGCTCGGCCACACCAAGGGCGATGAGCTGCTCAAGGCCGTCGCCGGCCGGCTCCGCTCGGTCGTGAGCCCCGGCAGCTTCGTCGCCCGCGTCGGGGGCGACGAGTTCGCGATTCTGCTCGGCGATGTCACCGATCCCTCGGTCGCCGGCGCACTCGGCGCCAAGATCATCAGGACCCTGGCGAGCACCTACAACATCGGCTCAGACGTGCATATCACGGCGAGCGTCGGAATTTCCGTCTACGGCCACGACATGGAGAATCCCGAGGAGATGATGAAGCAGGCGGACCTCGCGCTCTACCGGGCGAAGGATTCGGGCCGCAACCAGTACCACTTCCATTCCGAGGACCTTGACATCGAGGTCCGCGAGCGCGTCACGCTCGCCGAGGAGCTGCGGCTCGCGCTCGATCGCAACGAGCTCGAGATCTACTACCAGCCGCAGGTGGAAGTGATATCCGGTCGGGTCATCGGCCTCGAGGCGCTGGCGCGCTGGAATCATCCCACGCGCGGGCTGCTGCTGCCCAGCCGGTTCATCCCGGTCGCCGAGAAGACCGGAATCATCCTGTCGCTCGGCCGCTGGGTGATCGACGAGGTGCTTCGGCAGCTGCGCCTGTGGCGGGCGGACGGCGTTCCGTCGGTGGTGATCGCGATCAACCTGTCTGCCGCGCAGCTCAACGTCTCTCCCGACTTCGACCAGGAAATCAACCAGCAGCTGCGCAAATGGGGCATCGAACCGGCGGCGATCGAGTTCGAGCTGACCGAATCCGTGCTCATGGCCACCACGCGCGAGCACGGCGACATCATCGAACGGCTTTGCAGGCTCGGCGTGTCGATCGCCATCGACGATTTCGGAACCGGCTATTCGTCGCTCGAATACTTGCGCGCCTATCGCGTCACCCGTCTCAAGATCGCCCAGGAGTTCATCCGCGACCTTGAAGCGGATTCGGGGGATGCCGCGATCGTGCGGGCCGCAATCAGCCTCGCGCGCGAACTCGAGATCAAGGCGATCGCGGAGGGTGTCGAAACCCAGAGCCAGTTCGAGCTCCTGGTCCGGTCCGGCTGCCAGTACGTCCAGGGCTATTGCTTCAGCCCGCCGGTTTCCTCCGCGCAGGCCGCGGAGATCTTGCGACGCGGGCGGCTCGCCCCGGCGTGGGAAATGCGTTCGGAGCCGCCCGCGGCGCAGGGAACGAATTCGCTGCGCGGCATGACCGCCCAACTCGGCGGAGGCCGATCATGAACCCGGGATCCGCAAGGTCCGCCTCGTCGACCACCCGGGTCCGGCGCCGCTGGCTTACCCAGCCGGCGGTGCCGGCGGGGGTCGTCGGAGGTGCCCGACCGCGCTGGCCTCGACGAGCGGCGGCGCAATCTCGCGGGATTCATCGCCGCCGTGTTCGCGCCCGGAATGATCCTCGACCGGGCGTTGCGACGTGTTCCCTCGCCACGTGGCCTTGACATCTATTTGCACGGGAAGACGCCGTCCCATGTGCGTTCGCGGCTCTGCGCAAGACGCCGGCGTCGCGCAGCCCGCTCGGTGAAATGGAGCGGCCGGCGCGCGTTCGGCGGGACGCGGTGGAGGATGGCTGGCGTCCCGATTGCCGCCGCGCCGCTGCTCGGCGAGCATCGGCGCGAACGGGCGGTGGCCGCCGGCCTTGCCATTGCAACGCTGGTGATCCTTTGTCTGCTGCCCTGGCACCGCATCTCTGGCGAAGCGAATTCTCCGTTCGCCGCAGGAAATGCCATCAACAGGGGACTGGAGCGCGTTCCGATTCCGCGGGAACGCAGGGTGCTCTCGTGCCGCGAGTCCGACGTTCGCCCGCCGCCGCGCCCCGCTCGTTCGCGAATTTTGGGATCAAGGCGGATACCGGCAGGTGTATGTTGCCGTGCGGTTCCCGGCTGGGATGTTCCTGAGTGCGTGGCAATTGGGAGGGATGTCGAATGCACCACGCTTGGCGTGTCAGGGCCTCTCGGGCGAATTCCGCGGGGCGGGAGTTCGCGTTCTGTCATTGAGAGTCTTCATGCGAGCGTCCTCATGTCGGCCGACGAAACGGTGAGCATCTCAGCGGTTCCGGAGGGGTTGGACGACGCCGAAGCCGAGGGCCGCCTTGCGCGCTACGGTCCCAACCTGCTGCAGCAGGATTCGCGACGCAATGCGGGGGCCATCGTCCGCGAAACCCTGCGCGAGCCGATGTTTCTGTTCCTGCTCGCGGCCGCCGCTCTCTATCTGGTGGTCGGCGACCTGCGCGAGGGCGCATTTCTGCTCGGAGGGGCGATTGTCTCGCTCGGCCTCGTGGTGTTGCAGGAAGTGCGCAGCGAGCGGGCGCTCGCGGCGCTGCGCCGGCTGGCCGAGCCGCATGCGCGCGTCATCCGCGGTGGCCGCGAACGACGCATCGCCGCGCGCGACCTTGTTCCCGGCGATGTCATCCTGGCGGGCGAAGGCGAGCGGCTGCCGGCCGACGGCATTCTCGTGGGCGGCGACATGCTCACCGTGGACGAGTCCACGTTGACGGGGGAATCCGTTCCGGTGACGAAGGACCCGGCCGCTGTTTCCGCGGTCGATGTCGACGTCGCGCGCCCGGGAGGCGATCACACGCCGTTCCTGTTCGCCGGAACGCTGATCGTGCGCGGGCAGGGCGTCGCACTCGTGTGCAGGACCGGCCGCGCGACGCCGCTCGGCGCGCTCGGCACCTCGCTCGCCTCGATCGCGGAAGAGCCGACGTTGCTGCAGCGGACGAGCGGCCGGCTGATCGGGCGCCTCGCGCTTGCCTCGGTCATGTTCTGCGCCGCCGTCGTCGTCGCCTATGGGGTGCTGCGCGGAAACTGGTTCGCGGGAGCGCTCGCCGGCATCACACTGGCGATTTCCCTGCTGCCGGAAGAATTTCCGATGGTGTTGGCAATCTTCATGGCGATCGGCGCCTGGCGGCTCGCGCAGAATCGCGTGCTGGTGCGGCGGGCGGCGGTCATCGAGACGCTGGGTGCCGTGACTTTCCTGTGCATCGACAAGACCGGCACGCTGACCGAGAACCGGATGAGCGTGGCGGCGCTGTGGGTCGACGGCGAACTGCACGATCTGCGCGAAACCTCCGGAGCGTGGCGTAAATCCGCGCATGTGCTCGGCAAGGCGGCGCTGGCGTCGGCGGTGCGGCCGGTCGACCCGATGGACCGGGCGATCCAGGATCTGGCGCGCGATCTCGGCGAGGACGTCGCGCCGGCCGACGGCGGGCCGCTGCGGGTCCATCCGCTGCGTCCCAATCTGCTCGCGGTCATCCAGGCCTGGCGCGAAGCCGAGGACCGATTTGTCGTGGCCGCCAAGGGCGCGCCGGAAGCCATCATGCGTCTGTGCCGCATGGCGCAGGCCGACCGCGCCAGGGTGCACGACGCGGTGAGTGCGATGGCGCGCCGCGGATTTCGCGTTCTCGGCGTCGCTTCGCGGCGCCACGCAGGGCCTCTCCCGGACGATCTCTCGCAAGACGCTTTCACGTTCGACGGACTGGTCGGATTTCTCGACCCGCTGCGCGCGGACGTGCCGGCGGCCTTGGCGCAGGCGCGCAGCGCCGGCATCGAGGTGGCGATGATCACCGGCGACTATCCGGCGACGGCGCTCGAAATCGCGCGGCGCAGCGGGATCGACACGTCGGCCGGCGTGCTGACCGGAACCGAGATCGCCGCCATCGACGCCGGCGCGCTTCGCGAACGCCTCCGCCGCGTGCGGATCTTCGCGCGCGTGATGCCGGAACAGAAGCTGGCGCTGGTGGAGGCGCTCAAGACGAACGGCGAAGTCGTGGTGATGACCGGCGACGGCGTTAACGATGCGCCGGCGCTGCGCGCCGCCCACGTCGGCATCGCCATGGGTGCTCGCGGCACGGATGTGGCGCGTGAGGCGGCCGACATCGTGCTGCTCGACGACAGTTTCGCCTCCATCGTGGCGGGGGTGGGTCTCGGGCGCCGCATCTTCGCCAACCTGCGCAAGGCCCTCACCTATGTGACGGCGATCCACGTGCCGGTCGCCGGCCTTGCGCTGTTTCCGATCGTGGCCGGGCTTCCGCCACTGCTGTTCCCGATGCACGTCGTCGTGCTGGAATTCCTGATCGATCCGATCTGTTCACTCGTGTTCGAAGCGGAACCCGCCGAACGCGACGCGATGACGAAGCCGCCGCGTCCGGCCACCGAAGGCCTGTTCGGCCGACGCGAGCTCGTGCTCGGAGTCCTTCAGGGAATGGTGGTTCTGGCGGCCGTGTTCGGACTTTATGCGCTCTCGCTTGCCGCCGAAATACCGACCCGCGAAGCGCGCGCCGCCGCCTTCATGGCGCTCGTGGCCTCGAACCTCGTGCTCGCATTCGCCGAATCGGCCGAACCCGGAACCGCGTTCTTCGACCGCCGGCGCTATGTGTTCTGGTCGATCGCCGCCGTCGCGGTGGGAATGGGATGCACGATCCTGTTCGTGCCGACGGTTTCCGAGGTCTTCGCCGTCACGACGCCCGCGCCCCGGACGATCGCGGTCGCCCTCGTCGTCTCGGTTGTCGCCGGCGGATGGTTCGGGCTGCTTCGGCGCGCCGGCTTCGCGTTCGCGGCGCGCCGGCTGGCGCCTCGCTGAATCTCGCGTGGCGGGCCGGCTTTCCGGGGTTCAGGCCTGCGCGGACTGTGTGAGCGCGTGGACGGTGGCGTCGCCTCTTTCCTCGAGCTTGCGGCGGGTGACGAGCAGGGTGGCGAACGCCACCGAACCTTCGATCACGAGGTCGCGTTGCGAATCGACCGTGACAATGTGGTAGCTGTCGTCGAGCACCAGCGTGTCGACGATGCCTCCCAGGTTGCGCTGAAGGTATTCGGCGTTCCTGAAGCTTGAGAGATCGTCGTCGCGCGCCTGGACGAGCAGCGCCGGCGTCTTGATCGAGGCGAGCTCGCGCTTCACGTCGCCGACCAGCAGGCAGAGCTGGCGCACGCATTCGCCCGGCGTGACGAAGATTCCCGCCTGTGAATTGTCGCCGGACTTCATCGCGGCGACCACGACCGCGCGGATGTAGGGGTCCTTGATGCCGTAGGGCTCGCGCTCGACGAAGCGATAGAACCGGCTGAGGATGAACTGGCCGAAGCGCGTGAGCATCGCGGCGTCGACCAGGAAGCGATACCAGGGCGTCGACCAGCCGTCGTACCACAGCGTCGGCGCATAAAGCGCCAGCCCGTCGACATCGTTCGGACGCCTCGCCGCGAGGTGCAGGGCGAGCACGGCGCCCATCGACAGGCCGCCGACGATGACGACGTCGCATTGGGTGCGCATGCGCTCGAGCGCGGCCTCGACGCTCGCGTACCAGTCCGGCCAGCCGGTGGCGAGGAGGTCCTCCTCGCTGCCACAGTGGCCGGCGAGCTGGCAGCAATGGACGGTGAAGCCCGCGCGCGCTATTCCCTTGGCCACGAACTTGAGCTCGACCGGCGTGCCGCCGAGTCCGTGGATCAGCAGAAATCCCGTGCGACCGCCCGCGAGCGTGAAGCTGCGGTCAACCGTCGTCATTCGACGCCCCCGTCAATCCGGTGCGCCCGGCAGCCGGTGTGCCGGCGCACAAAATGCGCATGACGCAATCAATTCTTTCCGACGCGCGCGAACAACTGATCGAGAAGAACGAGCGCGAGATCGATCTCGCCGTAGCTGATCGTAAGGGCGGGGGCGAGCGTGATGACGTTCTTGTAATAGCCCCCGATGTCGAGCACGAGGCCGTAGCGCCGCCCGTCGTGCTCGAGGTCGCCCTTGAGCGCCTCGTGGACCATGCGGTCGACAATGGCCTTGTCGGGCGTGTATCCGTCCTCGGCGCAGACTTCGATGCGCAACGCCATTCCGAGCCCGTCGACGTCGCCGATGATCCTGTGGCGGCGCTTGAGTTCGCGTAGGCCCTCGAGGAAATAGGCGCCCTCGAGCGCCGTCATGCGCTCGTAGTCGTCCTCGTCGAGCACCCGCAGCGTTTCGAGCGCGGCCGCCGTGCCGAGCGGATTGGACGCGAAGGTCGAATGCGTCGAGCCCGGCGGGAAGATGTCCGGCGCGATCAGGTCCTCGCGCGCCCAGATCCCCGACAGCGGGTTCAACCCGTTGGTCAACGCCTTGCCGAAGACGACAATGTCCGGCTTCACGTTGAAGTTCTCGATCGCCCAGAATTTTCCGGCACGGTAGAAGCCCATCTGGATCTCGTCGTCGACGAGAAGGATGCGCCGCGCCTCGAGGACGTCCTTGAGCTTCTCGAAATATCCGGGCGGCGGGATCACGTAGCCGCCCGTGCCCTGGATCGCCTCGACGTAGAAGGCGGCGAACTCGGCCTCGCCCGCCTTGCCGTCCCAGACCGCGTGATATTCGCTGTCGAACAGGCGCGCAAACTGGTCGACGCAATAGAGTTCGCAATCCTCGCGCGTCTTGCCGTACGGACAGCGGAAGCAATAGGGGAAGGGTACGAAGTGCGCGCGTTCGCCGAAATGTCCGTAGCGGCGCCGGTAGCGGTAGGACGAGGTGATCGAGGTGGCGCCGAGCGTGCGGCCGTGATAGCCGCCCTCGAACGCGAACATGAGCGATTTTCCACCCGTCGCGTTGCGCACGAGCTTGAGCGAATCCTCGACCGCCTGCGAGCCGCCGACGTTGAAGTGGACGCGGCCCTTCGTGCCCCAGGTGCGTTCGACCCGCTGGGCGATGCGGGCGGCGAGCTCGATCTTCTCGCGGTGCAGATACTGGCTCGCGAGCTGCGGCAGCCGGTCGATCTGGCGCTTGAGCGCATTGTTGACGCGGGGATGCGCGTATCCGAGGTTCGCGGCGGAGTACCACATCTGCAGGTCGAGATACTCGCGGCCCGCCCCGTCGTAGAGAAACGAGCCCTCGCAGCGTTCGAACAATTTTGGCGGATCGGTGTAGTGGACCGTGTCGCCGTGCGAGCAATAGAGCGCCTCGAGCCTGAGAAGCTCGGCTTCGGCGGCGGCCGTTTCGGTTGCGGAAGCCTCGGCGAGCCTAAGAGGAGGGCGATGCATGCACCTGCTCCTCGACATGGGCCGCGATGACTCCGCGGCGGCGCAGGGTGCCGACCCACTCGCGCAGCAATCCGGTCGCCTCGGCAAAGTTCTCGAACGGTGCAAAGGGAATCGCGTTCGCGCGGCAGTGATCGAGAAGCCTGCTCTTCGCCAGCACAATGTCGGCGCTCTCGGCGGCGCAGAAATCCGAACGCCCGTCGCCGACCAGGATGCGCAGAGCAAACGTTTCGCCGGCAAGCGCGGCGCATTTGCAGTTGCCGGCGGCGGAACGGCAATCCTCGCGCGCGTGCGGAAAGCCGAGCCGCCAGCGATCGCCGCCGCGCCATTCGAGCCGGTTGGCGAGGACCGGCGCCTTGACGCCGGCCCGCGCCAGCATGGCGGAAACCACGCGGTCGACGCCGTCGGATACGACGGTGAGCGGGATGGCTTCGGCGCGGCACATCGCGGCGAACAGAGGAAAGCCCGCGTCGAGCTTCACGTCGTCGACGAGCGCGTCGAGATCCGTCGGAGTTGCGCGGACGAGGTCGATCTGGCGCGCGAGGCATTCGCGCGAACCGATCGTGCCGGCCACCCACTCGGCTTCGACCTCGCGCCACGCCGGGTCGGCGAAGCGCTCCAGGATCACGTCGGTCGTATCTTCGAGCGAAATCGTGCCGTCGAAGTCGACGAAAACGTGGACGTTCGACGCCAATACGCGAGACGCGGTACGCGGCTTCACTGAAACTCTACGCCCCCAATGGTGATGCGGCATATAGACGCCAACACCAACCCCCACAATCAACGGAATGTGTCTCAGTTAATGGACTGATGCAACCGCACGCAGCGGTTTGATGTCAGACGATTATCTGTGGCCTTCGGCCCTATTTTCACCATTTTTCCCGCCCGTCGGGGCCCGCGGCACAACCCCGGCGAGGCCCCGATGCGAGACATGGTGGGCAAGGACCGGCCATGCCGGCCCGGGCAGCTCGCGCCGATCCGGCCTCGCCTGTCAGCGCGGCGCAATGGTCCGCACCGGCTTGCCGTCGAGCCAGGCGCGGATGTCGTCGACCATGTCCTTGAAATACGCGCGGTAGTTCTCGATGCTGACGTAGCCGAGATGCGGCGTGAGCACCACGTTCTCCATCGTGCGCAGCGGGTGATCGAGCGGCAACGGCTCGATGTCATAGACGTCGAGACCGGCGCCGGCGATGCGCTTCTCGCGCAGCGCGTCGAGCAGAGCCTGCTCGACCACGATCGGCCCGCGCGCCGTGTTGATCAAATAGGCGCCCGGCTTCATCAGGCCGAGCTCGTGCGCGCCGATCATGCCGCGCGTGCGGTCGCTGAGCTGGACATGGACGGTGACGACGTCGGCCTGGCGGAACAGATCGTCTTTCGCCACGTGCTCGACGCCGACCTCGCGGCAACGCTCGGGCGTCAGATTTTGGCTCCAGGCCACGACCCGCATGCCGAACGCCTGCGCGACCTTGGCGACGCGCGCGCCAAGCTTGCCGAGCCCGACGATGCCGAGCGTCTTGCCCTCGAGATCGCTGCCGATCGTGGCCTGCCACGTCGCGCCCGACTTGAGCCGGGCGTTCTCGTAGCCGATGCGCCGCGTGAGCTCGAGCAGCAGGCCGAACACGATGCCGACCGTCGGGCTGCCGAATGCGCCGGTGCCGCACACGACGACGCCGCGCTCGGCGGCCGCCGCCATGTCGATGGCGTTGTTGCGCGCCCCGGTGGTGATGAGCAGGCGCAGGTCGGGAAGCGCCTCGAACATCCGGCGCGGAAACGGGGTGCGTTCGCGCATCAGGCAGACGATGGCGTAGCCTTGAAGCGTACGGACGACCTCCTCCGGCGGGCCGATCGGAGCATTGAAGACCTTCACCTCGACGTCGCCCGTCACCTTAGACCAATCGGCCATCTTCAAGGCGACGTTCTGGTAGTCGTCGAGCACCGCGCAGCGATATGGCATCGTGACACCCACCCCTTCTTTCCGGACCGAATCCTGGCGGCCGGCACTCTGGCGAGCCGCCGGCCGATCCGACGATCGCGTGCCCGTCAGGTTTGCTTGGGCGGGAACGCGAGACACAGAGAAGCCCATCGGCGCGCTCCGGGCAAACACGTCGACCTCTCAGGGGCGCGATCGGGGCGCGGATCAGGAGCCGGGGAGATCGGCGACCGAAGGATCAGGCGGGGCCCGGCGCATGATCCGGCGAAGTGGAGCCGGTTCGCCGACGAGATGAGGAGCCAGGCCATGGAATAGGCGCGCGAGCGCGCGCGGAACCGCCTTCCATGTTTGCGGATCGCGCCCTAGACCGGGGCTTCGGACAATCCGGAGACAACGGGCGTCTCGCCGGCATGCTTCTCATGCCACTTGGGCCCGGGCCCGCGCATGTAATGAAGCTCGGGGCGGTAGGGGTCGAACAGTTCCCGGGCAATCGGCTGCCACAGCCTCACCAAGGCCTTACGGACTCTTAGGATTTTTTCGGCGGTCAAAACCATGGCAGACGTCCGGCGATGGGGGAAGCCGGTGATCCGGTGTTGCTCGACGCGCGGCCGAGGGCCAAGCCACACCCGAGCGCGCCATCCATCCTGGGAGTAAAATCGTTAAAATCCGTTACGATTTCCAGGCCTGATTGCATCCTGCCACAACTCCCTCGGGCCGGTGTGTTGTGTAGGTCACACAGGGACGTCCGACGACGAGACCCGATCGTCCAAGCCGGGCGCGGCCAACCGGAAGGGAGCCCGCGCGCCGGCCCGACGCGCCGCGGGCGATCTCCGCCCGAACCCTGGCAAATGGCCGCGCGGCGCGGCGGGCGCCGAACAAGCAGGGCTTGCAAGCGCCTTGCCCTTGGGCGCGCGCGCCGCTACATCAGCCGCGAATTTCCCCACAAGCAGGCTGCCGACGCCTCGCGCATGATCCGGCGAAGTGGGAGCCGGTTCGCCGACCGGGTTCATGCGCCGAGACCCCGACCTGATGCGACGCCGGATGCCACTTTTGCGGATCGCGCTCTGACCGACAGGAGGCGGGCGAATATGGCCCACCAGTTCATCTATCACATGCACGGTCTCTCCAAGGTCTATCCGGGCAACCGGAAGGTGCTGGAGAACATCAATCTGTCCTTCTACCCCGATGCCAAGATCGGCGTTCTCGGGGTCAACGGCGCCGGCAAATCGACGCTGCTGCGCATCATGGCGGGGCTCGACAAGGAGTTCACCGGCGAGGCCTGGGCCGCGGAGGGCGCGCGTGTCGGCTATCTGCCCCAGGAGCCGCAGCTCGACGGTCAGAAATCCGTGCGCGAGAACGTCATGGAGGGGGTGGCGGCGAAGAAGGCGATCCTCGACCGCTACAACGAGCTCGCCATGAACTACTCGGACGAAACCGCCGAGGAAATGACGAAGCTGCAGGACGAGATCGAGGCCAAGGGGCTGTGGGATCTCGATTCTCAGGTCGACCAGGCGATGGATGCGCTGCGCGGCCCGCCCGACGATGCCGACGTGGCGAAGCTTTCGGGCGGCGAGCGGCGCCGGGTCGCGCTCTGCCGGCTGCTGCTCGAGCAGCCCGAGCTTCTCCTGCTCGACGAACCGACCAACCATCTCGACGCCGAGACGGTCGCCTGGCTCGAGGGCCACCTGCGCAGCTACCCGGGCGCGATCCTGATCGTCACCCACGACCGCTACTTCCTCGACAACGTCACCGGCTGGATTCTCGAGCTCGACCGCGGACGCGGCATCCCCTACCAGGGCAACTATTCCTCATGGCTCGGACAGAAGCAGAAGCGGCTCGAGCAGGAGGGCCGCGAGGAAGAGGCGCGCCAGCGCACGCTCGCGCGCGAGCAGGAGTGGATCGCGGCGAGCCCCAAGGCGCGCCAGGCCAAGTCGAAGGCGCGCTACCAACGCTATGAGGAACTGCTCAAGAAGGCCGGCGAGAAGACCGGGCAGTCCGCCCAGATCGTCATTCCGGTCACCGAGCGGCTCGGCCAGAACGTCGTCGATTTCGAGGGCCTCACCAAGGGCTTCGGCGATCGGCTGCTGATCGACAATCTCACCTTCAAGCTGCCGCCCGGCGGCATCGTTGGCGTGATCGGGCCGAACGGCGCCGGCAAGACCACGCTGTTCCGCATGATCACCGGCCAGGAGAAGCCGGACGCCGGCACGATCCGCGTCGGCGAGTCGGTCAAGCTCGGCTACGTCGACCAGTCGCGCGACACATTGAACGACAACGCGAGCGTGTGGGAGGAGATCTCCGGCGGGCTCGACGTGCTGCAGCTCGGCAAGCGCGAGGTGAACAGCAGGGCCTACTGCGCGGCCTTCAACTTCAAGGGCGCCGATCAGCAGAAGAAGGTCGGCCTGCTCTCCGGCGGCGAGCGCAACCGCGTGCATCTCGCCAAGATGCTGAAGTCGGGCGCCAACGTGCTGCTCCTCGACGAGCCGACCAACGATCTGGACGTCGACACGCTGCGCGCGCTGGAGGAGGCGCTCGAGGATTTCGCCGGCTGCGCCGTGATCATCAGCCACGACCGCTGGTTCCTCGACCGCATCGCCACCCACATCCTCGCGTTCGAGGGCAACAGCCACGTCGAATGGTTCGAGGGCAATTTCGCCGACTACGAAGAGGACAAGAAGCGGCGGCTCGGAGTCGATTCGACCATCCCGCACCGCATCAAGTACAAGAAGTTCTCGCGCTGAGCAGGATCGCTTCCCGTGAGTCGCCAGCCCGCCAAGTGGAACCCGAACCAGTATCTCAAGTTCGAGGACGAACGCACGCGGCCGCCGCGCGATCTGCTGGCGCGGGTCCCGCTGCGGCAGGCGCGGCGCGTGGTCGACCTGGGCTGCGGGCCCGGCAATTCGACCGAGCTTCTGATCGAGCGTTTTCCGGACGCGGAGGTGATAGGGCTCGATTCCTCGCCCGACATGCTGCGGCAGGCGCGCGGGCGGCTGCCCGGCCGCACGTTCGTTGAGGCCGACATCGCCACGTGGACTCCGGACCCGGACACGGATCTGCTCTTCGCCAACGCGGTCTTTCAATGGGTGCCGGACCACGCGGCCGTGCTGCGCCGGCTGCTTGCCGCCCTGCGGCCGGGCGGGGTGCTCGCCGTGCAGATGCCGGACAATACCGATGAGCCGGCGCTCGCGCTGATGCGCGAGGTGGGGCGCAGCGGGCCATGGGCGCCGGCGCTCGCCGGTGCGGCGCGGGACGACCTGCCGCGGCCGGGCGCCTACTACGATCTGCTCAGGCCGCTCGCCACCCATGTGGACATCTGGCACACGCACTATCAGCACGTGCTCGAAAGCGCGGAGGCGATCGTCGAGTGGTTCAAAGGATCGGCGCTGCGGCCCTTTCTGGCCCCGCTCGACGCCGCGCTGCGGGCGAAGTTCCTCGCCGCCTATACGGCCGAGATCGCGCAAGCCTACCCGGCGCAATACGACGGGCGCGTGCTCCTGAGGTTCCCTCGGCTGTTCTTCGTGGTCGCGCGGTAGGATCAATGGGGCGAGCCGACGCGGTCGGAGGACAATACGGAACGGCACGCCCAGGCAGGGCGGCCCCCTTCGCGTTAAGGCCGCATTCACCGGCCATGCTCCGTTTCCGATTCGTCCAGGTTCGCGGAACGTTCGGAGCGGCGATTCGCTTCAGGCTTGCAGAGAAAGCAAGAGCAAACAGATCACCAGCGAGACAGACGTGAGCTTCGATTTTCTTCGACGGCGGATGAAAGCGGCGCTTGCGGGCGCGGGCTGCGTGCTCGCCGTCCTGCTGTCCCACCCGGCAGGCGCGGCCGACGCGGCGTTCCAGAGTTTCCTCGCGGGTCTCTGGCCGCAGGCCCAGGCGCTCGGCGTCTCGCGCGCGACGTTCGACGCGGCGACGCGCGGACTCGAGCCCGACCTTTCGCTGCCCGATCTCGTCATTCCGGGCCGGCCGACGAAGCCGGGTCCGGGCCAACCCGAGTTCGTTCTCACGCCGGCCGACTATCTGCGCGAGGCGAGCTTCAGCCGTCTCGCCGCGCAGGGCCGCAAGCTGATGGAACAGTACCGCCCGGTACTCGCCGCGATCGAACGCGAGTTCGGCGTGCCGGGCAGCGTGGTGCTGGCGATCTGGGCGCGGGAGACCGACTACGGACGCCAGGCCGACGGCAAGAGCGCGATCCGCGTGCTGGCGACGCAGGCCTATCTCGGCCGGCGCAAGGAGCAGTTCCGCCAGGAATTCCTGATCGCGCTCAAGATCGTCGAGGAAGGGCACATCAGGCTCGCCGACATGAAGAGCTCCTGGGCGGGCGCCATGGGGCTGACGCAGTTCCTGCCGTCCGAATTCTATAAATACGCCGTCGACTTC
>CAZIGW010000194.1:0-11769 GCA_964538565.1 uncultured Hyphomicrobiales bacterium | reverse complement strand
ACCTCGAGCAGCCGGAAGAGCGCGGGATCGTCCACAGCAAGCTGACCGGCCTGATGCCGACGCGCGCCGATCTGATCGCGTCGGCCGGCGCGATCGCCCGCGGCACCGTGATCGGCTCGATCCTCGGCATCCTGCCGGGCGGCGGCGCCGTGATCGCGTCCTTCGCCGCCTACACGTTCGAGAAGAAGGTCGCCAAGGAGCCGTCCCGCTTCGGCCGCGGCGCCATCGAGGGCGTGGCGGCGCCGGAGAGCGCCAACAACGCCGCGGCGCAGACGTCGTTCATTCCGCTGCTCACCCTCGGCATTCCGCCCAACGCGGTGATGGCGCTCATGGTCGGCGCGATGACGATCCACGGCATCGTGCCGGGTCCGCAGGTCATGACCAAGCAGCCGGAGCTGTTCTGGGGCATGATCGCCTCGATGTGGATCGGCAACCTGATGCTGGTCATCATCAACCTGCCGCTCGTCGGGGTGTGGGTGCGCCTGCTGCGCGTGCCCTACCGCATGCTGTTCCCGGCGATCCTGATCTTCTGCAACATCGGCGTCTATTCGGTGAACAATTCGCCGTTCGACGTGGTGATGACCGATCTTTTCGGCCTCGTCGGATACTGGCTCGCCAAGCACGAGTTCGAGCCGGCGCCGATGCTGCTGGGGTTCGTGCTCGGGCCGCTGATGGAGGAGAATCTGCGGCGCGCCATGCTCATCGCGCGTGGCGATCCGTCGACGTTCGTGACGCGGCCGATTTCGGCGACGCTGCTGGCGATCGCGGTCGGGCTGCTGCTCCTCGCGGTGTTGCCGATGATCCGGCAGAAGCGCGAGGAGGTGTTCACCGAATAGAGCATGATCCCGAAGGGAGATGCCGGTTTTCGGAAAAGATCATGCTCAGATCAAATGGCTGGCGCGGGATGGAATCGAGGAGAAGCTGTCCCGCTGCAGGCGAGCCGCCCACCTCAAGTTCCCCCGCGGGGCGGCCGCGGGTCCGCGCCGCGCCGTTTGGGTGTCGTCCCGCCGACCCTGCGCGGGGCATGATCCGGTCCGGCGGCATTGGAGCGTGCTCCCGAGTGCATGTCAGGTGGCGTTGACTGCGGCGAACCGGTGTCGACCTTGTCGGGAAATGCTCTAAAGTGCGGCTGGCGATTCACCGCGGAAACGGCGGCGACCGACCTGGATTCGAGACGACAAGGCCAAGAGACAGATCGTGCGGCAATACCTCGACCTGATGGAACGCATCCTCGCCGACGGTGTCGAGAAGCGGGACCGCACCGGGACCGGAACGCTGTCCGTCTTCGGCCACCAGATGCGCATCGATCTCTCGCGGGGCTTTCCGCTCCTCACCACCAAGAAGCTGCACGTGAAGTCGATCATTCACGAGCTGCTGTGGTTCCTCGCCGGCGACACCAACATCAAATATCTCAACGACCACGGCGTACGCATCTGGGACGAATGGGCCGACGAGCACGGCGACCTCGGCCCCGTCTACGGCCGGCAGTGGCGATCGTGGCCCGCGCGCGACGGCGGCACCATCGACCAGGTCGCCGAGGTCGTGGCCGCCATCCGCCGCAATCCGGATTCGCGCCGCCTCATCGTCACGGCCTGGAATCCGGCCGACATCGAGCGCATGGCGTTGCCGCCGTGCCACTGCCTGTTCCAGTTCTACGTTGCGCACGGAAAGCTTTCCTGCCAGCTCTATCAGCGCTCCGCGGACGTCTTTCTCGGCGTTCCCTTCAACATCGCGTCCTACGCGCTGCTGACGCTGATGGTCGCCCAGGTGACGAAGCTCGCGCCCGGCGAGTTCATCCACACCTTCGGCGACGCCCACCTCTATCTCAACCACATCGAGCAGGCGCGCCTGCAGCTCTCGCGCCCGCCGCGCCGCCTGCCGCGGATGGAGCTCAATCCCGAGGTCGGCGACCTGTTCGGGTTCCGCTACGAGGATTTCACGCTCGTGGGCTACGACCCGCATCCGCACATCAAGGCCGAAGTCGCCGTCTGACCGCTCCGGACCAGGCAGGAGACGGGCGCGTCTCAGGGATCCGGCGGTGCGATGAGATTCCCCTCGGAGAGCCGCCGCAGTTGCCGCCGCGCCCAGTCGCGCCGATCCGGGCCCTCGGGCGCGGCCTCGGAGAAGACCCGGCAGCGCGCGTGCCGGTCGCGCCGCTCGAATACCAGGAAACGCGTGGCGTACTGGTCGCCTGCGGACTGCGGATGCTGTTCGTCCCGCACGCGCCGCCACCCAGCATCGCCGAATTCGAGATCGAACCGCGCCTCGCCGGTGACGTCCGCGAAGACCTCGGTCAGGTAGACCGTGTTCGCCAGCGGCGAGAACATGGTGAAGATCTCGGCCCCGCCGATGACGAAAAACTCATCCGCGCCGCGCGCGATCGACAGCATGTCGGCGAGATAGAGCGCGTGCTCCTGATCCGCGGACCAGACGAGCGCCGTGTCCGGCAGGTCGGAGAGGTCTTGAGCGCCAGCTGCCGCCGGCCGGCGCGAAAGCACGATCGTGATGCGGCCCGGCAGCACCCTGCCGACCGATTCGTGAGTCTTTCGTCCCATGACGATGACGTGGCCGAGCGTGATGGCCTTGAAGCGGGCCAGGTCGCTCTTTAGATGCCAGGGCAATCTGTTGTCGCAGCCGATCACGTGGCCCGGGTGACTGCGGGCCACGAGAAAAGAGAGCGACGGCATTTGGACGCGGCTGGACATGGAGGTTGCATTTCGCTGTGGCAGTCGTCGGCCGTGCTAGATCAATGTGAATGGCGAGTAAACGGGCGGATGGACGACGCCTCGCCGCGCCGGCGTTTCGGCTTCGGCCGGCACGCCGGACGGGCGGAAAACGGCGTTCGCCCAGCAGGTCAGCGTCGTTCGGGCGGGGCGGCCATCTCGCGGGCACGACTGTCGTCGGGCGGGCCGATGACTGCGGCGCGGGCGTGCGTTGAAAGGGGCCGGGCCGTCCCCTATAACCCGGCCCCAGACTGATCGGACGCCAGGGACCTCGAGGCCCGGCGACCAAGGAGGACTCCTCCATGCCATGGAGCAATCAAGGCGGCGGCCCCTGGGGCTCCGGGCCCAAGGGACCGTGGGGTTCAGGGCCGCAATCGTCGGGGCCCACGCCTCCCGATCTCGAGGAACTGCTGCGGCGCAGCCAGGACAAGCTCAAGTCGGTCATGCCGGGCGGCAATCTCGGCGGCAAAGGTCTCGTGCTGATCCTGCTCGCCGCGCTGGTGCTGTGGGGGCTTTCGGGTTTCTACACCGTGCAGCCGGACGAGCTCGGCGTCGTCCTGCGCTTCGGCAAGTACGACGGGCAGCCGCGGCAGCCCGGACTTCGCTACCATCTGCCCTATCCGATCGAGACGGTGCTGACCCCGCAGGTGCTGACGGTGAAGCGCATCGACATCGGCATGCGCGTGGTCGAAGACATCCGGCGCGGGACGACGATGCGCGACGTACCCGAGGAAAGCCTGATGCTCACCGGCGACGAGAACATCGTCGACGTCGACTTCTCGGTGTTCTGGCGGGTGAAGCTCGAGCCGAACGGCGTCGGCGACTATCTGTTCAACATCCAGAATCCGGAAGGCACCGTGAAGGCCGTCGCCGAGAGCGCGATGCGCGAAGTGGTCGGACGCTCCGACATCCAGCCGATCCTGACGGGTGCACGCCAGAACATCGAGACGGGCGTGCACGACCTGATGCAGAAGACGCTCGACCACTATCGCGCCGGCATCGAGATCACACAGGTGCAGCTGCAGAAGGTTGATCCGCCGGCGCAGGTCATCGACGCGTTCCGCGACGTGCAGGCGGCTCGCGCCGACGCCGAGCGCGCGCAGAACGAAGCGCAGACTTACGCCAACCGGGTGGTGCCGGAGGCGCGCGGACGCGCCGCGCAGATCCTCCAGGCGGCGGAAGCCTATCGCGAGCAGACCGTCGCCGAGGCCAAGGGCCAGACGGCGCGCTTCAACCAGATCTACGAGCAATACAAGAAGGCCCCTGACGTCACGCGCCAGCGCATGTATCTGGAGACGATGGAGCGCGTGCTTGGCGGCGCCGACAAGGTCATCCTCGACGCCGGCACCCAGGGCGGAACGGGGGTCGTGCCGTTCCTGCCGCTCCCGGAACTGACGCCGCGGCGGCCGCAGTCGCCCGGGCAGACCTCGCAGTCTTCGACGGGAGGGAACCGATGAGGCTCAGCATTGCCGGAGGCGTGCTCGCGGTTCTTGCCGCCGTCCTCCTCGTCGTCGCCTACGGGTCGCTGTTCAGCGT
The DNA here is from genome assembly GCA_964538565.1 of uncultured Hyphomicrobiales bacterium. Lineage (GTDB taxonomy): Bacteria > Pseudomonadota > Alphaproteobacteria > Rhizobiales > Xanthobacteraceae > CAYVBN01. Next base: position 7,510 of record CAZIGW010000194.1, on the reverse strand, counting down.
CTATCAGACCCGCCAGGCGCTGGTGATCCGTCTCGGCGAGCCGGTTGCCGTCATCACCACGCCGGGCCTGCACTTCAAATGGCCACTCATCGAGAGCGTCGTCTACATCGACAAGCGCATTCTCGACCTCGAGAACCCCGCGCAGGAGGTGATCGCTTCCGACCAGAAGCGGCTCGTGGTCGACGCCTTCGCGCGCTACCGCATCGAGCAGCCGCTGAAGTTCTATCAGACGGTCGGTTCGATCGAAGGCGCCAACTCGCGTCTTTCCACGCTGTTGAATTCGGCGCTGCGCCGCGTGCTCGGCGGCGACACGCTGACCCACGTGGTGCGCGACGACCGCGCGCAGTTGATGGCGCAGGTCCGCAACCAGGTCGACCGCGAGGCGGGCGCCTTCGGAATCTCGATCGTCGACGTGCGCATCCGCCGCGCCGATCTGCCGGAGCAGAACAGCCAGGCGGTCTACCAGCGCATGCAGACCGAACGTCAACGCGAGGCGGCGGAGTTCCGCGCGCTCGGCAGCCAGCGTTCGCAGGAGATCCGCGCGCGCGCCGATCGCGACGTCACCGTGCTCATCGCCGAGGCCCAGTCGACGGCCGAGAAGACGCGCGGCGAGGGCGACGCCGCACGCAACCAGATCTTCGCGGAAGCCTTCAGCAAAGACCCGGACTTCTTCGCCTTCTACCGCTCGATGCAGGCTTATGAGAACGGCCTGAAGGCCAACGACACGCGCATGGTGCTCAGGCCCGATTCCGACTTCTTCCGCTTTTTCGCGGATCCGAACGGACACGCGCGCGAAGGCTCCAAGGGGCAGGCCACCACCAACAAATGATGACTGCGCGTCGCGGTGCGGCGCCTTCCCGGCTGGGCGGCAATGTCCGACTTCCTCGTTGCGATCGGTTTGGTCTTCGTGATCGAAGGCCTGATTTTTGCCGCCATTCCGGGTCCGGCGAAACGCGCCTTCGCCGCGGTGCTGGAAACGCCGGAGGCGACGTTGCGGGCGGTCGGGATCATCTGCGCGGCGCTCGGGGTACTGCTCGTCTGGATCGTCCGCCACTAGCCGGCGTTCACCGTGGAACGCGCGCCGGCACCGGTCGTGAGCGCAAGTGATCGGGATACCGGGCCGGCCGGGCCGCAATCGCCGGATGAGCCCCGGAACAGGCATTGCGGAAAGTCGCTTTTCCGCCCAAATCCGTACCTAAGTGCGGACCAGAGAGGTCGCCCTTGCGCCCGTTTCGGGACCGGCGCAGTGTCGTTTGAACAGACCCTTTCCCCTTGGAGAACAGAGGCCCATGGCCGGCTACCTGACTAACCCTGTCCGCCACGCGTGCGGATCGATCGCCCTCAACGTGTTGGCGGCGGCGCTCTTGCTCCTGCTTCCCGTCCTGTCGGCGCCGGCGGCCGCCCGCGGCCCCGACGGCATCGCCGACGTGGCCGAGAAGGTCATCGACGCGGTCGTCAACATTTCCACCTCGCAGACGGTCGACGCGAGCGGCGGAGCCATGCCGAAGCTGCCGCCCGGTTCGCCGTTCGAAGAGTTCTTCGAGGAGTTCTTCAAGAACCGCAAGCAGGGAGACGGGCAGAACAATCATCCGCTGCGCCGGGTCAACTCGCTCGGCTCCGGATTCATCATCGATCCGTCCGGCATCGTCGTGACCAACAATCACGTCATCTCCGACGCCGACGAGGTCAACGTCATCCTCAACGACGGTACCAAGCTCAAGGCGGAAATCATCGGGCGCGACCAGAAGACCGATCTGGCGCTGCTGCGGGTGAAACCCGAGAAGCCGCTCAAGTCGGTGCAGTTCGGCGATTCCGACAAGCTGCGGCTCGGCGAATGGGTGATCGCGATCGGCAATCCGTTCAGCCTCGGCGGCACCGTCACGGCCGGCATCGTCTCGGCGCGCAACCGCGACATCAATTCGGGGCCGTACGACAACTACATCCAGACCGACGCCGCCATCAACCGCGGCAACTCCGGCGGTCCGCTGTTCAATCTCAACGGCGAAGTCGTCGGGATCAACACCGCGATCATCTCGCCGTCGGGCGGCTCGATCGGCATTGGATTCGCGGTGCCCTCGAAGACCGCCATGCCGGTGATCGATCAGCTGCGCCAGTACGGCGAGACCCGGCGCGGCTGGCTCGGCGTGCGCATCCAGCAGGTGACCGACGACATCGCCGAGACCCTCAACATCAAGCCGGCGCGCGGCGCACTCGTCGCCGGCGTCGACGACAAGGGTCCGGCCAAGCCGGCCGGAATCGAGCCCGGCGACGTGATCGTCAAGTTCGACGGCCACGACATCAAGGACATGCGCGATCTGCCGCGCATCGTCGCCGACACGGCGGTCGGCAAGGACGTGACCGTCGTCGTCATCCGCAAGGGCAACGAGGAGACGAAGACGGTGCGGCTCGGCCGCCTCGAAGACGGCGACAAGCCGACTCCCGCGGCGGTCAAGAAGGACGCCGGCCCGTCGGAAAAGTCGGTCGTGCAGAAGACCCTCGGGCTCGAGCTCTCGAACATGAGCGACGACCTGCGCAAGAAGTACAAGATCAAGGACAGCGTGAAGGGCGTCGTCATTACCGGGGTGGATGCCAACTCGGCGGCCTTCGACAAGCGCCTGACCGCCGGCGACGTCATCGTCGAAGTGGCGCAGGATGCGGTGTCGAACACCGACGAACTGCAGAAGCGGATCGACAATCTGCGCAAGAGCGGCCGCAAGTCGGCGCTGCTGCTCGTCGCCAACGCGGACGGCGAGCTGCGGTTCGTCGCGCTGAGCCTGCAATAGCCGATCGTGCGGCGGCCGCCTCCAGGAGACGGCCGCCGCGACGCTGCCGATTGCAGGCAACATTCTCGGGCTGTTCGAGTGGCGCGGGGCGGGCCGGACGCTCGTCAAGCCTCTCCGACGAAGGCGGCGCGGCGATAGCCCTGCGCGAACAGCAGCGCGGTGAGGTCGCCATGGTCGATGCGCGCGGCGGCCGCCGCCGCGACCTTCGGCTTGGCGTGGTAAGCGACGCCGAGGCCGGCCTCCTCGATCATGCCGAGATCGTTGGCGCCGTCCCCGGCGACCAGGGTCTCCTCCTTCTTCAATCCGAGGCGGTCGCGCAGGTCGATGAGGGTTGCGAGCTTCGCCTCGCGGCCGAGGATCGGCTCGGCGACCTCGCCGGCGAACACGCCCTCGGGCTCGACGATCAGCGTATTGGCGCGATGTTCGTGGAAGCCGATCATCGCGGCGATGCGATCGGTGAACAGCGTGAAGCCGCCCGACACCAGGCAGGTGTGGGCGCCGTTCGCCCGCATGGTGGCGACCAGCACGCGGGCGCCGGGCGTGAGATGGATGCGCTCGGCGATCACCTCCTCGACGACCGAGGATTTCAGTCCCTTGAGCAGGGCGACGCGTTCGCGCAGGGCGGGGGCGAACTCGATCTCACCGCGCATCGCCCGCTCGGTGATGGCGGCGACATGCGCGTGCACCCCGACGTAGGCCGCGAGCTCGTCAATGCATTCCTGCCCGATCATGGTGGAATCCATGTCGGCGAGAAAAAGCTTCTTGCGCCGGTGCGCGATCGGTTGCACCACCACGTCGATCGGCCGTCCGCCGAGCGAGGCGCGGACGCGGTCGGCGAGCGCGCGGTCGTCGTCCTGCCCGCCGGCGCGAAACACAATGTCGGCGGCGACCGACCGGTCGAGCCAATGGGATGCGGCGGCCGTGCCGAGGACCTCCCGTGCGCGCTCGACCGCCGCGTCGTCGACGGCCCGTTCGGCCGGCAGCGAAATCAGGGTCGCCACACGGTTGGGCGCGTTGTTGTTCATCTCATTCGGGCCGCGCGATGAACGGGCGTGAACGAATTCGGGCGGTGCTTATCGCAGGACCGACGGCGAGCGGCAAGTCGGGCCTCGCGCTGGCGCTCGCCGAGCGGCTCGGCGGGGTCGTGATCAACGCCGATTCCAAGCAGGTCTACGGCGATCTCGCGGTCATCTCGGCGCGCCCGTCGGCGGCGGAGACGGCGCGCGTGCCGCACCGGCTCTACGGCCATGTCGACGCGGCGGAGAACTACTCGGCCGGCCGCTACGTCGCGGAGGCGGCGGCCGCGCTCGGGGAGGCCGAGCGGCTCGGCCGTCTGCCGATTCTCGTCGGCGGCACCGGCCTTTATTTCAAGGCGCTGACGCACGGGCTGTCCGCGGTGCCCCCGATCCCGGCCGACGTGCGAACCGCGGTGCGCGCCCGCTTGCGGGCGGAAGGGCCGGCCGCTCTGCACGATGAACTGGCCCGTCGGGATCCGCAAGGCGCCGCCCGGCTCGAGCCCGCCGACCGCACGCGCATTGCCCGGGCGCTGGAAGTAATCGAGGCGACCGGCCGGCCGCTCGGCGACTGGCACCGGCGGGGCCTGCCGCCGGTGCTCGATCCGGCCGGCGCGGTGCGGGTCTTCCTCGCCCCGGAGCGGGAGGAACTCTACCGGCGCATCGACGCGCGCTTCGACGCCATGCTGGCGGCCGGCGCGCTCGAGGAGGTGCGCCGCCTCGCCGCCCGCGGGCTCGATCCGCTGCTCCCGGCCATGAAGGCGCACGGCGTGCCCTGGCTGATCCGTCATCTCGCGGGCGAGATGTCGCTCGCGGAGGCGGCCGAGAAGGGCAAGCAGGATACCCGGCACTACGCCAAGCGACAGTTCACCTGGTTCCGCCACCAGCTGGCGGACTGGCCGCAGGTTGCGCCCGATGCCGCATTGCCTCACATCTTGCGGGAGCTGGCCGGCGGCCGGGAGCTTGTTGACCGCGGCCGCTGAGGCGAGGCCCCACGATGCATCCGGGCGTGCCGGGGTTGAATTGGGCAACCCTACGGGGATTTTCTTGCTTGACCTTTTCGGCCGCGATGGCCTATAACCGCGCAACTTTCGACTGAAAGCGAAGATAAATGCGCAATTTTGTTGCTCTGATTCCCGTAGGGAGGCGCACCATCGGCGGGTCGCACTGAGCGATCCGGCGACGATGGTGCGCTGCACAAGGGGCTTTCGGGCCCCTTTTTTAATTCCGGGACAGCAGGCGGCCCGAGCAGCGAGCGAGTGGAGCGGATGATGACGAAAGAGATGACCGGCGCCGAAATGGTGATCGAGGCGCTCACCGATCAGGGGACCGAGCACATCTTCGGCTATCCGGGCGGAGCGGTGCTGCCGATCTACGACGCCCTGTTCCAGCAGGACAAGGTGCGCCACATCCTGGTGCGCCACGAGCAGGGGGCGGTGCACGCCGCCGAGGGCTATGCGCGCTCGACCGGCAAGGTCGGCTGTGTGCTCGTCACCTCGGGGCCGGGCGCCACCAACGCGGTCACCGGCCTGACCGACGCACTGATGGATTCGATTCCGATCGTGTGCATCACCGGGCAGGTGCCGACGCATCTCATCGGCAACGACGCCTTCCAGGAATGCGACACGGTCGGCATCACGCGCCCGTGCACGAAATACAACTACCTGGTGAAGAACATCGAGGATCTGCCGCGCGTGCTGCACGAGGCGTTCTACGTCGCGGCGAGCGGGCGACCGGGTCCGGTCGTGGTCGACATCCCGAAGGACGTCCAGTTCGCCAGGGGCACGTACTTCAAGCCCAAGGAATTCCAGCACAAGGGCTATCGGCCCAAGCTCAAGGGCGACATGGACAAGATCCGCGAGGCGATCGACCTGATGCGCCGCGCCAGGCGGCCCGTGTTCTACACCGGCGGCGGCGTGATCAATTCCGGCCCCGAGGCGAGCCATCTGCTGCGCGAGCTCGTCAATCTCACCGGATTTCCCATCACCTCGACGCTGCTCGGTCTCGGTGCGTTCCCGGCCGCCGATCCGCAATGGCTCGGCATGCTCGGCATGCACGGAACCTACGAAGCCAACATGACGATGCACGACTGCGATCTGATGATCTGCATCGGCGCGCGCTTCGACGACCGCATCACCGGCCGGCTCGACGCCTTCTCGCCGGGTTCGAAGAAGATCCACGTCGACATCGACCCCTCCTCGATCAACAAGAACGTCAAGGTCGATCTACCGATCGTCGGCGACTGCGCGCACGTGCTCGAGGACATGGTGCGGCTGTGGCGCACGACCTCGGCAAGCGTCGACAAGGCCGCCCTCAAGGACTGGTGGAAACAGATCGACAAGTGGCGCGCGCGCAAGTCGCTCAGCTACCGCAGCTCGAACGAGATCATCAAGCCGCAGTACGCGATCGAGCGTCTCTACGAGCTGACCAAGGATCGCGACGTGTACATCACGACCGAGGTCGGCCAGCACCAGATGTGGGCGGCGCAGTTCTTCCGTTTCGAGGAGCCGAACCGCTGGATGACCTCGGGCGGCCTCGGCACCATGGGCTACGGCCTGCCGGCCTCGGTCGGCGTGCAGCTCGCCCATCCCAAGTCGCTCGTCATCGACATCGCCGGCGAAGCCTCGGTGCTGATGACCATGCAGGAAATGTCGACGGCCGTGCAGTATCGGCTGCCGATCAAGATCTTCATCCTCAACAACCAGTACATGGGGATGGTGCGCCAGTGGCAGGAGCTGCTGCACGGCGGGCGCTACTCGGAAAGCTACACCGAGGCGCTGCCCGATTTCGTCAAGCTTGCCGAGGCCTACCACGCGGTCGGCATCCGCTGCGAGAAGCCCGGCGACCTCGATCATGCCATCCGCGAGATGATCGACGTCGACCGGCCCGTCATTTTCGACTGCATCGTCGATCGCGAGGAGAACTGCTTCCCGATGATCCCGTCGGGTCGCGCCCACAACGAGATGCTGCTCGGCGATGCGGCGCTCTCGATCGAGGACGCGATCACCGAAGAAGGCAAGGTGATGGTCTGAACTTCGCCGATTGAAAGAGCCGCGCCAACGAAGGAAGACGCCCGTGAATACGACGCATTATCCCGCCAGCTCGACGACGCAGCAGATCGAGACTCACACCCTGTGTGTGCTGGTCGACAACGAGCCGGGCGTTCTCGCGCGCGTCATCGGCCTGTTCTCCGGGCGCGGCTACAACATCGACAGTCTCACCGTCTCGGAGACCGAGCACCAGAAGCATCTCTCGCGCATCACCATCGTGACGAGCGGAACCCCGATGGTGATCGAGCAGATCAAGAACCAGCTCGACCGCCTGGTGCCGATCCATCGCGTCATCGACATGACGACCTCGGGCAAGTCGATCGAGCGCGAGCTGGCGATGGTGAAGGTGCGCGGCAAGGGCGAGCACCGCATGGAAGCGCTGCGGCTCGCCGACGCGTTCCGGGCGCGCGTGATCGACGCCACGACCGAGAGCTTCGTGTTCGAGATCACCGGAGCGAGCGACAAGATCGAGGGCTTCATCGGCCTGATGCTGCCGCTCGGCCTCGTCGAGGTCTCCCGCACCGGCGTGGCGGCCATCAGCCGCGGGCCGGAGGGAATGTAGGCCCGCCGGGGCCTTGCCGCGACGCTCCAGGCGCCCTAGAAGCAGCGCAGCCCGGCGTAACGGGGGTGGCGGCGACCGCCGCCTGAAGAGGGACACGACAAT
>CAZIGW010000193.1:0-10770 GCA_964538565.1 uncultured Hyphomicrobiales bacterium | reverse complement strand
CGTGACTGCGGTGGTGGGGGCGGTGGCGGAGAACGTCGCCCGCATGGAGGACACGGCGCAGACCCTGTCGAGCATCGCGGCGGGCGCGGACGAGCAGGCGCGATCGGTGTCGGAATCCTCGGAGACGACGTCCTCAAACGTGCGCAGCGTCGCGGCGGCGACCGAGGAGCTCGGAGCGTCGATTCACGAGATCAGCAGCCGCGCCACGCAGGCGAGCGACGTCGTCAAGCGCGCCGACGACGTGACGCGCACCGCGGACGAACTCGTCGGACAGCTGTCGAGCGGGGCCGACCGCATCGGCGACGTGGTCAAGCTCATCCGGGCGATCGCGGAGCAGACCAATCTGCTGGCGCTCAACGCCACCATCGAGGCCGCGCGCGCCGGCGAGGCCGGCCGCGGGTTTGCGGTCGTGGCCTCGGAAGTCAAGGCGCTGGCCGGTCAGACCGCGAAAGCCACCGAGGAGATCGCCGCGCAGGTCGGGACGATTCAGCATTCGACCGCGGATGCGGTGGCGGCGATCCGCTCGATCAGCGAGGTGATAGGGGAGATCAGGCGTTTCACGACCTCGATCGCCACCGCCGTCGAGGAACAGAGCGCGTCGACCGAGGAGATCACCCGCAGCATTCAGGAGGCCGCCACCGGCGCCAACAATCTGGTCGGCAACACCGCGGCCGTCACCGAGGCGATCCGCGCGACCAACAAGTCGGCGGCCGCGGTCCTCGCCGCATCGAATGCGCTGTCCCAGCAGTCCGGTACGTTGCAGGCGGCCGTCGAGGCGTTCCTGCGCAACGTGGCCTGAGCCACGGCCGCTGGCATTGCGCCGGCGCCCGCCGTAGGGTGTCGCGCGGCTGCGGCGGGATCCATCCCGTCGCAGCGTCGCCGCCGGAGGTTGCATCGTGACGACCGCACGTGATCTGAGCGTGGTGCCCACCGATCTTCCGGCGCCGGAGGACGATGGCGGCGCCCGTCACCTTCCGGGCCTCGAGCTTCCCCCGGTCGAATTGCCGGCGACTGACGGGACGAGGGTCGATCTCGCACGGCTCGCGGGACGGACCGTGCTCTACGCCTATCCGCGAACCGGGGTGCCGGGCGAGCCGCTGCCGGACGGCTGGGACTCGATTCCCGGGGCGCGCGGTTGCACGCCGCAGAGCTGCGCCTTCCGCGACCACTTCGCACAATTGCGTGCACTCGGCGTTGCCCGCGTGTTCGGCCTCTCGACGCAGACCACCGCCTATCAGCAGGAGGCGGCCGAGCGGCTGCATCTTCCCTTTCCTCTGCTCTCGGACGCGGACTTGCGGTTCGCGCGGGCACTTCGTCTGCCGACGTTCGAGGTCGCCGGCATGGTGCTGCTCAAACGGCTCACCCTCGTGCTCGACGACGGGGTCATCGCCAAGGTGTTCTACCCGGTGTTCCCGCCGGACCGGAACGCGGAGGAGGTGATCGGCTGGCTGCGCGGGCAGGGCGGAGCGCACTCTGCATAGGCGGGATGGCCGCCCCGCTTTCGTGCGGCGCGCGAGCCGCAGTGGGCCGTGAGTGGCTGCAGGGCGGGACTGCCGCAGGCGTACCCGCCATCTGACGCGCAACCGACACGGGACGGCTGGCGGCAACGCTGTGGCTATTCCGCCCCGTGATGTCTTCGCCGGTGGCGAATTTTCACGCCGACTTGGCGTCTCGTGCGTGAAGATGGTTCCGGACCGCCGCGAACACGTTGCGAAACATCTCCGGGGTCAGCACGCCGGTGTTCGTGTTGTAGCGGGAGCAATGGTAGCTGTCGAACAGCGTCAGTCTGCCGAGCGCATGGGCCGCGCCGTGCGCAAAGGCGGCGGCGGACCGGCGCGCACCGAGCGCCGTCACCGTGCTGTCGTGCGCGATGCGGCCGAGCGCGACGATCGCGGCGAGCCGCGGCATGTCGGCGATCGTGGCCGCGAGATAGTCGCGGCACGTGGCGATCTCGAGCACGGTCGGCTTGTTCTCCGGGGGGACGCAGCGCACCGCGTTGGTGATCCGCGCGTCGACGAGCGTCAGTCCGTCGTCCGGATGGGCCGCATACTCGCCCCGCGCAAAGCCGAACCGCAGCAGGGTCTCGTAGAGCAGCACCCCTGCGTAGTCGCCCGTGAAGGGGCGGCCGGTCCGGTTGGCGCCCTGCAGGCCGGGCGCGAGCCCGACGATGAGAACGCGCGCCTCGCGCGGCCCGAACGAGGCAACCGGCGCGTTGAACCAGCCCGGCTCGTTCTTGCGCCAGAGGTTGCGGAAGGCGACAAGACGCGGACACCGCGGGCAGGTCGGACCCGGCTCGGCTGCCTCCCCCATCGCGCCGGCTCAGTCCTCGTCGAAATCGTCGTCGGCGGGCGCGCCGGCGCCGGCGCGCTGGGGCGTGGTGCCGCGCTGGAGGAACTGCGGCGTGTGCTGGCGCGGTTCGCGCGGCGGGCGCTCCGGGCGCTCGCCCGGTTCGCGTCCGATCTTCGGCTGCAGCTCGACGATATCGAGAAACACGTCGGCCTGGCGGCGCAGTTCGTCCGCCACCATGGGAGGCTGCGTCGAGATGGTCGAGACGACCGTCACCCGCACCCCGCGACGCTGCACGGCCTCGACGAGCGAGCGGAAATCCCCGTCGCCGGAAAAGAGCACCATGTGATCGACGTGTCCGGCGATCTCCATGGCGTCGACCGCCAGCTCGATGTCCATGTTGCCTTTGACCTTGCGTCGCCCCGTCTGGTCGACGAACTCCTTCGTGGCCTTGGTCACCACCGTGTAGCCGTTGTAGTCGAGCCAGTCGATCAGCGGCCGGATCGATGAATACTCCTGGTCCTCGACGACGGCGGTGTAGTAGAAGGCGCGCACCAGATATCCGCGCGACTGGAACTCGCGCAGAAGGCGCTTGTAGTCGATGTCGAAACCGAGCGACTTAGCCGTGGCGTAAAGATTCGCGCCGTCGATGAAAAGAGCGATTTTTTCGCTGGGCACGGACATGGCATTCTCTTCTGGTCATCTCGTGATTGAAACGGGTCGCTGTGCGAGGTGTCGCCGACAGTTCCGGCGTTTCAATGGCAACGAACAAGGTTAATCGTTTGGAACAACATTGGGACCGCACCTCGCAAACGCACTGCGGTACACGGTCGCGGCCGAAAGACGAAAATTCACGCTTGCCGCGGCATCGTCAAGCCTGCCGGAGCCGGCGCGACCGGCGACCAAAGCCGGCCGCCGGCGGCCCAAAATCGCTCTTGCGCTTTGGCGCCGGGAACGATACCTACCGGCCTGAATCCCGCAGAAGGTCATAATGAAGGAGTGACAAGGCCATGGCCCGCGTCACAGTTGAGGACTGCATCGACAAGGTCGAAAACCGATTCGACCTGGTGCTGCTGGCGAGCCACCGGGCGCGGATGATCTCCTCGGGTGCTCCGATTACCGTCGAGCGCGACAACGACAAGAACCCGGTCGTGGCGCTGCGCGAGATCGCCGACGAGACGATCTCCCCGGGCGACCTCAAGGAAGACCTCATCCATTCGCTGCAAAAGTACGTCGAAGTCGACGAACCCGAGCCGGAGTCGGTTCCGCTCATCGGCGCCGCCGGGGAGGGGATCGACGCCGACGACACCGAGGTGGTGGTCGACCGCATGACAGAAGAGGAACTTCTCAAGGGTCTGGAGGGGCTCGCCCCGCCCGAGGAGCGGCCGGAACCGGTCGAGACCGACGAAGAGGAATGACCGGCGCCGCCGATTTCCTGAATTCCTGACGACGAGGCCCGGGTTCCCCGGGCCTTTGCTTTTGCTGCGCCTGGGGGGCTCGTGTGCGCGCCGGTCTCTCAGGTCCCGGGTGCGGTGGCATGTGCCGGCGGCGCCATCCGGCTATTGCCCCGGCGGCGCACGCTCATGATATTCTTTAATATCCGTATGAAATCATCCCGGACAGCCGCCGCCCCGGCGCGGCGACGCGTTAAGGAACCGGATGGCGCGCTCATTGATCGACATCGCCGTGTCCCGCCCCAAGAACCCGGCCCGGGGCCCTTCCCCGCTGGCCGTCGGGGGGGTGGGCGGTTCGCCTCAAGCCATTGAAAGAAAAACGCAAAAGCCGCCGCTGATGCGGCAGTACGACCTCGTCGAGCGGGTCAAGCGCTACAACGCGAAGACCAACGAGGACCTGCTCAACCGCGCCTACGTGTACGCGATGAAGGCGCACGGCGAGCAGCGGCGCGCGTCGGGAGACCCGTATTTTTCCCATCCGCTCGAGGTCGCCGCCATCCTGACCGAGCTCAAGCTCGACGACGCGACCATCGTGGCGGCGCTCCTGCACGACACGATCGAGGACACCGAGGCGACGCGCGCGGAGATCGACCAGCTCTTCGGCAAGGACATCGGCGCGCTGGTCGAGGGCCTCACCAAGCTCAAGCGGCTCGACCTCGTCTCGCGCGAGGCCAAACAGGCGGAGAACCTGCGCAAGCTCCTGCTCGCCATCGCCGACGACGTTCGCGTGCTGCTGGTCAAGCTCGCCGATCGGCTGCACAACATGCGCACCATCGAGCACATGCCGCCCGAGGCGCGCCGCCGCAGCGCCGAGGAGACGCTCGACATCTACGCCCCGCTCGCCGGCCGTATCGGCATGCACGAGATGCGGGAGGAGCTCGAGGATCTTGCCTTCCGCGAGCTCTATCCGGAGGCCTACCGGGTCATCAACGAGCGGCTCTCGACGCTGGCCGAGCGCGAATGCCGGATCATCTCGGAGATCGAGCAGCAGCTCACCGGCAAGCTCGCCGACCGCGGCATCACCGCCGAGGTGACGGGGCGGCGCAAGCGTGCCTACTCCACTTGGCGCAAGATGGAACGCAAGGCGGTCGGCTTCGAGCAGCTCTCGGACATCTTCGGGTTCCGGGTGATCGTACCGACGGTGGCGGAATGCTACCAGGCTCTCGGCGTCGTCCACACGACCCGGCCGGTCGTCCCGGGCCGCTTCAAGGACTACATCTCGACCCCGAAGCAGAACGACTACCGCTCGCTGCACACGACGGTGATCGGCCCCGGCAAGCAGCGCGTCGAGCTGCAGATCCGCACCGAGGAGATGCACCGCATCGCCGAATACGGCATCGCCGCCCACGCGCTCTACAAGGACGGGGTCGGCTCGCCGACCGAGATGCTGTCGCGCGAATCGAACGCCGACGCCTGGCTGCGCCGAACCATCGAGCTGCTGGCCGAAGGCTCCAGCCCGGAGGAGTTCCTCGAGCACACCAAGCTCGAGTTGTTCCACGACCAGGTGTTCTGCTTCACCCCCAAGGGCAAGCTGATCGCGCTGCCCCGCAAGGCGACGCCGATCGATTTCGCCTACGCGGTGCACACCGACGTCGGCAACCAGACGGTCGGCTGCAAGATCAACGGCAAGATCGCCCCGCTCGTCTCCGAGCTGCAGAACGGCGACGAGGTGGAAATCCTGATCTCCAAGGCGCAGCTCGCGCCGCCCGCCGCCTGGGAATCGATCGTCGTCACCGGCAAGGCGCGCGCCGCGATCCGGCGGGCGACGCGCGTGGCCGTGCGCGCCCAGTACGCCGGCCTCGGCCGCCGCATCGTCGAGCGGCTGTGCCAGCGCGCCAAGCGCGAGTATTCCGACGAGAAGCTGACCGGCGCGCTCCCGCGCCTCGCGCGCGCCTCGATCGACGACGTCTTCGCCGCGGTCGGCCGCGGCGAGATGAAGGCGTCCGACGTCGCCCGTGCGATGTATCCCGACTACAAGGAGGACCGCACCGCCGCGACCGTCGTGCCGAAGCCCGACAGCGGCTGGTTCGGGCTGAAGAAGGCGCGGGCGGTCAAGTTCAAGGTGCCGGAGAGCAAGGACCAGGCCCTGCCGATCCCCATTCGCGGCATCAACAGCGACCTGCCGGTGCGCTTCGCCCCGAACGGCGGGGCCGTGCCGGGCGACCGTATCGTCGGCATTCTGACGCCCGGGGAGGGAATCACGATCTATCCGATCCAGTCGCCGTCCCTGCAGGATTTCGAGGACACGCCGGAACGCTGGCTCGACGTGCGCTGGGACGTGGACGAGAAGGCGCCGCAACGCTTCCCGGCCCGCATATCGGTCCAATCGGTCAACGAGCCCGGCTCGCTCGCGCAGATCGCGCAGGTGATCGCCGAGAACGACGGCAACATCGACAACATCCGCATGACGCGGCAGTCGCCCGACTTCACCTCGCTGATGATCGACCTCGAGGTCTACGACCTCAAGCATCTCACCGCCATCGTCGCGCAGCTGCGCGCCAAGGCGGTTGTCGCCCAGGTCGAGCGGGTCAACGGCTGACCGGGCGACTGGCCCGCCTCCGGCAGTGATGTGCTCCGACAACTCCCGCGGTTCCGGCGGTCGCGCCTGCGGCCCGCAACCGCGTCGGCCCGAGGGAGACGGATTTTCTGCGCGGAGCCGCTATGATCGGCGCACGAGGGGATATCGGCCGATGCCGCTCGCCGCGCAGGCGGCGCGGTGTCCGGCGGGCAGAAAGGACGAGTTGTGACTGCGATTCCTCATCTGCGGCTCGGGGTCAACGTCGACCACGTGGCGACGCTGCGCAACGCCCGCGGCGGACGCCACCCCGATCCGGTCAAGGCGGCCGAGGCGGCGATCGCGGCGGGGGCCGACGGCATCACGGCCCACCTGCGCGAGGACCGTCGCCACATCCGCGACGACGACATCGCGCGGCTCAAGGCCACGCTGTCCCGGCCGCTCAACCTGGAGATGGCCGCGACGCCCGAAATGATCGCGGTCGCCGTGAAGACGCGGCCGCACGCGGCCTGCCTGGTGCCGGAGCGCCGCGAGGAGCGCACGACGGAAGGCGGCCTCGACGTCCTCGCCGAGTCGGCCCGGCTCGGGCCGGCCGTGGGCGAACTGGCGGCGGCCGGCATTCGCGTCTCGCTCTTCATCGCGCCCGACGTGCCGCAGGTGGAGGCCGCCGCCGCGGTCGGCGCGCCCGCCATCGAGATCCATACGGGCGCATGGTGCGAGGCGGTGGGGGAAGGCCGCGAGTCGGACGCCGTCGCCGAGTTTCGCCGGATCCGCCAGGCCGCGCTGCGGGCGCGGCAGCTTGGGCTCGAAGTGCATGCCGGGCACGGGCTCGACTATGCGACCGCCGAAACGATTTCGGCGCTCGAATCGGTGGTCGAACTCAACATCGGCCACTTCCTGGTCGGCGAGGCGATCTTCGTCGGACTCCCGCAGGCGATCAGGACCATGCGGGCGGCCATGGAGCGGGGACGCGCGCGCTGCGTGCGTGCTTCATGATCCTCGGCATCGGCACCGACCTCGTCGACATTCGCCGCATCGGCAAGGTGATCGAGCGGCACGGCGACCGCTTTCTCGAGCGCGTCTTTACCGAGGCCGAGCGCGCCCGCGCCGGCCGCAAGGCGAGGTCGGTCGAGACCTACGCCAAGCGGTTCGCCGCCAAGGAGGCCTGCGCCAAGGCGCTCGGCACCGGCATCCGCTCCGGCGTGTGGTGGCGCGATATGGGCGTGGTCAATCTGCCGTCCGGACGGCCGACCTTGCGGCTGACGGGCGGCGCGCTCGCCCGCCTCAAGGCGATCACGCCGGCCGGATGGGAAGCGCAGATCGATCTCGCGTTGAGCGACGAATGGCCCATCGCTCAAGCCTTCGTGATCATCTCAGCCATGCGCGGCGACGGGTCGTGACGCCGGCGGGCTTGATTGCGCGTTGGTCCGCAAGCGGCTAAAAGGGCCGGGCCGGGGAGGGCCAGTCCAGACCCTGTTAGACGCCGGACATGCCAGCCTAATTTACTGATATCGGGCCATATTTTCCGCCATCCGCCATTCCGGCAAGCGAGTCGGGGCGGCGCAGACGCAGTGGGGCGCGCAACCGACGAGACGAGAGGCCGATGAGCGTGTCGACCGAAGAAAAGCGGAAGGAAGGCGGCTTTGCGGAGACGGTGCGCGTCATCGTTCACGCCCTGATCATCGCCCTCGTGATCCGCACGTTCCTGTTCCAGCCATTCAACATTCCCTCCGGGTCGATGAAGGACACCCTGCTGATCGGGGACTATCTGTTCGTTTCCAAGTATTCGTACGGCTACAGCCACTATTCGCTGCCGTTCTCGCCGCCGCTGTTCTCCGGGCGCTTCTTCGCCTCGCCGCCGGAACGGGGCGACGTCGTGGTGTTCCGCCTGCCGAAGGACGACTCCACCGACTACATCAAGCGCGTGATCGGGCTGCCGGGCGACCGCATCCAGATGATCGACGGCGTGCTCCACATCAACGGGCAGGCGGTCAAGCGCGAGCGCATCGCCGACTTCGTGGAAACCGAGGAAGGTCACACCACGCGCATCAAGCAATGGCGCGAGACCCTGCCCAATGGCGTCAGCTACACGACGCTCGATCTGGTCGACAACGGCTTCTACGACAACACGCCGGTCTACGTCGTGCCGCCCGGCCACTTCTTCATGATGGGCGACAACCGCGACAACTCGACCGACAGCCGCGTGCTGAGCCAGGTCGGCTACGTGCCGTTCGAGAACATCATCGGACGCGCCCAGATCATCTTCTTCTCGATCCATGAGGGTGAACGCGCCTGGGAGATTTGGCGCTGGCCGTGGTCGGTGCGCTGGAGCCGCCTGTTCACGATCGTACGATGAGTCGTCGGACGAAGAAGAGCGGACTCGAAGACAAGATCGGCCATCAATTCGCCGACAAGGATTTGCTCGACTGCGCCCTGACGCACATCTCGGCGCTGTCGGGCAAGGGGCGCGCCGGCAGCTATCAGCGCCTCGAATTTCTCGGCGATCACGTGCTCGGCCTGGTCGTCTCCGACATGCTGTTCCGCGCCTTTCCCAAGGCCGACGAGGGCGAGCTCTCGCGCCGACTCGCCGACCTCGTGCGCAAGGAGACCTGCGCCGAGGTGGCGCGCGACATCGACCTCGGCTCGGTGATCAAGCTCGGCTCCTCGGAAGCCAACTCCGGCGGCCGCCGCCGCACGGCGATCCTCGCCGACGTGTGCGAGGCGCTGGTCGGCGCGGTGTTCGTCGACGGGGGCTACGGCGCTGCCGTGTCGCTCATCGAACGCCTGTGGGGAGAGCGCATGCGCAAGCCCGCGCGGCCGCTGCGTGACGCCAAGACCCTGCTGCAGGAATGGGCGCAGGCGCGCGGCCTGCCGACGCCTTCCTATCGCGAGCTCGAGCGGACCGGTCCGCACCACGACCCCGAGTTCCGCGTCGCCGTCGAACTGCCGGACCTCGAGCCGGCCGAAGGCATCGGCCGCTCCAAGCGCGCCGCCGAGCAGGCCGCGGCCGCCGCCATGCTGACGCGCGAGGGCGTCGAGCGGGCGAGCAGCGATGGCTGAAGAGCGCGACCGGCCCCCGCCTGCGCAGCCTTCCGACCAGCCGGCGGAATCGACCGCGACACGCTGCGGCTTCGTCGCGCTGATCGGCGCGCCGAACGTCGGCAAGTCGACGCTCGTCAACGCGCTCGTCGGCAGCAAGGTGACGATCGTCACCCCGAAGGTGCAGACGACGCGCGCGCTGGTGCGCGGCATCGCCATCGAGGGCGCCGCGCAGCTCGTGCTGGTCGACACGCCGGGCATCTTCGCGCCGCGCCGCCGGCTCGACCGCGCCATGGTGGCGACCGCCTGGAGCGGGGCGCATGACGCCGACGTCGTGTGCGTCATGGTCGACGCCCGGCGCGGGGTCGACGAGGAGGCGCAAGCGATCCTCGACGGGACGGCGGAACTCCGCGCGCCGAAGGCGCTGGTTCTCAACAAGATCGACATCGTCGAAAAGCCGGGCCTGCTGACCCTGGCGCAGCGCGCCAACGAGCGCGTCGCCTTCGACGTCACCTTCATGATCTCGGCGCTCGACGGAAACGGCGTCGCGGACCTGCGTCAATGGCTCGCCGCACGCGTGCCCCCGGGGCCGTGGCACTATCCGCCGGATCAGATCGCCGACGCGCCGTTGCGCAGCCTCGCCGCCGAGATCACGCGCGAGAAGCTCTACCTGCGCCTGCACCAGGAGCTTCCCTACCAGTCGACCGTCGAGACGGACGTCTGGAAGGAACTCAAGGACGGGTCGGTGCGCATCGAGCAGACGATCTATGTCGAGCGCGAAAGCCAGCGCAAGATCGTGCTCGGCAAGGGCGGTCAGACCATCAAGGCGATCGGCGCGCAGGCGCGCAAGGACCTCGCGGACATGCTCGAACAGCCGGTGCACCTGTTCCTGTTCGTGAAGGTGCGCGAGGGATGGAGCGAGGACCCCGAGCGCTACCGCGAAATGGGACTCGAGTTTCCCAAGGATTGACGTCCCCTCCATTCCCGGGCCTTGCGGTTGCGTCACCGCCCCGGCAGATTCCCGGCGCGAGGCAATCGATGGAATGGAGCGACGAAGGCATCGTGCTGGGCGTCAAGCGCCACGGGGAGGCGAACGCCATCCTCGAGCTGATGACGCGCAGGCACGGCCGCCATCTCGGCCTCGTGCGCGGCGGCGGCGGCTCGCGCCTGCGCCCGGTGCTGCAGCCCGGCAATTCGCTCAGTGCGACCTGGCGGGCGCGGCTCGACGAGCATCTCGGCCACTACGCGGTCGAGGGGACCGACCTGCGCGCCGCCTCGTTCCTGCACGCCGCGCATGCCGTCTACGGCATCACGCATCTCGCCGCGCTCTGCCGGCTGCTCCCGGAACGCGATCCGCACTCCGAGGTGTTCGAAGCCCTGCTGGAGATGGTCGCGCATTTCGGCGAGCCTGCCGTGCTCGCCGTTCGGGTGGTGCGCTTCGAACTCGATCTGCTCGCGGAACTCGGGTTCGGGCTC
>CAZIGW010000192.1:0-13000 GCA_964538565.1 uncultured Hyphomicrobiales bacterium | reverse complement strand
TCCTCGGCTGCGCCAACCAGGCGGGCGAGGACAACCGCAACGTCGCCCGCATGGCGCTGCTGCTCGCCGGCCTGCCCGACAGCGTTCCGGGCGTCACGGTCAATCGCCTGTGCGCGTCCGGGCTCGACGCGGTCGGCCACGCCGCGCGGGCGATCCGCGCCGGCGAGATCGATTTCGCCATCGCGGGCGGCGTCGAATCGATGTCGCGCGCGCCCTTCGTGATGGGCAAGGCGACGGAAGCGTTTCAGCGCACCAGCGAGATCTTCGACACGACGATCGGCTGGCGCTTCGTCAATCCGCTGATGAAGGCGCAGTACGGTGTTGATTCGATGCCGGAAACCGGCGAGAACGTCGCCGAAGATTTTCAGGTCGCGCGCAAGGACCAGGACGCCTTCGCCTGGCGCTCGCAGCAGCGCGCGGGCAAGGCGATCGCCGCCGGCTACTTCGCCGAGGAGATCGTCGCCGTGGAGGTCCCGGGCGGCAAGGCGGGACCCGTCAAGGTCGCCGCGGACGAGCACCCGCGGCCGGAGACCACGCTCGAGGCCCTCGCCAAGCTGCGGACGCCGTTCCGCAATCCCGGCACGGTGACGGCCGGCAACGCCTCGGGCGTCAACGATGGCGCCGCCGCCATGATCCTCGCCTCCGAGGAGGCGGTGAAGCGGCATGGCCTTGCGCCGCGCGCGCGCGTCGTCGGCATGGCCTCGGCGGCGGTGCCGCCGCGCATCATGGGGATCGGGCCGGTGCCCGCGACCCGCAAGCTGATGGCGCGGCTGGGACTCAGGATCGGCGACTTCGACTGGATCGAGCTCAACGAGGCGTTCGCCTCGCAGTCGCTCGCCTGCTTGCGCCAGCTCGGGCTTGCCGACGACGCCGAGCACGTGAACCCGAACGGCGGCGCCATCGCGCTCGGTCATCCGCTCGGCATGTCGGGGGCCCGGCTCGCCTTGACGGCGGCGCATCAACTGGAGAAGACCAAGGCAAAACGTGCGCTCGCCACCATGTGCGTGGGCGTCGGACAGGGCGTCTCGCTCGCGCTCGAGCGGGTCGCATGAGGACCTCGCGGCGTTCGCGCTCTGGCGCAGGCCGCGGCAGAGACGATACGGTGGCCTCACCGGATGACAACGACGAATGGAACGCGATTCCGCTTCGCCGGATCATGCGCTCGTAACAAGGGTTCGACCACGGGATCATCGCCATGACACGCGCCTACCCAACCGAGAGCCTGAAGGACTTTCCGCCGCGCCTGTGGCCGGCCTATGCCAGCACGGTGAAGCGCTCGCCCACCAAGCCGCTGATCCTCATGCCGCACACGCTGAGCGAACTCACCGGCCCGATCTACGGGCACGAGGCGGTCCGGCCCGGGGACAACGACCTCACCCGGCAGCACGCGGCCGAGCCCCTCGGCGAACGTATCATCGTGCACGGACGCGTGCTCGACGAGGATGGCCGCCCGGTGCCGAACACGCTGGTCGAGATCTGGCAGGCCAACGCCTGCGGGCGCTACGTCCACGTCGTCGACCAGCACCCGGCGCCGCTCGATCCCAATTTCACCGGCGCCGGCCGCACCCAGACCGACCGGGACGGCTGGTACAAGTTCATCACCATCAAGCCCGGTGCGTATCCGTGGCGCAATCATCCGAACGCCTGGCGCCCGGCCCACATCCACTTCTCCGTGTTCGGACATTCGTTCCTGTCGCGGCTCGTGACGCAGATGTACTTCCCGGGCGACCCGCTGTTTCCGTTCGATCCGATCTTCAATTCGGTCGCGGACGAGAAGGCGCGCCAGCGCATGATCTCCTCGTTCGATCTCGAGAACACGGTGCCAGAGTGGGCGCTCTGCTTCCGCTTCGACATCGTGCTGCGTGGACGCAACCAGACCCCGATGGAGCACTGAGATGCCGGGTATCACGCCCTCGCAAACGGTCGGTCCGTATTTCGCCTACGGCCTCACGCCGAATCAGAAGTATGCGTGGAACGACGCCTTCAGCAACAACCTGGTGACGCCGGACGCTTCCGGGGAGCGCATCCGCATCGAAGGCCGCGTGCTCGACGGCGACGGCAAGCCGATCAACGACGCGATGCTGGAGATCTGGCAGGCGGATTCGCAGGGACGCTACGCCAATCCGGCCGACACGCGCGCGCTGCCGAATGCGGCCTTCAAGGGCTTCGGCCGCTGTCCGACCGACGAAGAGGGCCGTTACGCGTTCGAAAGCATCAAGCCGGGACCGGTCCCGGGACCGAACGGCAAGCCGCAGGCGCCGCACATTCTCGTCGCGGTGTATTCGCGTGGCATGTTACGCCAGAGCTACACTCGCATCTACTTTGCGGACGAGGCGGCGAACGCGTCCGACCCGATCCTCGCCCTGGTGCCGGCCGAGCGCCGCGACACGCTGATCGCCAGGCACAGCGTCCGCGACGGCCACTCCGTCTACACCTTCGACATCAACATGCAGGGCGATCGCGAGACCGTTTTCTTCGAGGTCTAGCACGCGCAGCGACCGGAGCGTCCCGGCCGTGTGCGCGGCCCATTGCTGCCGACTGCGGGCGGGAACGGCGTACCGAATTTCCATATCCTGAATTTTCTGAACCGGCGAAGGGCGGCGCGGAAAACATCGCCTTTGGTCGCATTTTTTTGCGCTTTTCACCGCCGGCTTTCCGCGCTACGGAATGCCCGGTTTGCCGGGGGGTGGTGAACGGTGCGCGCAGCCATCCCTCCAATTGTCAAAAACAGTCTGGATCGGGAACACCTCGCGAATTGGAGGGAAGGAACATGTCAGCCAGAAAGACAATCATCGGCTTGGCCGTCGCCGCAGCCGGCACCCTGGCGGTGACCGCTGCGACCGCGCAGGACAAGGTCAAGATCGGCTTCATCCTGCCGATGACCGGACAGCAGCAATCGACCGGCAAGCAGATTTCCGCGGCTGTGCGGCTGTACATGCAGCAGCATGGCGACACGGTCGCCGGCAAGAAGATCGAGCTGATCATCAAGGACGACGGCGCAATTCCGGACAATGCCAAGCGCCTCGCCCAGGAACTCATCGTCAACGAGAAGGTCAACTTCCTCGCCGGCTTCGGCGTGACGCCGACCGCGCTCGCGGTCGCGCCGCTCGCGACCGAAGCCAAGGTGCCGGAGATCGTCACGGCGGCCGGGACTTCGATCATCACCGAGCGTTCGCCCTACATCGTGCGCACGAGCTTCACGCTGGCGCAGTCGACCGTCCCGATGGCCGACTGGGCGCTGAAGAACGGCATCAAGAAGGTCGTCAGCATGGTGTCCGACTACGCGCCGGGCATCGACGCGGAAAAGTCGTTCCAGGAGCGCTTCACCAAGGGCGGCGGGCAGATCATCGAGTCGATCCGTTTCCCGCTGGCGAACCCGGACTTCGCGCCGTTCCTGCAGCGCGCGCGTGACGCCAAGCCGGACGCCATCTTCGTGTTCGTACCCTCCGGGCAGGGCGGCATCTTCGTCAAGCAGTTCGTCGAACGCGGCCTCGACAAGGCCGGCATCAAGATCATCGGCCCCGGCGACGTCACCGACGACGACCTGATCAACGGCATGGGCGACCAGCTCATCGGCACGGTGACGGCGCATCTCTATTCCGCCGCCCACCCGTCGCCGACCAACAAGGCGTGGGTCGAGGCCTTCAAGAAGGCCAACAACGGCATGCGTCCGAACTTCATGGCGGTCAGCGGCTACGACGGCATGCACCTGATCTACGAGGCGTTGAAGAAGACCAACGGCTCGACCGACGGCGACAAGCTGATCGCCGCCATGAAGGGCATGAAGTGGGAGAGCCCGCGCGGACCGATCTCGATCGATCCCGACACGCGCGACATCGTCCAGAACATCTACATCCGCAAGGTCGAGAAGGTGAACGGCGAACTCTACAACGTCGAGTTCGCGACCTTCGAGGCGGTGAAGGATCCGGTCAAGGCGGCCGAGAAGAAGTAGGCCAGATCGACATGGACGCGGCTCGCACGGCGCCGCGTCCATGTTCACTTGCGCGGCGCGGCGGGAGAATTGGGTAGCCCGTAGCCCGTCGATCGCGCCGGAAGACGTCACGGCCGGCGTGGAAGGACCATCGTGCTGACCATCCTGTTCGACGGTATCGCCTACGGCATGCTGCTGTTCGTGCTGGCGTGCGGTCTCGCCGTCACGCTCGGCCTGATGAACTTCGTCAATCTGGCCCACGGGTCGTTCGCCATGGCGGGCGGCTACATCACGGTCGTGATGGTGAACCGGCTTGGCGTCCCGTTCTTCCTCGGACTGCCGCTCGCCTTCCTGATCACCGCAGCCATCGGCGGCCTGTTCGAGCGCACCCTCTACGTTCACGTCTATGCCAAGAGCCACCTCGACCAGGTGCTGTTCACCATCGGGCTCGTGTTCATGTCGGTGGCCGCCGTCGACTACACGATGGGCTCCTCGCAGCAGTTCGTGCAGATCCCGGACGTGCTGCAGGGCCAGATCCAGGTGTTCGGCGTCGGCATCGGACGCTATCGCCTGCTCATCATCGCGGTCTGCGGCGTGCTGACGATCGCGCTCCAGCACGTGCTCGCCGGAACGCGCTTCGGCAGCCGGCTGCGCGCCTCGGTCGACGACCAGCGTGTGGCGCGCGGGCTCGGCATCAATGTCGGTGCCGTGTTCGGGCTGACGTTCGCGGTCGGATCGGGGCTCGCGGGCCTCGGCGGCGCGCTCGGCGCGGAAATCCTCGGCCTCGACCCGACCTTTCCGCTCAAGTACATGATCTACTTTCTGATCGTCGTGACCGTGGGCGGCACATCGAGCATCACCGGTCCGTTTCTCGCCTCGATCCTGCTCGGCATCGGCGACGTGGCGGGCAAATACTACGTTCCCAAGCTCGGCGCCTTCGTCATCTACACGATCATGATCGTCGTCCTGCTGTGGCGTCCGCAGGGACTGTTCGCGCGGGCGAGCGGGCGCTAGCCATGAACGAGCGAAGCGCCATGTCGCGTCCCCTGACCGCGGAGGTGACCGAGCGCCTTGCCGCCGGCGCCCGCTGGAGCGCGCTCGAGATCGCCTTCTGGCTGGTTGCGCTCGCCAGCGTGTTCCTGCTGCCGAGCTGGTACCTGATCCTCACCGAGGTGGCGATCCTCGGCCTGTTCGCGCTCTCGCTCGACCTCATCCTCGGCTACGCCGGCATCATCTCGCTCGGCCACGCGGCGTTCTTCGGCGTCGGCGCCTATGCGGCCGGCCTGCTCGCCAAGCACGGTCTCGTCACCGAGCCGGTGCTGGCGCTGCTCGTCTCCGGGCTGATCGCCATGGTGCTCGGCTTCGTGACAAGCTTCCTGGTGCTGCGCGGCTCGGATCTCACCCGCCTCATGGTGACGCTCGGCGTCGCGCTCATGCTGCGCGAGATCGCCAACAAGTTCGCCGACATCACCGGCGGGGCGGACGGTCTGCAGGGCATCACGATCGCCCCGGTGCTGGGCATGTTCCGCTTCGACCTGTTCGGTCACACCGCCTACGTCTACAGCCTCGCGGTTCTCTTCGTCCTGTTCGTGCTGGCGCGCCGCATCGTCAACTCGCCGTTCGGTCTTTCGCTCCGCTCGGTCAAGGGCAATCCGTTGCGCGCTTCGGCCATCGGCATCGCGGTCAACCGCCGCCTCATCGCCATCTACACGGTCGCCGCCTTCTACGCCGGCGTGGCCGGCGCCCTGCTCACGCAGACGACCGCTTTCACTTCCCTTGACGTGCTCGCATTCGACCGGTCGGCCGACGTTCTTCTCGTGCTCATCATCGGCGGCACCGGCTATCTCTACGGCGGCCTCATCGGCGCCGTGATCTTCAAGCTGATGCAGGACTATCTCGCCAACCTCACGCCGCAGTACTGGCAGTTCTGGATCGGGCTGGTGCTGGTCCTCATCGTGCTGGTGGGACGCGAGCGCATCGGCAACTGGACGGCACCGGTGCGCCTGTTCGTCGAACGGGTCGGTCGCTGGCGCGCGGGCGGTGCCGCCAAGGTCGGCCCGTCCTCGACGGGAGGCGGCTGAGCGATGTCGTTCGTTCTCGAAACCGTGGGCCTCGAAAAGCGCTTCGGCGGCATCGCCGCCTCGAACGACGTGTCGCTGCGGGTGCGCAAGGGGGCACGGCATGCCCTCATCGGTCCGAACGGGGCCGGCAAGACGACGCTCGTCAATCTGCTCACCGGCGTCCTGCGCCCGACCGCCGGCCGCATTCTGCTCGAGGGCGAGGACATCACGGACCGTGAGCCGCACGAGCGGGTCCGCCTCGGCATCGCCCGCACGTTCCAGATCAACCAGTTGTTCGCCGATTTGACGCCGCTCGAGACCATCGGGCTCGCCGTATCCGAACGGCTCGGCGCCGGCACCGACTGGTGGCGCCTGCTCGGCAGCAAGCCGCAGGTGATCGAAGACGTCGTCGCCCTGATCGAGCGCTTCGGCCTCGCCGACGTGATGCACGAACGCACCGCCGTCCTGCCGTACGGCCGCCAGCGTTTGCTCGAGATCGCGCTTGCATTCGCCTGCAAACCCCGCGTGCTGCTGCTCGACGAGCCGGCCGCCGGCGTGCCCGAAGCCGAGCGGCAGGACATTCTCGCCACCATCGCGGCGCTGCCGGCGGACGTCACGGTGCTGCTGATCGAACACGACATGGACATCGTATTCTCCTTCGCCGACCGCATCTCGGTGCTCGTCAACGGTGCGCTGTTCGTCGAGGGAGCCCCCGAGGAGGTCGCGCGCGATCCGCGGGTGAAGGCGGTCTACCTCGGCGAGGAGGCGGTGCATGTCTGACCTCCTGCGCATCGAACGGCTGTCCGCCGGCTACGGCGAGGCGATCGTGCTCTCGGAGATCTCCCTGACGGTCGGCGAGGGCCAGGCGCTGGCGCTGCTCGGCCGCAACGGCATGGGCAAGACCACGCTGGTCAATTCGATCATCGGCGTGACGCGCTATTTCGGCGGAGAGATCCGCCTCGACGGCCGCGATCTGACCCGGCTTCGGCCGGAGCAGCGTGCCCACGCCGGCGTCGGCTGGGTGCCGCAGGAGCGCAACATCTTCAAGTCGCTGACGGTCGAGGAGAACCTCACGGCGGTGGCGCGCCCCGGTCGCTGGACGCCCGCCAAGGTCTACGAACTCTTTCCGCGGCTGGCCGAGCGGCGCAGCAACCTCGGCAACCAGCTCTCCGGCGGAGAACAGCAGATGCTGGCGCTCGGCCGCGCGCTCGTCCTCAACCCCCGGCTCGTGCTGCTTGACGAACCGCTCGAGGGTCTCGCGCCGATCATCGTCGAGGAGCTGCTCGCCGCGCTCGATCGCATCATCCGCCAGGAAGGCCTCTCCGCCATCCTGGTCGAGCAGAACGCCCAGAAGGTTCTCGGCGTCACAGACCGCGCGGTGATCCTCGAGCGCGGTGCGATCGTCCACGAGGGCGCGAGCGCGGCCATCAAGGCCGACCGCCACATCCTCGAAACTTACCTGGGCGTCACCGACGCCGGCGCCCGGCGAACCGACAAGGCCCGGCATTGAGCCGAACCGGCGCAGACGAGTGTTGGGACCCGGCCCACCTTGCGAGGCCAGGACGCGCAGACGGTTTGTGGTTGACGCGGCCGCCGATCCTCGACAAGCGTGAGCGGGATTCCAGAATGTCGCCGGGCCGGCCGCTGCTGCCGGGCGGGGCGCAGAAACACGACGCGACGTGCAAGGAGACGTTCCGATGAAGCGTACAAGTCCGCCATTCCGCGCCGATCAGGTCGGCAGCATCCTGCGCTCGGGCGCGCTCAAGGAGGCACGGGCCAAGCGGGCGAAGGGCGAGATCACCGCCCAGCAGCTCAAGGAGGTGGAAGACCGCGAGATCGAGAAGATCATCAGGAAGCAGGAGGAAATCGGGCTGTCGTCGATCACCGACGGCGAATACCGCCGCTCCTGGTGGCATTTCGATTTCCTCTGGCACCTCGGCGGCTGCGAGCGCTACGAGCTCGACCACGGAATCCAGTTCCACGGGGTCGAAACCAAGGCGGAAAGCGTGCGCGTCGTCGGCAAGCTCGATTTCCCGGCCGACCATCCGATGCTGGAGCACTTCCGCTTCCTCAAGGCGCACACGCGCCAGACGCCGAAGATGACCATCCCGAGCCCGAGCGTGCTGCACTTCCGCGGCGGCCGCGCCGGCATCAGCAAGGAGGTCTATCCGGACCTCGAGGTGTTCTTCGACGACCTCTCCAAGACCTATCGCAAGGCGGTGCGGGCATTCTACGACGCCGGCTGCCGCTATCTGCAGTTCGACGACACGGTCTGGGCGTATCTGTGCTCCGCCGAGGAGATGAAGAAGGCGCGCGAGCGCGGCGAGGACGTCGACCATCTGCAGGCGACCTACGCCCGCGTCATCAACTACGCGATCGCCGAGCGGCCGGCCGACATGGTGATCACCACCCACGTCTGCCGCGGCAATTTCCGTTCCACCTGGATCTCGGAGGGCGGCTACGAGCCGGTCGCCGAGACGCTGCTCGCCAAGGTCAACTACGACGGCTATTTCCTCGAATACGACAGCGACCGGGCCGGCGGCTTCGAGCCGCTGCGCTTCCTGCCCAAGGGCAACAAGCAGGTGGTGGTCGGCCTGATCACGACCAAGAGCGGCACGCTCGAGAACAAGGACGACGTCAAGCGGCGGATCGAGGAAGCGTCGCGCTTCGTCGCGCATGAGCAGATGTGCCTCTCGCCGCAGTGCGGCTTCGCTTCGACCGAGGAGGGCAACATCCTGGCCGAGGAGGAACAATGGGCCAAGCTGCGCATGGTGGTCGACATCGCGCGCGAGGTCTGGGGCTGAGCGACGGAGCGATCCCGCTCGCGGATCGCGCAAACGAGAGCTCTCGCAACGTCGAGAGAAGCCGAAGCACGGGAGGGAAGCATGAACGCATCTGTAAGCCGGCGGTGTCTCGTCCACGCCGCCGCGGCCTTGATGGCCGGCGGGCTGACGATCTGGCCGGCCGCGGCGCACGCCCAGAACAAGGAGCCGATCAAGATCGGCTTCGGCATGGCGCTCACCGGTCCGCTGGCGCCGAACGGCAAGTCGTCGCTCGTCGCCATGAAGATCTGGGAGGCGGACGTCAACGCCAAGGGCGGCCTGCTCGGCCGGCCGGTGAAGCTCGTCTACTACGACGACCAGAGCACGCCCGCGAACGTGCCGGCGATCTACACCAAGCTGCTCGACATCGACAAGGTCGACCTCGTGGTCAGCGGCTACGCCACCAACATGATCGCGCCGGCGTTGCCGGTGGTGATGCAGAAGAACAAGCTGTTCGTCAGCCTGTTCGGCACCGGCGTCAACGACCAGTTCAAGTACCCGCGCTATTTCTCGATGATCCCGACGGGTCCGACGCCGAAGCCGGCTTTCACCGAGGGCTTCTTCCGGGTGGCGATGGCGCAGAACCCGAAGCCGCAGACGATCGCGATCGTCGCGGCCGACGCCGAGTTCGGCCGCGCCACCTCCGACGGCGGGCGCGAGAACGCCAAGAAGTACGGTCTCAAGGTCGTCTACGACAAGACCTACCCGCCTTCGACGACCGACTTCACGCCGATCGTGCGCGCTATCCAGGCGACCAACCCTGACCTCGTGCTGGTCTGCTCCTATCCGCTCGATTCGGTCGGCATGGTGAAGGCGATCAACGAGGTCGGGTTCAAGCCGAAGATGATCGGCGGCGCCATGGTCGGCCTGCAGGCGACGGTGTTCAAGACGCAGCTCGGTCCGCTGCTCAACGGCATTGTCAACTACGATACCTGGCTGCCGGTGGAGAAGATGAAGTTCCCCGGCTCGATGGATCTCATCCAGAAGTACCAGGCGCGCGCGACGGCGGAGGGCGTCGATCCGCTCGGCTACTACATGCCGGTGTGGGCCTACGCGTATCTGCAGGTGCTGGGGCAGGCGGTCGAGGCGACCAAGAGCCTCGACGACGACAAGCTCGCCGACTACATCCGCAAGACGACGTTCAAGACGGTGGTCGGCGACGTCGCGTTCGGCCCAAGCGGCGAGTGGGTCGCCCCGCGCATGCTCCAGGTGCAGTTCCAGAACATCAAGTCCAACGATCTCGGCCAGTTCCGCGATCTGTCGACCCAGGTGGTCGTCGATCCGCCGCAGTATCGGTCGGGCGAGGTGATCTATCCGTTCGCCGACGCCAAGAAGTAGTCGGGAAAAGGACGCGGCGGCGCGCAGCCGCCGCCGCGTTCAACCGGAACACCGATCGTGAACGCAACGAAGGCACAGCCGCTCCTGACCACGCTGGTCGGCTCCTATCCGCAGCCCGACTGGCTGATCGACAGGCAGAAGCTCGCGAAGCAGATGCCGCCGCGCGTGCGCGCGGAGGAGCTCTGGCGCGTCGCCCCGCCGTGGCTGCAGGAGGCGCAGGACGACGCGACGCTCATTGCCATCCGCGACCAGGAACGCGCCGGCCTCGACATCATCACCGACGGCGAGCAGCGGCGCGAAAGCTATTCCAACCGCTTCGCCACCGCCCTCGACGGCATCGATCTCGACAATCCCGGCCTGGTGCCGAACCGCAGCGGCCAGCTGATTCCGGTGCCGCGCATCGTCGGGCCGATCCGGCGCCGCCACGCGGTCGAGACGCGCGACGTTGCCTTCCTGCGCGCCAACACCGATCGCATGATCCGGATCACGGTGCCGGGTCCCTTCACGATGGCGCAGCAGGCGCAGGACGATTTCTATCGCGACGAAGAGGCGGTGGCGATGGACTACGCGGCCGCAGTCAACGCCGAGATCAAGGACCTGTTCGCCGCCGGCGCCGACGTGGTCCAGATCGACGAACCCTGGATGCAGGCACGGCCCGAGAAGGCGCGCCGCTACGGGGTCAGGGCGCTCGACCGGGCGCTCGATGGCGTTAGCGGAGCGACGGCGGTGCACATCTGCTTTGGCTATGCCGCCGTGGTGCACGAGAAGCCGTCCGGCTATTCCTTCCTGTCGGAGCTCGAGCGCTCGCGCGCCGGACAGATCTCGATCGAGGCGGCGCAGCCGCGCCTCGACTGCGCGGTGCTGCGCGAACTGCCGTCGAAGACCATCATGCTCGGGGTCATCGACCTCGCCGACCCCGCGGTCGAAACGCCGGAGACGGTGGCCGAGCGCATTCGCCGGGCTCTGCCCTACGTGCCGGCCGAGCGCTTGGTCGTCGCCCCCGACTGCGGCATGAAGTACCTGTCGCGGGAGACGGCGTTCGGAAAACTGCGCGCCATGGTGGAAGGCGCCCGCATCGTACGCTCGGAGATCGCGGCCCGGGCGTGAAACCGGCGCTCGCGGTGCGGCGGAGGGGGCGGCTCGCCCGCCACGATCATGCGCCGGGCTGTAAAATGACAGTGCGATCTTGCGCAAGCCCGGTTTCCGCTTCGGCGAATCGCGCCTCCGGAGCACGTTCCGATCTGACGAAGATGCAACGTGCTCTCGGCTCCGTATCTGGTCGCATTTTCTGCGGCGAACCGGTATCCACTTCGCCGGAAAATGCTCTAGGATCGCGATAAGACGACGTCCGGGCGAGGCCGGGCGGCAAGAAGTCGATGGGAGTGAACGATGCCCTATGTGACAGAGAACAACCTGACCGATCTCGCGATCGAGCGGTGGAGCAACATCCCCGATCCCCGGCTGCGCCAGGTCATGACCGCGCTGGTGAAGCACGTCCACGCCTTCGTGCGCGAGATCGAGCCGACGCAGGAGGAGTGGGCGAGCGCCATCGACTGGCTGACCCGCACCGGACAGATGTGCACCGACAAGCGGCAGGAATTCATCCTGTTCTCCGACGTCCTCGGCGTCAGCATGCTGGTCGACGCCATCAACAACCGGCTGCCGAGCGAAGCGACGCCGAGCACCGTGGAAGGTCCGTTCCACATCGCCGGCTCGCCGGAGATCCCGAACGGCGGCAACATGGCCGATGGCGCGCCCGGCGAGCCCTGCTTCGTGCGCGGGACGGTGCGCGGCACCGACGGCAAGCCGGTCGACGGCGCGATCCTCGACATCTGGCAGACGGACGGGGAGGGGCTCTACGAGGCGCAGCGCGACGTCGACGGTCCCTGGATGCGCGGCTGTTACCGCACGGGCGCCGACGGCGCCTACACGATCCGCACCGTCGCGCCGATCGGCTACACGATCCCGATGGACGGCACCGTCGGCGAACTGATGAAGCGCACCCGCATCAGCCATTTCCGTCCGGCGCACATCCATTTCCACGTGAAGGCGCCGGGCTACAAGGGGGTCGTGACCCACCTGTTCCGCGACGGCGACGAGTACATCGAGACCGACGTGGTGTTCGGCGTGAAGAAGCCCTTGATCGTCGAATTTCAGAAGCAGCCGCCGGGCAGCAAGGCGCCGACCGGCGAGGTCATGAACGAGCCGTTCTATCTCATCGACTACGACTTCGTGCTGCAGAACGTCGGCAGGACGGCTTGAGGCGGGTTTGCGGCGGATGTCCTGACATGCGAGACGGGCGCGGCGCGCGGGCTCTTGCGCGCGCGCCCATGTTGTTCGACAACGTGCGCCGACACGAATCTATTCAACGCCACTTTCCCGTTCGAGGACATCCCGCGTGATCCGGACCCAGCCTCCCTTTCGCGCCGACCACGTCGGCTCCCTGCTGCGCAGCGCTCCGCTCAAGGAGGCGCGCGCGAGGCGCGAGCGCGGCGAGATCAGCGCCGCGGATCTCACCGTCGTCGAGGATCGGGAAATCGAGAAGATCATCAGGAAACAGGAGGAGATCGGCCTGAAGTCGATCACCGACGGAGAGTTCCGCCGCGCCTTTTGGCAGATCGATTTTCTGGAGCGGCTCGACGGCGTCGAATCCTACGTCGGCGAGCGCAAGGTGAAGTTCCAGGGGCCGCAGCCGAAGCCGGTGCTCCTGCGCGTGAAGGGCAGGCTTGGGGCCTTTTCCGGCCACCCGATGCTCGACCATTTCCGCTTCGTGCAGGCGCACACGCGGGCGACGGCGAAGATGACCATACCCTCGCCGTCGTCCCTGCATTTCCGCTACGGGCGGCAGG
>CAZIGW010000191.1:0-13362 GCA_964538565.1 uncultured Hyphomicrobiales bacterium | reverse complement strand
GAGATCATGATGGCGCTCGCGCTCAAGCCGCGGCTCCTGCTGCTCGACGAGCCGACCGCCGGCATGGGCGATCAGGAGACCTACGACATCACCCAGCTCATCCGGAAGCTGCATCGCGACCAGAAGCTTTCCATCGTCCTCATCGAGCACGACATGCGCGTTGTGTTCCATCTCGCCGACCGGATCATGGTACTGGCGGAAGGCACGATGCTGGCGGAAGGCACGCCGCGGGAGATCGCCGCGAACGAAGCGGTGCAAGCGGCCTATTTGGGGAAAAGCGCAGCATGAGCGGCGTGGCGCTCGAGGCCGAGGGCCTCCATACCTACTACGGCAAGAGCCACATCCTGCACGGGGTCGGGCTCGAGGTCCGCGAGGGCGAGATCGTCACGCTGCTCGGCCGCAACGGCGCCGGCAAGAGCACGACCTTGCGCAGCCTCGTCGGGCTGACGCACGCGCGCGAAGGCGTGGTGCGCATCTTCGGGCACGCGACCACCGACTGGCCGCCCTACCGGGTGGCCGCGCTCGGCGTCGGCTACGTGCCGGAGGGCCGGCGCATCTTCGCGAACCTCACCGTCGAGGAAAACCTCAAGGTGCCGCTCGAACGTCCGGGGCCGTGGACGATCGGGCGGATCTACGAGCTGTTCCCGCGACTGGCGCAGCGCAAGTCCAACAAGGGACGGCAGCTCTCGGGCGGCGAGCAGGAAATGCTGGCGATCGCGCGCGCGCTGCTGCTCAACCCGAAGCTGATCCTGCTCGACGAGCCGTCGCAGGGGCTGGCGCCGCTGATCGTGCAGGAAGTGTTCAAGGTGATCGTCGAGGCGCGCCAGCAGGGCATCTCCGTTCTGCTGGTCGAGCAGAACGTGCGCGCCGCCGTCGAGATCGCCGACCGCGCCTATGTGCTCGACGACGGGCGCGTGGTGTATTCGGGCGTCGCCGCCGAATTCGCCAAGGACGAGGAACGTGTGCGCGCGCTCGCGGGCGCCAGCGCCGAGCATTGGGAGCCGCAGGGCACGCCGGCGTGATGCGCGCCGGCGGATGGGTTCACCCGCGCCGGTCGGCCGTGCGACGGGTGCCGCCAAGGATTGGGAGGGATCAGTGCGTGAATGGATGAAGCTCCGGTTCTGGGCCGCGGTCGGGCTCGCGGCCGTCGCCTGGTGCAACTCGGGATCGCCGGCGCTCTCGTGGCCGGATCGTCCGGTCAAGTTCATCCTGCCGATCGGCGCGGGCGCCGGTGTCGACATCACGGCGCGCATGTTCGCGGACCGGCTCTCGCAGAAGTGGGGCCAGCCGGTCGTGGTGGAGAATCGTCCGGGCGGCGATTCGATCGTGGCGATCAATGCGTTCATCACGGCGCATGACGACCACATTCTGCTGTTCACGCCGACCGGATCGTTCACGGCGCATCCGTATCTCTACGAGAAGCTGTCCTACGATCCGGCGCAGCTGTCGCCGATCGCGCGCGTGACCAGCACGATCGTCGCGCTCGCGGTGCCGGCTTCGCTCGACGTGAAGTCGGTCGCCGACCTCGTCGCGGCGGTACGCGCGCGGCCCGGAAAGCTCAACTGGGCGACGGCGACGAGCCTCAACGACTTCCTGTTCGCCGGCTATCTCAAGCAGGCCGGCCTGACGATGACCAAGATCCCGTATCGCGACACGGTTTCGGCGGTCAACGATCTCGCCGAGGGACGCATCGACCTCTACATCGGCGCCTACGCGATCGTGCGGCCGCAGGTGCAGGCCGGCAAGGTGCGCGTGCTCGCCGTCACCAACCGCGAGCGCGCCGCGAGCGCGCCCGACATTCCGACCGTCAAGGAGGCAGGTTTTCCGGATCTCGGCTTCGACGGCTTGACCGGCCTGTTCGGCCCTCCGGGCCTGCCGAACGACGTGCGTGACCGCATCGCGGCCGACATCAAGGCCGCGGCCGTCGACCCCGCCATCGTTTCGCGGCTCACCGCGACCGGGCAGATCATCGTGCCGGGCACGGCCGCGGAGTTCGCCGCGGCGCTCGCCGAGCAGCGCGCGCAGGTCACGGCCGTCGGCAAGCTGCTTGGCATCAAGCCGGCGCAGTGAATTGCGGCCGCGGGTTGACGCAAAGGTATTTGACGGTCTTGTGATCGCGCGTGGCCCGGCGCGCAACGTGCTGGACGCACGCGGATTTCCCACGTCCTCCGCGCTGCGGCGCCCGTCAGGCGAAAGATTTATGCGGATTTTACGCGCATGCTCCCGCGAAGCGTTCGCGCGCCCGGTTAACCTCGCGCCCTCCCTTTGATATCGTGCGCGGGTGAATGCCTGGGGCGAGTGCAACAGGCGAATAGAGGCGGCGTGCGTTGGTACCGGATTCCGAACGGTCGGCACGACATCGTCAGCTTGAAGACCCGACCATTCTGAATTCGGCTGACGCCCGCGCCGATCGGGGGCGAGCGCTTCCCGCCGTCTGCGAGACGGCACCGGGTTCATTCAGGGGAGGGCATGCACGTGTTCACGCAGATTCTCGATCCTGTCGGCAATCTCTTTCTCACCTGGCTGATTGCGCTGATTCCGGTTGCCGCCCTGCTGTTCATGCTGGCCGTGTTGCGCTGGTCGGCCTGGGTGGCGACGCTCGTCGGCTCGCTGATCACGCTCGCGCTCGGGCTTTGGGTCTGGCACATGCCGGTCGGCGATGGGATCCGCGCCTATCTGTACGGGTCGGCGACCGGCGTCTGGAACGTCGACTGGATCACGTTCTGGGGCGTGATGCTGTTCAACACGCTCGTTGTCACCGGAACGTTCGACAAGCTGCGCCGCTGGCTCGTCTCGCAAGGCACGCAGGACGTTCGCGTCCAGACCATTCTGTTCGCGTGGGCGTTCGGCGCCCTGCTCGAGGGCCTCGTCGGCTTCGGCTATCCGTGGGCCTTCGTCGCGCCGATCCTGATTGCGCTCGGCATTCCCGATCTCGACGCCGTCCGGGTGGCGGCGATCGCCAACAACGCCCCCGTCTCCTACGGCGCGCTCGGCGCGCCCATCATCGCGCTCGCGGCCGTCACCGGCTATCCGCTGCTGGCACTGTCGGGATCGATCAGCAAGATCGTCGCCATTCTGGCGCTGCTGCCGCCGTGGATTCTCCTCTATCTCGTCACCGGCCGAAAGGGCATGTGGGGGGCCTGGCCGCTCGCCATCGTCGGGTCGCTCGGCTACATCGCCGGGCAACTGCCGGTCGGAACCTTCCTCGGTCCGTACCTGCCTGACGTCGCCGGATCCATCGTCTGCTTCGTCTGTCTGCTCGCCCTGCTCAAGGTCTGGCAGCCGGCGGAGGTGCTTGGCTATGGCGGCAAGCCGATCACGGGCGCGGCCGTCGCAGCCGAGGCGCATGGGCTGACGGGACGCGACATCGTCCAGGCGTGGCTTCCCATCGCGGTGCTGATCGTGGTCGTCGTCGCCTGGACCGGTCCGTGGTCGAAGCTGCCCGGTATCGTCGCGCTCCACATGCAGGTGACGGCGGCGTCCTCCATCACGGAGGGCGCGACGATCGCGGCGGTCTTCAACTGGACTCCGTTCGTCGGCGGCTCGGCGATCCTCGCCTCCTGGATCATCGTGGCGGTGCTTCTGGGCGTGAACGGCAAGCAACTCGGCGAGATCTGGTCCACGACGTGGAAGCAGATGTGGGGCGCCTGCCTGGTCGGCGTGTTCATCTTCGGGCTCGCCTACGTCTACAACTTCTCCGGCATGGCGGCCTCGCTCGCCAAGGCGTTTTCCTCGCTCGGCGTCTTCTTCATCGTCGTGGCGCCGATCCTCGGCTTCATCGGTGTTGCCCTGTCGGGCAGCAATACGTCGACGAACGCCATGTTCGGCAAGTTCCAGGCGCTGGTCGGGCAGATCCTCAACTTCCCGCCGCTGCTGCTGCCGACCGTGAACTCCGTCGGCGCCGAGATCGGCAAGCCCGTGGCGCCGCAGACCGCGAGCGTCGGCGTCTCGACGACGCGCTTCGTACGCAACGAGGGCGAGGTGATCCGTCACAACTTCGGTTGGACGCTCTTCATGCTGGGCTATCTGATCGTGATCAGCATCGCGGCCTATCTGTTCTTCCCGGGCATCGCCGGGCTGTAGGCGATCCCGCAGGCGCACACGAGTGGCGCGGCGCAGGCCGCGTCCGCTCGCTTGCGATCGCGAGACCGGACGGCGACCGGCGGTCGCAGGTCAGTCGAAATCGGGCGCGCACCGCAGCGACCGGCCCCGGCGAGCCAGCGCAAGCTGTTGGCGGAACTGAATATTTTGCTGACGCTTTTGATTGGTCCCGACCGTTCCCCACCGCCGGTCGGAAAGCGACCATTGTCGCCGGGCGGCAAAAGCCTCAGACTGCTTTTTCAGAGCGGTGACTAAACCCGGGTGCGGGTTGTTCTCTTAGACGCACACCACCGCTCTGGGAGGGCGACATGGAGAAACACGATTCCAATCCTTCGAGCCTGAAAACACGCCGAAGCTTCATCGGCACGGCTGCGGCCGCTGGCGCCGCGACGGTCGCGGCGCCTTACGTCCGCAATGCGCAAGCGGCGCAGACCACGACCTGGAAGGTTCAGACGTCGTGGCCGGCCGGCGTCGGCCTCAGCACCTTCAAGGAATGGTGCGGCACCATCAAGGAGAAGACGGGCGGCGAGCTCGAGTTCAAGCCCTACGCGGCCAAGGAAATCGTCGGCGACTTCGAACTGCTCGACGGCGTGAAGAACGGCGTGCTCGAGGCGATGAACTCGTTCACGCTCTACTGGGCCGGCAAGCTGCCGGCGACGGCGTTCCTGTCCTCCTACCTGATGGGCCTGCGCTATCCGCACGAATGGGACGTGTTCTTCTACTCGAAGGACGGTCTCAAGGTCGCGCGCGAGATCTTCGCCAAGCAAAATCTCTACTACGTCGGACGCATCCACCACGGCCCCAACATCATCCACTCGAAGAAGCCGATCCGCTCGATCGAGGACTTCAAGGGGCTGAAACTGCGCGTGCCGGGCGGCATGATCGCCGAGGGCTTCGCCGCCGTCGGCGCCCGGACGACGCTGCTGCCGGGCGGCGAGGTGTTCTCCGCGCTCGAGAAGGGCACGATCGAGGCGGCCGACTACACCGGGCCGGCGGTGAACTGGGATCTCGGGTTCCAGCAGGTGACGAAGTACATCTGGATGGGTCCGAGCGGTCTCGAGTCGATCTACCAGCCGGTCGACCTGATGGACTTCTGCGTCGGCATGGCCCACTGGAACAAGCTCTCGCCGAAGATGAAGCAGTGGGTGGAAGACGAGATCGAGGTCTATTCCCGCATCCACCATGCGGCGATCCAGAAGGCCGACATGGAGGCGTGGGACAAGTTCGCGAAGGCGGGCACCGAGGTCAATCGCCTGCCGGTCGAAGACCTCGAGAAGTTCCAGCGGGTCGCGGTGCCGATCTGGTTCAAGTGGGCCAACAAGGACAAGGACGCGGCTCGGGTCTTCAAGCTGCAGCTGGAAGTCATGGAGGCTCCGTCGTTCGGCTACGTCACGCCCGACATGTACAAGGGGCAGAAGCTCGACCTCTGATCGGGCGACGCAACGACGACGATCCTTCGATCGCGGGGGAGGCGGCACGGGCGCCTCTCCCGTCTCCATGTCAAAAAATCCAGCCGTAGCGATCCGAGGCACGCATGCCGAACCTCAATTTCGTGCTGCCCCATTGGCTCTACTGGGGCACGCTGATCCTCTTTCCGCCGATTGCGATCTATCTGACGCGGCGCCAGATCCGCAGCGGCGCGCCGCGTCGCGTGTCGCTGTTCATCGCCTATCTGTTCTGGGCCACGGCCGGGATCATGGGCCTGCATCGACTCTATCTGCGCAGCTACTGGGGATTCGTATTTCTCCCGGTTTTCCTCGCGATCCTGCACCTCAACGCGAACACGCGCGACGCGCGCGAGGATGTCTCGCGCACCCGGGCGGCGCTCGAGTCCGCCCATGTCCTGGTCAACCGGGCAAGACCCGCCACGGGCGTGCAGGCGACGCCGGAGATCGCCGATCGTCTGGCGAAGGCCGAGGCAACCGAGCAGCAGGCCAAGACCGACTTCGACGCTGCCGAGGCGGAGCTCGAAAATGCGAACAGCATCTCGCGCTGGCTGGCGATCCTGCTGGCGGCGCTGATGGCGGTCGACGCGGTGCTGCTGCCGGGCCTCGTCAGGCGCGCGAACATCCGCGAGCGGGCCGAGCTTGCCGCCCCCGAAGGGCACGTGCCGGACGTGACGCCGGCGGGCACCCACGAGGACCCGACGCTCGGACTGCACACGCGCATCACCGACGCGATCGACACGCTCAACATCAGGATCGGAGAATTCGTCGCCTACTGGGCGGTGATCTCGGTCTTTGCCTACTACTACGAGGTGATCGCCCGCTTCGTCTTCAATTCTCCCACGAACTGGGTGCACGAGAGCATGTTCCTGATGTACGGCATGCAGTACATGCTGGCGGGCGCCTTCGCCTACCATGAGGATCAGCACGTTCGTGTCGACGTCATCTACACGCAGTTCTCGCCGCGCGGGAAGGCGGTCGCCGACG
This sequence comes from uncultured Hyphomicrobiales bacterium, assembly GCA_964538565.1. Lineage (GTDB taxonomy): Bacteria > Pseudomonadota > Alphaproteobacteria > Rhizobiales > Xanthobacteraceae > CAYVBN01. The sequence continues at coordinate 6,829 of CAZIGW010000191.1, read as the reverse complement.
TGTTTACGTCGATCTTCTTCTTCATCTTCACTCTCACGATGTGCTGGACCGGAGCGAAGTTCGCACTCGATGCCGTCAATCTCGGCGAGGTCTCGTTCACCGAGTGGGGCGTGCAGTACTGGCCCGTCAAGCTGATGATTCCGATCGGCGCCGCGCTCATCGCGCTGCAGGGGCTGTCAAAACTCATCAAGGACGTGGTGTTTCTCGCGCGCGGGGGGGCCGTGAGCCATGGGGCTTGAAATCGACATTGCGTGGCTGACGGTCCTTCTGTTCGGCTCGCTCGCGTTGCTGTTGGCGCTCGGACTGCCGATGGCGTTCTGCACCGGAAGTCTGGCGACGATCTTCCTGTTCCTGTTCGGCAATTCCGCCATCCTCAACATGATGCCGGCGCGCATCTTTCCGTTCATGACCGACTACCAGCTTTCGGCCGTGCCGTTGTTCATCTTCATGGCTGCGATGCTGGAGCGCGCGGGCATCATCGAGGAACTGTTCGACGCCATCTACAAGTGGCTCGGGTCGATCAAGGGCGGGCTCGCGTCCGCCACCGTGATCGCCTGCACGGCGCTCGCCGCCATGGTGGGGGTCGTCGGCGCCACCGAGGTGACGATGGGCATGATCGCGCTGCCGGCCATGCTCAAGCGCGGCTATGACCAGAAGCTCGCCTGCGGATCGCTGCTCGCCGGCGGAACGCTCGGAATCCTGATCCCGCCGTCCGTCATGGCCATCGTCTACGCGGTCGTCGCGCAGCAGTCGCTCGGCGAATTGCTGGTCGGATCGATCTTTCCCGGACTGCTCTTGTCGGGAATGTACGTCTCCTACGTGACGATCCGCTGCTACATCAATCCGAAGCTCGGGCCGGCGCTGCCGCCCGAGGAGCGGGTCGACTGGCGCGAGAAGCTGCGGCTGCTCAAGAACACCATCGCCCCGATCCTGCTCATCCTGCTGGTGCTCGGCGTGATCTTCGTCGGCATCGCGACGCCGGTGGAAGCCGCCGGCATCGGCACCTTCGGGGCGCTCGTCGTCTCGGCGATGCACCGCAGGCTGAACTGGGTCAACGTCCACGAGGCCGCCATCTCGACCCTGAAGGCGACCGCGATGGTGATGTGGATCTTCTTCGGCGCGACGATGTTCGTCGGCTTCTTCATCGTCAAGGGCGGACAGGAATTCGTCGCCGAATCGATCCTCGGCACCGGCCTGCCGCCCTACGGGATCCTCATGCTGATGATGGTGATCCTGTTCGTGCTCGGCATGTTCCTCGACTGGGTCGGCATCCTGCTGCTCACCGTGCCGATCTTCCTGCCGATGATGAAGAACCTGGAGTGGGGCGGGCTGCTCGGCTTCTCGGGGGTGGCACCGTCTGACGTGCCGCTGTGGTATGGCGTCATCTTCATGGTGAACATGCAGATGGCGTTCCTGAGCCCGCCGTTCGGCTACTCGCTGTTCTATCTCAAGAGCGTGGCGCCGCCGGAAGTCAGCATGGCGACGATCTTCCGCGCCTCGGTCAACTTCATGGCGCTGCAGTGGATCGGGGTCGGCCTCTGCATCCTGTTCCCGCAGATCGTCCTCTGGCTGCCGAGCGTCGTCTACACGCGTTGACGACAGGCAATCTTCACCACTCCCGGTGGAGAGGTCGGACCGCCACGGCGATCCGGGTGAGGGGATCAGACAGGACTCCTGATCCCCTCACCGGAGGTCTCGCTTGGCCTGGAAATCGACCTCTGCGCGACGGAGCCAGGTGACGCCCGCGCGGGGGCGCGTCACATTCAAGCCCGGGGCGAGGGGTTGCGCAGCGCCGCCGCGCAAGCCGGCGATGGTCTACGACCGTTGTGGCGCGCCGAGATTCTCCTTGAAGAACGCAAGCGTACGGCTCCAGGCGAGGTCGGCCGCCTGCTTGTTGTAGCGCGGCGCGTTGGTGTCGTTGTTGAACGCGTGATTGACGTTCGGATAGACGTGGATCGTGTAGCGCTTGTTGTTCGCCTTCAGGGCCGCCTCGTAGGCGGCGATGCCCGCGTTGATGCGATCGTCGAGCCCGGCGTAGTGCAGCAGCAGCGGCGCGCGGATCGCCGGGACGCGGCTGGCCGGAGGCTGGGAGCCGTAGTAGGCGACCCCCGCCTTGAGGTCGGGGCTGACGACCGCGAGGCGATTGATCATGCCGCCGCCCCAGCAGAAGCCGACCGCGCCCACCTTGCCGGTCGATTGCGGGTGTTTCTCCAGGAACGGAACCGCCGCGGCGAGCTGCTTCTCGGTGGCGTCGAGATCGAGCTTGCCGATCGTGTCGCGCGCCTCGTCCTCGTCGGCGGGCGTGCCGCCTGAGGCCGAGAGCAGGTCGACCGCGAACGCGAGATAGCCGGCGACCGCCAGACGGCGCGCGATGTCCCTGATGTGCGGATTGAGCCCGCGATTCTCGTGCACCACGATGACCGCCGGTCGCCTGGCGTTCTCCTTGAGGCGGACGAGGTAGTCGGAGATCCTGCCGCCGGGCGCGTCATAGGAGACCGTCTCCGAGATGAGCCGCGCATCGTTGGCCGGGATCGTCTCCGCCCTGGCGTAGTCGTTCTGCAGCAAGGGCAGGATCGCCGCCGCGGCGGCCGCCGATCCGACGATCTCCGCGGCGCGGTCGAGGAAGTCGCGGCGGCTCATCGCGCCGTGGGTGAAGCGGTCGTAGAGGGCGATGATTCGCTGGTCCATGGGTTCTCTCCCCTTAGGTCAGTTGCTTCTTAGCATCGCACGGCGGAATTTTTTCGCACAGCCGCGTGAACGCGAGACGCAAGAGGGGAGGCGGAAGTTCGCCTTGACGTCTCCGCTCTCCTCCGTGCTTATCCGCCGCGCGGGGCAGCGGCGGAAAGGGCGATCGGAGCGACGCCGCGGAATGTCGCGAACGAGTTACGTGAGGAGATCGGCGTGCGTTTCGGAACGGATTCGACGAGGGTGCGAGGGAAGCGGTGCGGCGCCGGCTTTCGTCGGCTGGCAGGATGCCTGGCGCTGGCCACCATCGTGTTGGTGCCATTGGCCGGAGCGGTGGGCGCCGAGGCCGAATTCCCCTACGGACAGGAACTGCTTCTCGACGCCCCGGCAATGAAGGGCGGAAAGCGCGTGCCCACGATCGAAGTCGAGTCGAACGGCCGCGGCACGATCGACCTGTGGTGCAACAGCGTGACGGCGCAGTTTGTCGTGGCCGGCGACACCGTGACGATCCTGACGGGCGCCAAGACCGATCGGCAATGCGATCCCGAGCGCATGCGCGCCGACGAGGATATGCTGGCGGCGCTGCTTGAGGTCACGAGCTGGCGGGTTCAGGACGACGTGCTGATCCTGCAGGGCGGCAGAAGTCTTCGCTTTCGCCCGGCCACCAATTGATCTCGCGGCAAACGTGCGAGATGAGCAGTTTTCGGCCGGCAACGCCGCAACGTTCGCGTCGCCGAACGTTCGGTCAGAGCCGCGCCGGCAAAAGACTTGTGCACATCGCACGCCGCCGTTCGGTTCGGCAATGATCGGTGACCCTGCGGCGTGGTACGAGAAAAGGGGCCGGAGACGTTCGCCGGCGGTTACGAAACGTGCAGGAAGACGCCTGCTTGTCGCGGGGACGCGACGACGGTTTCGGCCGCGCCGAAACCGAGGGTTGCAGGGCGTTCCGGCCTGCGAGAATCCCGGCCGCACACACCGTGCGGTTCGGTGCGCACCCAGCCCCCGGCCACGTCCGGGGGCTTTTTTGACGAAGCGTCAGTTGTTGCAAACCTGCCGCAGCCGGAACGAAAACCGCGAAGTCCTCGACCAAGGTCGCATTTCGTCGATTGATCCGCCATCACGGACCGTAACAGAATGCCGGCGCCGCGATCGGGCCGTCCGCGCGAGGAGGTCGCGCGATGCGGCTGCGGAATTCCGAGGTGGGCAACGGCACGGGGCTGACGACCAGCGAAAGGCGAACACCGGGGGCTGAGGCGACGAGGCATGTGTTCGCAGGGCCGGTCATAACGCGGGGGTGCCGTTTCCGTCTTTGCAGCCGTCTGCCGGTGCCCAGGCCGGAGACGACCCTGATCGTGGCGCTCGACCTTTCGCAGCGTAGCTTTGCGTAGTTCCTGCTCATCGCGCGACGACGCCACAGGGGCGGGCGCAGCGGTGCGCGCGGGACTCCGCCCGCCTTTGCGGCTCCCATGTCCGGATTTGTGGCTTTCGGGCACCACGCAATACCAAAAGGCGCTCCCGCCCTGTTCACAACCCCGCAGTCGGGTTGATCCAACGTCATGACCGGTATGACAATGCCGCCGAGGCGGTTTCTGCCGAGATGGGTCCACTCGACCGCAGTCGCGGCTTGGTCACCGTGCAAGGGGGGAGACGAGATGCGCAAGGAATTGCTGGTGGCGGCCGTGGCGCTCGTGGGATCGACCGGCGGCGCCTTCGCCCGATCTCCCGCTCCCGTCCCAGTCATGAGCCCGATCTTCTCCTGGGAAGGCTGGTACGCCGGCATTCACGGCGGCTACGGCTGGGGCGATTCCAGTTCGAATGGAGTCGTGGACCCGTCGACCGTCCCGCTCGCGCCCGGCTGGGTGGTGACGGCGCCGGTGCCCGGGCCGTTTGCGATTCCGGACGCCGACCCGAGCGGCGGTGTGTTCGGCGCCCAGCTCGGTTACAACCACCAGCTCGGTCGCGCCGTGTTCGGCCTGGAGGCGGACATCAGCTGGTCGGGCATCAAGGGGACCGGCAGCGCGCCATTCAACCTCGCGATCAACAATCCGGACGACGGGCTGTTCGCGGGTCAGGCGAGCATCGAGACGAGCCTCGAGTGGTTCGGCACGGTGCGCGGACGCCTCGGCTATGCCCACGACCGCTTCCTGCCCTACATCACGGGCGGGCTTGCCTACGGCGAGATCAAGTCGACGCTCACGGTCGGCGGCACGACCTTCGACACCGGCGGCGGCACGCCGGTGTTCGTCGCCTCGAGCTCGGCCTCCGCCTCGACCAGCGCGGTGCACATCGGTTTCGCGGTCGGCGGCGGCGTCGATTGGGCGATGAACGATCGCTGGATGCTGCGCGCGGAGTATCTCTATCTGAACTTCGCCGACAAGGGCATAAGCCTTTCGGTGCCGGGCGGCACGGCGACCAACAGCGGCATGGCCGTCAACCTGGTGCGCGGCGCGCTCAACTATCGCTTCTGATCGCCCGGCCGTTTCCCGCGCACGCAAGATCTGTTATCTGCCGGTCCCGGGGCCAAGCCGGGCGGCCCGCGCCCGGCCCGGAGTCGTTTGCATGCCGCCGTCGGATCCCGCCTCGCGCCCGTCGAAATCCCCCGTTTCGCTTGAAATCGGCCGCGCCGAAAGCGAGGCCGACCTTCGCGCCTGCTTTCCGGTGATCAGGGAGCTGCGGCCGAACCTGCAGGACGAAGCCGCGTTTCTCGCCCAGGTTCGCCGCCAGGAGGCGGGCGGCTACCGGGTGCTGGTCGGGCGGATCGCCGGCGAAACCGTCGTCTATGCGGGCTATCGTTTCGGAGAAAGTCTCTCGCGCGGACGCTTTCTCTACGTCGACGACCTTGTGACGGCGCCGCACATGCGCTCTCGGGGTTGCGGCCGGCGAATGCTCGAGGCGCTTGCCGCGGAGGCGCGGAGGGCAGGGTGCGCGACCCTCGTGCTCGACTCCGGCTTCGCGCGCACGGGCGCCCACCGCTTCTACGTGCGCCACGGCTTCGACATCCAGGCGCTGCACTTCCGCATGAGGCTCGAAGGGGATTGAGGCGCTGCGGCCGGTCGAGGGCGATCGGGACCGGCCTTTTGGAATTTCGTTCGTTTGATCTCGACGTGGGAAAATCGGTTGGTCGGAACGCGGCCGCGAATTCTGCGCAACTCTTTCCCCCTTCTGGGGAGGGGTTGGGGAGGGGGATCTCTGGTCGCAGGACTCCGGCGACTTTGGCGGTGGCTCGCTTTCAGAAAGGCTCCGTCCCGGCTCGCTGCGCTCGCCGACTTCCCCCCGCGAGTGCGGGATGGATCGTCCGAAGGCTTGGCGAGGCACCGAGGCGTGCAAGAACAAGTTCAGATCCAATTGTCCGGCGGGATCGAGATCAAAAAAAGGGGCCGCTCGCGCGGCCCCTTCGCACTTGGCGGCGTGTGGCGGCCGGATCGGAAGTCCATGCCGTCCATGCCGCCCGCCGAAGTCGGCTGCTGCCGACTTCGGATTGTTTGATTCGCCGGGCGGCGTTCGCCACGCGGATCAGAAATCCATTCCGCCCATTCCGCCCATGCCGCCGCCCGGCATGGCCGGCGCGGGCTTTTCCTTCGGCAGTTCGGCGACCATCGCCTCGGTGGTGACGAGGAGGCCGGCAACGGAGGCTGCGTCCTGCAGCGCCGCGCGCACGACCTTGGCCGGGTCGATGATGCCCTTGTCGACCATGTCGACGTAGTCCTCGTTCAGCGCGTCGAAGCCGAAGGTCTCGGACTTGTTGTCCGTGATCTTGCCGACCACGATCGAGCCCTCGACACCCGCGTTCTCGGCGATCTGCCGGATCGGTGCTTCGAGCGCCTTGAGCACGATGTTGATGCCGGCCTGGACGTCCGGGTTGTCGTTGGAGATGCGGCCGACGGCCTTCTTGGCGCGCAGAAGCGCCACCCCGCCGCCCGGCACGATGCCTTCCTCGACCGCGGCGCGGGTCGCATTGAGGGCGTCCTCGACGCGGTCCTTCTTCTCCTTCACCTCGATCTCGGTCGCCCCGCCGACGCGGATCACCGCGACGCCGCCGGCGAGCTTGGCGAGCCGCTCCTGCAGCTTCTCGCGGTCGTAGTCGGAGGTGGTCTCCTCGATCTGCGCCTTGATCTGGCCGACGCGCGCCTCGATGTCCTTCTTC
>CAZIGW010000190.1:0-44549 GCA_964538565.1 uncultured Hyphomicrobiales bacterium | reverse complement strand
TCGGCGGCGTGCAGCACGCGGAACGCCGCCTTGCACAGCGGCTTGGCGATGGCGAGCTGGTCCATTTCCTCGTAGTCGCCCTGCTGCAGGTCGACGATCTCGCGCTCCGACGATCCGCTGATCAGGATCATCGGGAAGCAGTTGGTCGTGGCGTTGGCGAGCGCGGTCAGGCCGTTGAGGAACCCGGGCGCCGAGACGGTGAGGCAGATGCCGGGCTTCTTCGTCAGGAAGCCGGCGATCGCCGCCGCGTTGCCGGCGTTCTGCTCGTGGCGGAACGACAGCACGCGCATGCCGGCCGCCTGCGCCATGCGACCGAGGTCCGAGATCGGAATCCCGGGCACGCCGTAGATCGTGTTGATGCCGTTGAGCTTGAGCGCGTCGATGACGAGGTGAAAACCGTCGGTCAGTTCGCGCTCGGATTCGGCTGCGGTTGTTGCTTCTTTCGCTTTCGCAGCGGCCTCGGCCATGACAAGCCTCCCTGAATTCTTGCCGTCAATCGAGATGATCGGCGTGGCGAGCGACGTGCTCGGCCAGGCCGAGAGCGTGGTTTCTCACGAGATCTTCGGCTCGTTCCGTATCACGCGCCTCGATCGCCTGGATGATGTTGAGGTGATCGCGAATGGACCGCTGGGCGCGATCGTCCTCGCCGATGGTCTTACGACGGATCATGCGCATGTGCGTGAACAGATTTTCGGCGAGGTCGATGAGCACGCGATTGCCGCTCATGCGGATGATCGTCTGGTGGAACTCGATGTTGACCTCGGAGTATTCGTCGAGCCTGGCGTGCAGCACGCCGTCTTCGAACTTGGTGAACATCTTGCGCAGCGTGGCGATTTCCTCGTCCTGCGCGTTCGTCGTGATCAGCCGCGCGGCCATGCTTTCGAGCGCCGCCCAGGCGGTGATGAGCTCGATCACCTCACGCTTGGTCTTGCGCACGACGTAGATGCCGCGACGCGGCACCGAGCGCACGAAGCCCTCGCGCTCGAGCTGCGCCATCGCCTCGCGCACCGGCGTGCGGCTGATGCCGAGGTCTTGCGCGAGCTGACGTTCGTCGAGCCGCACCTCGTCCGGCTGCTCGTAGATGTCGAGCGAGACGATGACGTCCTTGAGCGCCGCATAGGCGCGATCCGCGAACGTGGAGGTGTCCTCCAGCCGGGGGATCGCCACGCGGGCGGAGGTATCGGCGGGGCGGCTACGCGGCGGAACGTTGTTGGTCATGAGCGTGGCGGTGAGCGGCGAGACTTCAGGAAAATCCCGTAGTTACGCTATTATACAATATGCCAGATCGTGGCAAGTTCCGGAACGTCTCAGGTCGCGACCCGCTGTCGCTGGCGGCAGACGTCGGTCCTGTCGGATCGGCAAAATCGTTGCGGGGAGCGCGCCGGTGCGGCCGCGATGGTCCGCACCGGCGCGGGAGTTAACGTCGAGTTAGCTCGCCGCGATGGCGCGCTTGCGCAGCGGCTTGAGCGCGACCAGCGCCAGAACCGCCGCCAGGATGTTGAGGGCGGCCGCCATCAGGAACACGGCCGTCCAGCTCCCGGTCCAGACCGTGACGACGTTCGCCGCCGGCACCAGCAGCGACGCCGTCCCCTTCGCGGTGTAGAGCATCCCGTAATTCGTGGTCGCGAACTTGCGGCCGAAGATGTCGGTGCAGGTCGCCGGGAACAGCGAGTAGATCTCGCCCCAGGCGAAGAACACGAGGCCCGAGAGGATCACGAAAACGAGCGGATCGCTGCCGAACCGCGACAGCGCGTAGATGCCGATGCCTTCCGCCATGAAGGCGATGAACATCGTGTTTTCGCGGCCGATCTGGTCCGAAACCCAGCCGAAGAACGGCCGGCAGATTCCGTTGAGCACGCGATCGATCGACAGCGCAAAGGTGAGCGCCGGTAACGTCAGGCCAAGGATCGAGACCGGCACGCCGGCCACGTTGAAGTCGTTGGCGATCGGCGCGAGCTGCGCGGTCGCCATCAACCCGCCGGCGCCGACCATCACGAACATCACGTACATCAACCAGAACGCGGGCGCCTTGAGAACTTCGGCCGGCGCGTGATCGCGCACGCTCTGCTGAACCACGCCCGTCGGCGCGGGCGCGACCTCGCCCGGGGCGGGCGCGCGCAGGAACAGCGCGAAGATCACCACGATGATGCCCTGGCCGAGACCGAACCACAGGAAGGCGGCCTCGTAGCCGCTGGTGTGGATCAGGTTGGCGATGGGGATGACGGTGAGCGCCGATCCGGCCCCGAAGCCCGCGGCCGTCAGGCCAGCGGCCAGTCCGCGCCGATCCGGGAACCACTTGAGGGCGTTGCCGACGCTGGCGCCGTAGATGATGCCCGCCCCGATGCCGCCGATCACCGCGGCGACGTAGAGCGTCAAGAGCGAGCTCGCGTAGGAATTCATCACCCAGGCGATGGCGACGAGCACGCCGCTGATGCCCACCATGACACGCGGGCCGAACCGGTCGATCAGGTAGCCCTCGAAGGGCACCAGCCAGGTTTCGGTCAGCACGAAAATCGTGAAGGCGACCTGGATCGCCGCCCGTCCCCAGTGGAACTTGTCGTCGATCGGTTTGACGAAGAGCGTCCAGCCGTACTGCAGGTTGGCGATCATCACCATACAGATGATGCCGAACACCAGCTGGAGCCACCGCGTGGCAGCCGACGAGGCCGCATACGCGCCGGACGTTCCCAATTCTGGCTTTGCGGAAGCAACTGACATTCCGTCCCCCTAGTGTCTCCCACCCGGTTGATTGTCGGTGTCTGCTCGTCGTGCAGGTCGAACTGCGACAGCGCGCCACACCCGTTCTTGGCAGCCGTGCATGTGGCATATCTTATGCCACTAAATCAACACTCGGATGCCGGGATCGCGCCGTGGCGGGAAACGCAGCCTGGGGCGGCGAGACACGCACACGAGGCCAGCCGGCCTTGATGCGACGTGCCGCCGCGAACGGCTGCGCGCCGGCATTGACGCCGTGCTCCCACCCATCGGACGACGGATTCGCCAGACGGCCGCGATGCTTGCCGCGGTGCAGCGGCGAGGCGGCGACAAGCCTGGGTCAGCGCCGACCGACGCGATCGAGGATCGTCATGTCACCGCGGCGGAAGCCTTCGCCGGTCAGGCCGGCGAGCATCTCGATGAACGCGAGGATGCGCTCGCGCGGCCGGCGGCTTGCCCAGAACAGCGGGCCGCCCTTCGCGGCGGGGAAACCGTAGCCGTGGACCATCGCCAGATCGACGTCGGAGGGATGCTCGGCGATGCCCTCGGCGAGCAGCAGGGCGGCCTCGTTGACCATCGCGGTCAGCGCCCGCCACTGGATCTCTTCGACCCCGAAGGCGCGCCGTGAAATCCCGCGCGCCTGCGAGGCCTCTTCGATGATGGCCCGCACCTCGGGATCCGGTTCGGGGCGGCGCGAGCCGCGCGCGTAGCGGTACCAGCCGGCGCCGCTCTTCTGCCCGAAGCGTCCGGCAGCGCACAGCCGGTCGAGGATATCGCAGGTGCGCGCCTTGGGGTCGCGACGCGGTGCAAGACGCTGGCGCGTGCGCCACGCGATGTCGAGGCCCGACATGTCGCCGACCGCGAACGGCCCCATGGCGAAGCCGAAGGCGACGAGCGCGGCGTCCACCTGCTCCGGATAGGCTCCTTCCTCGAGCATGAACTCGCACTGGGTGCGGTAGGCCGAATAGATCCGGTTGCCGATGAAGCCCTCTCCGACGCGCGCGACGACCGGCAGCTTGCCGAGCCGGCGGGCAAGCGACATCGCCGTGACGACGACATCGGGCGCGGTCGCCCTGCCGCGCACCACCTCGAGGAGGCGCATGGCGCGCGCCGGACAGAAGAAGTGCATGCCGACCACGTCGGCGGGCTGCCGCCTCGCCCCGGCGAGTTCGTCGAGGTCGAGATAGGACGTGTTCGACGCGATGATCGAGCCCGGCGCCAGGATGCGGTCGAGTTCACGTATGACGTTCTGCTTGACGGCCATGTCCTCGAACACCGCCTCGATCACGAGATCGGCGCCCGACACAGCGCCGAGCCGCGCCGCCGAGGACAGGCGCGCAAGGCGCCGCTCGCTCTCGGCCGCGGTGATGCGACCCGCGTCCACGCTGCGGCGGTATTCGGATTGAACGCGGGCCAGGCCGTCTTCGAGCGAGCGCCGGTCGCGCTCGATGAGCGTCACCGGGAAGCCGGCGTCGAGGAAGCAGGCGGCGATGCCGGAGCCCATCGTGCCGCCGCCGACGACGCCGACGCGCGTGACGGGCCGGGCGGTCGCGCCTTCCAGGCCCGGAATGCGCAGCGCCTCGCGCTCGGCGAAGAAGAGATGGCGCAGCGCCGCCGCCTCCTCGCCCACGCGCAGGCGCTGGAACACGGCGCGTTCCTGCGCGACGGCGGCGGCGAAGGGAAGATCCGCGGCGCGGCGCACGGCGGCAACCGCCTCCGCGATCGCTGTGTTTCCCCGCGCCCGGCGCAGTGCCGCGGCGGCGGCCGGCTCGACATCCTCCATGGCGGCGGAGGGAATCGGCAGATCGCGGATCCGCCGCTTGGTCCCTGCGAGATGGGCCGCGTAGCGCACGGCCTCGGCCCGCAGGTCGTGCGCCACCACGATGTCGATGAGCCCGAGCTGTCGCGCTTCCGCCGCCGTCACCCGCCGGCCGGACGTAATCATTTCGATGGCACCCGCGAGCCCCACCAGCCGCGGCAGGCGTTGCGTTCCGCCGGCGCCCGGGATCACGCCGAGCGTCACTTCCGGCAGTCCGACGACCGCATCGACGGTTGCGACGCGCGCATCGCAACCGAGCGCGAGCTCGAACCCGCCGCCGAGCGCGGCGCCCCGGATGGCGGCCACGAACGGGAGCGGACAGGCTTCGATCGCTTCGATGATGTCGGGCGTCTGCGGATCGCGCAGCGGGGCGTCGAATTCGCGCAGGTCGGCGCCCGCCATGAAGGTGCGGCCGGACCCGATCAGGACCGCGGCCTCGACCATCGGATCGGACGCCGCCAGCCGGACGGCGTCGAGCAGTCCGCGGCGAACCTCCCACGAATTGGCGTTGACCGGCGGATTGTCGATGACGATCACCGCCACCGCATCGACGCGTTCGAGGCGGACCGGGCTTGCGGCATTCGCGGCCTCGATCTCCGGCGCACCGGCCCTCACGTCGGCACCTCCACGGATGCGTCACGCCGGTCCGCCTCGCCGGACCGGACCAGATGGCCGGCGGCGGCGCATCGGGACGTGTTCGCGTTCATGCGGCTAGTGGGTCGGCTTGTAGATCGAAGCGTTCTTTGCACGTTGAATGACCGAATCCGGCATTGAATAGATCTTGGCGACCAGCGCCTGCAGGTCTTCTCCCGAAACCGGGTCGAGGTCGAGGCGCATCCGCGCGGCGTCCGCCAGCAGATCCTTGTCCCGCAACGCCTCCATGAAGGCGCGGCGCAGGGCGCCCACGCGGTCGGCGGGCGTGCCGGGCGGCAGCACGTAGGGGCGGCCGAAGATTTCCTGGGTGTAGACGAGCTCCATCGCCTGGCGGTCCTGCTCGGTCTTGGCGAAATCGACCGTGAGCGGGACCCCCATCTTGTTCATCGCCGGATGGCCCTTGGCGTGTTCCTGCGCCAACGGCTTGACGAAGCCCGAGGACAGCCAGTCGGGATGCTGCACGGACAGGCTCGACCAACTCATGCCGCACAGACCCTGCACCTCGCCCTTCTGCATGGCCAGCAGGATCTCGTGGCTGCCCGGATATCCGGTGACGAGGCGGAATTTCGCGCCGACGATGTTGTCGAGCAGGGCGGGAAAATTCCGCGTCGAGGCGCCTTCCGCGCTTGCGCCGAGAATGACCTCCGTCGACAGCGCATCGGCGAAGCTCTTCACCGGCGCGTCGGAACGAATGGCGCAGAGATAGACATCTGTGGTCGCGCTGCCGAGGTAGATCAGCTTGCTCGGATCGAGCTTGACCTGTTCCTTGTTGCCGAGCAGCGGATCCATCACCACGCCGGGGAAGATCGCCCCGATTGCCGTCCCGTCCTTGGGGGCGACCGCATCGATGTAGGCCGCGAGCTTGGCGCTGCCCGCGCCCGGCATGTTCTGCGGCACCACGGAGGGATTGCCCGGAATGTACCGGCCGAGATAGCGCGCCAGCAACCGCCCATAGGTGTCGTAGCCGCCGCCCGCCGACGAGCCGATCGTGAGCGTCACCTGTTTGCCGTGATAGAATTGGGCGACCGCGTCTTCGGCCGCGTCCCGATCTGCGCCTTGGGCGGCCGCGGGGCCGGCCACGATCGGCGCCGCCAGCGCGATCAGCGCGAGGGCCACACATCTGGACGGCGACGTCAGCATCGGCGCATGCCCCCCCCGCCTTGCACCACTCGCGCCTACGCGCCGATTGGTTCGGCTCACAACAATTTGCAAGTATGACCCGAACGTTGGCTAGCCGCAATGCAAGGCCAGATTGCGGCAACCCGTCGCTGCCGGATCGAGGGACGGTCACCCGCGTGGACCGTTCGGCCTCGAATCACCGCGATAAGGCCGGACCGGCGTTTGGCAGGCGGACGGCGGCGACGGAGAGGCAGAACAACGCCGCGAGGCTGCAGAGGGCGCCGACCGCGTGCGAGATCTCCCACTGCCGGCGCAGCGACTGCCAGCCGTCCGGCAGGGTGGTCCACTGGGCGGTCGCCGCATTGGCCGGATAGGTCCAGATCCAGAAGACGACGTGGCCGAGCAGAAGGGCGCCGAATGCCCCCAGAACCCAGATGGTGACAGCCCCCGCCGCGCGCAGCCGCCACGCCGCGAGAAGAATCACGATCATGGCCAGATAGAGCGGGATGCCGACGAAGGCCCAGCCGCGGTAGATCTGCTGCACGATGAGATAGTCGTCGCGCGCCAGATTGAACTTGTTGAGCATCTCGAACAGGTGCGCCAGGCCGGCGCCAAGCACAAGGGCCGTGAGCATCAGGGCGGCGATGATGAGCGCGGCCGTCTCTCGCATCGAACCCCTCCCGTCGGCCGCCGGATCGTCTGACCGATCGCGCGTTCCCGCCGGACGGCCGAACCACCATCGTAGGCCGTTCGCATTCGCGGGCGCAATCGGGCTGACAATCGACCGCATGCGACCGGCCGCGGACCGGTCCAGCCGGCTAACCTAACGTCGGATGTTCCAACAAGCCGCGGGCAATTTCTGCATCGCGCACCGAAATGGAGTCGCCCGGTGACGAATCATCGCAGGCGACGCAAGGAGTCACTGAACGGTGCGCGGTTTGCCGGTGATTTCCCACGAAAATCGCAGGCCCTGCTTGAGGGTTGATCATCCATAACTCGCCGCAATGTCCTTCGGAGGTGGCGCCGTCGGCACCGCGGAACAATCCGGCCGCCACCCGCGTTGAACTTCATCCTGTCGCGGGAAGAACGTGCATGGCAGGCTCGGCAAGCAGCGAACCCCGGGCTTTCTGGCGAACCTACTGGTCGGAAATCGCGGCTGTTCTGGCTGCGAAGGCGCTCGCGCTCGTTCTTCTCTATTTCCTGTTCTTTTCCGCGCCCGCCCCCACCCTCGACATCGGCGGGCATGTGTTCGCGCAGGCGGGGCGGCAATGAGCTCCATCGACGTCGTCGAACTCTCGCGCCTGCAATTCGCTCTGACGGCGCTCTACCATTTCCTGTTCGTTCCGCTGACGCTCGGCCTGTCGGTGATCCTGGCGATCATGGAGAGCATCTACGTGATGACGGGACGCCGGATCTGGCGCGACATCACAATGTTCTGGGGCATCCTGTTCGGCATCAATTTCGCCATGGGGGTGGCGACCGGGATCACGATGGAATTCCAGTTCGGCACGAACTGGTCCTACTATTCGCACTACGTCGGAGACATCTTCGGGGCGCCGCTCGCGATCGAAGGCCTGATGGCCTTTTTCCTCGAAGCGACCTTCATCGGCCTGTTCTTCTTCGGATGGGACCGCCTCACCAAGCCCGGCCATCTGGCCGTGACGTGGTGCGTGGCGTTCGGATCGAATTTTTCCGCGCTGTGGATCCTCATCGCCAACGCCTTCATGCAGCATCCGGCCGGCAGCCGCTTCGATCCCGACACGATGCGGATGGAGCTGACCAATTTCTTCGACGTTCTGTTCAATTCCGTCGCCCAGTCGAAATTCGTGCACACGGTGAGCGCCGGCTATGTCACCGGGGCCATGTTCGTCCTTTCGATCTCGGCCTACTATCTGCTGCGCGGACGGCATATCGAGATCGCCAAGCGCTCGATGACTGTCGCGGCGTCGTTCGGGCTCGCCTCGGCGCTGTCCGTCGTCGTGCTCGGCGACGAGAGCGGCTACACGACGACGCAGAACCAGAAAACCAAGCTCGCCGCGATCGAAGGCGTGTGGCACACCGAGCCCGCGCCGGCCGGCCTCACCATCATCGGGTTCCCCAACCGCGAGAAGCGCCAGACGGTCGAGGTGCTTCGCGTCCCGTGGTTGCTCGGCTTGATCGCGACGCGCTCGATCTCCACCCCTGTTCCGGGGCTGTTCGATCTCGTCGACGAGGCCAAGTCGCGCATCCGCAGCGGCCTCGAAGCCTACGCCGCCGTCCAACGCCTGCGCGCCAATCCGCAGGACGTCGATGCCCGCCGGCTGATCGAACAACGCCAGCTCGACCTCGGGTACGCGCTCCTCCTTCGCCGCTATGTCGACGACCCAACGAAGGCGACCGACCAGCAGATCGAGCAGGCCGCATGGGACACCGTTCCGGACGTGGCGGTCCTGTTCTGGTCGTTCCGCGTCATGGCAGGCCTCGGCTTCTATTTCATCGGGCTGTTCGCCGTCATGTTCTATGTCGCCTCGCGCCGGCAGCTCGAACGACGGCGATGGCTGTTGTGGATCGCGTTTCTCTCACTGCCGCTGCCGTGGATCGCCGCCGAGGTCGGCTGGGTCGTCGCCGAGTACGGGCGGCAGCCCTGGATCATCGAGGGCGTGCTGCCGACGTTCCTCGGGGCCTCGCCGGTCCCGGCCGCGAACGTCTGGACGAGTCTCATCGGCTTCGTGGTGTTCTACACGACCCTGCTCGTCGTCGATCTGTGGCTGATGTTCAAGTACGCCCGGCTCGGCCCGACCGAGACCTGGGAAGTCCCCGATCTTGCCGCCCGGCAGGCGCCGCCCGGCGGCGTCCTCGTCAGCCGCGAGACGCTGCATCCGGCGCCGAGGCCGGCGGAGTAGCCCAGCATGGACATTCCGCTCGACTACGGGACGCTGCGCGTGATCTGGTGGGCCTTGCTCGGCATCCTGCTGATCGGGTTTGCCGTCTTCGACGGATTCGATCTCGGGACCGCGATGCTGCTGCCGTTCATCGGACGCTCCGACGTCGAGCGGCGATTGCTGATCAACTCGGTGGGACCGGTCTGGGAAGGCAACCAGGTCTGGTTCATTCTCGGCGGCGGCGCCTCGTTCGCGGCCTGGCCGCCGCTCTATGCCGCCTCGTTCTCGGGTTTCTATCTCGCGATGTTCGTGGTGCTGGCGGCGCTGATCCTGCGCCCCGTGGCGTTCAAGTTTCGCGGCAAGATCGATCACGCTGCGTGGCGGACGCTGTGGGACTGGGCGCTCTTCATCGGCGGGCTCGTGCCCTCGCTCATTTTCGGCGTCGCCTTCGGCAACCTGCTTCTCGGGGTGCCGTTTCAGCTCGACGCCGACCTGCGCGCCACCTACGGCGGGGGCTTCTTCGACCTGCTCAGCCCGTTCGCGCTGCTCTGCGGGCTCGTGAGCATCGCGATGCTGACGGTGCATGGAGCCGCCTACGTCTACATGAAGACGAGCGACACGCTCGCCGAACGCGCCCGTTCGGTCGGCATCTGGAGCGGCATCGCCACCTTCGTCCTTTTCGCCATCGGCGGCATCTGCGTCTGCACGTTCGTGCACGGCTACGCGGTGACCAGTCCGATCGACCCGGCCGCCGCGTCCAATCCCTTGAGGAAGACCGTCGAGACGATGGCGGGCGGCTGGACGAGAAGCTACGGCGCGCAACCCGCCACGATCGTCGCCCCGATCCTCGGGCTCGCCGCTCCGCTGCTCGCCGCGTTCCTCTTTGCGCGCCGGCGACCCCTCGGCGCCTTCCTGGCGAGCGCCGTCGCCATTCTGGGCATCATCGCCACTCCGGGGCTCGCCATGTTTCCGTTCCTGATGCCCTCCTCGAGCGAGCCGAACGCGAGCCTCACGGTCTGGGACGCATCGTCGAGCCAGCTCACGCTGTTCGTCATGCTGGTTGCGGTCGTGATCTTTCTGCCGATCGTGCTTGCCTACACCGCATGGGTCTATCGCTTGCTGTACGGCAAGATCACCGCGCAGACGCTCGAATCCGACCGCCATGCCTACTAGGTCGCGGTCAGCGAAAGCACGCGGAACGGCGGGATGGCCGCAGCGAATCGGAAGAACGGAGCGACACCCGGCGGATAGCGGCATCCGCCCGCGGAGACGAACATGTGGTACTTCGCCTGGATCCTCGGCCTCGGCCTTGCGTGCGCGTTCGCAATTCTCAACGCCATGTGGCTGGAGCTCGACCCGCGCATCGCCTTCGACCCGTATGCGGAGAGCCGCATCGATCCGCCCGAAGGCCGGGCCTGAGACGCTCCCGCGCGACGCGTCAACGTCGCTTCGGCTTCGCCTTCGTCTCCTTCACGTGCCGCACCTCGGTGTTCATGCGCACGTCCTTGCGCCGCCGCTTCTCGAGCTCCTTGCCGGTGGTGAAATAGTCGCCCCGGGTGGCGCGTGCGGCCGCCTCGTCGAATTCGGGCGACCACTCGCCGAGCGAGTAGCCGAACCAGGGCGCTTCCGGCTTGAGCTTCGGCAGGCCCAGTTCCTCCCAGATCACCTTGGCACGCTCCATGTATTCGCGCTTGGGCAGCGAGATCGGCGGGAAATTCTCCTTGAGGGTCGCGTCGATCAGGACCGACGCATCCTGTCCGCCGTTGCGCTGGCTGCGCGGGCCGTGTCCCTGGTCGCGGTGCGGCAGGATGTGGAAGTCGAGGCTCGGATTGGCGCGATACGACATCGCCCACAGGATCGCGTCGGCGTTTTCCGGATCGATGTCGTCGTTGATGGCGATGACGTACTTGCCGGCGGCGCGATGCAGCACCGAGGCGCCGTAGAGGGCGCGCCAGATCTCGGTCGTCGGCGCGTCGCGCTCCATGACCAGGAGAATCACCTTGCGGATGTTGGTCAGCGGCTCGTGCAGCGACACGCGCTTGACGCACTTGATGCCGAGCGTGTTGCGCAGATGATTGAGGAACAGCGGCTCCATGCCGATCCGCTTGATCAGGCTCGACTCCGACGGCGTCACCTGCGAGATGATGGAGGTGAGCACCGCGTCCCGCCGCCGCGTGATCGCGGTGACGTCCATGAAGGCGTTGAATTCCTGCAGGTTGATGTGGCCGTGTGATTCGCCGAACGGCGCCTCGGGTTCGAGATACTCGGTATTGATGAAGCCCTCGATGACGATCTCCGCCTCGGCCGGAACCAGGAGATCGACCGTCTTCGCCTTGACGACGTTGATCGGAGCCCCGACCAGCGCGCCGGCGACGTGAATCTCGTCGAGCGTCTCGGGCAGCTTCTGGACGGAGGCGAACGTGACGCAGGGCGGCGCGCCGAGCACGACCGCCGCCGGCAGCTTCTTGAACCCGCGCTGGCGCAGCTTTTCCCAGTGCTGATAGATGCCGGGGCGCAATTCGAGCGACGGATTCATGCCGAGACGCCGGCGCGATTTCACCTGGCCGCGGTAGTTACCCATGTTCTGCACGCCGCTGTCGGGGTCCTTGGTGATATACTGCGACAGCGTCGTGTAGGGGGAAATGTCCCAACCGGGCGTGGAGATCGGCAGCGGGATGCCGTCGAGTCCCTGTCCGGGCCTGTCGAGCGCCTTGCCGGTGACGACCAGCTCGTGGCACGGCGCGTCTTCGACGACGCGCGGCGGAATCGGGCTCTGCGCGGCGCGCACCCAGCGCTCGTCGATCTCCTCGAACGGGCATCCGATGCCGATCCGATAGATCTCGCGATTGGCCGCGAGCCCGCCGACGAGCACCGGGATGTCGTACTTGCGGCCCTTGCCGTCGACCACGTTGGTGAACAGGAACGCCTTGCGGTCCTTTTCCTCGATGCCGCCGCGGAACTGCCAGCGCACGAGCGGATGCATTTCCGTGTCCTTGTTGATCGGACGATCGACACGGACGAGCAGCCCCGCCTCGTCGAGGGCGCGGATGTGGTCGTGCAGGTCGGGATAGGCCCGGCTCACGGCGTACGACGATTTGCGCTTCGGCTTCGTGGTGGCGTCCATCGGATCCCTCGTTTCGTATTCACAAACTGCCGTCTATGGCTTGTTCCCGCCGGACGCTGGACGGGCAATTCCGGCCGCCTTGGCGAGCTCGGCGTTCGTCGCGAGCTCTTCCCGCACGAAGGCCGCGAAATCCTTCGTCGTCATGTGCATCGGTTGCACGCCGATCTTCTCGAACTTGTCCTGGACGCCCGGCGTCTCGAGCGCCTTTGCAATTTCCGCGTTGAGCCTCTCGACGATGGCGTCGGGAGTTCCCGCCGGCGCGAACACGCCGACCCAGAAGTTGTAGTTCGAATTCGGATATCCGGCCTCCAGCGTGGTCGGCACGTCGGGCAAGGAGGAAACCCGCTTCTTGCTGCTGACCGCCAGCGGCAGCACCTGCTTGTTTTGGATGAACGGCAGCGCCGCGAGCAGTGGCGCGTAGTAGACGTCGATCCGCCCGGCCATCACTTCGGTCAGCGCCTCCGGGGCGCCCTTGAACGGGATGATGGTGGCGTCGAAACCGGCGGCTCGCCGGAAGCGCTCCATGGTGAGATTGACGGGCCCGCCGACGCCGGTCGAGCCGAACATGATCGGCCGAACCTTGGCGCTCTCGACCAGCTGCTGCACCGTCCGGATGTTCTTGGATGGCGAAATGACGAGCACGTTCGGAAGGTTGCCGAGCGTCGTCACGCCGACGAAATCCTTGATCGGGTCGTAGCCGACGGTCGGGAACGTCGACGGCGCGATCGTGAAGGCCGAGGAGGCGGCAAGCAGCGTGTAGCCGTCCGGAGCCGCGCGCGCCGCGAAGCTCGTGCCGAGCGTTCCGCTCGCCCCCGGCTTGTTCTCGATGACGATCGGCCGGCCAATCTGGTTCGACACCTGTTCGAACACGATGCGTGGAATGATGTCGAGTGCGCTTCCGGCGCTGATCGGGACGATCACCCGGACGGGGGCGTTCGGCCAGTCGGCCGCGCCCGCGTTGCCGGCAAGAGCGATGAAGGCGAACGCCGCGGCCAGCGACCTTGCCACGCGGCGCGCCATCGTCGCGCGAGGCCATTCCCCGTGCGCGGCGCGCCGCTCTCTGGATCGAGGCGATCGTTGCGGGTCACGGCCTCCCGCCGGCGTGCGTTCCGAAGAAACGGTGTTCATGGCGGTTCCTCACCCTTGATCTTTTCTGGCGTGTGCGATTGTCGTCTTGCCGGTTGCCGCTCGGATCACGCCTCCCCGCGTGCGCAAGTCTCCCGACCCCAGATGGCGGAGCCGCGGAGAGGACCGGAAGTCGCCGCTTCGAACCTCGCCGTCCCGCGCATGAGCACCCCTCCTTGGCTAGTCGACGAGGTCGCGCTTCGGCAGCGGACCGAGATCGCCGGCGCGCCCGCGCGCGCGCGACGGCCCCGCATCTTCGCCTTCGCGCCAGCGGCGCACCTTGCCGACGTCGATGCCGTAGAGATCGAGCACGCGGCCGAGCGTGTGGTCGATCATGTCGGACAACGATGCCGGACGGGCGTAGAACGCCGGAACCGGCGGATAGACGATCGCACCCGCCTCGGTCACGGTCGCCATGGTGCGGATGTGCCCGAGGTGCAGCGGCGTCTCGCGCAGCAGCAGAACGACACGCCGGCGTTCCTTCAGCGCGACGTCGGCGGCGCGCGAGATGAGGCTCGAGGTGACGCCGGTCGCGATCTCGGACATGGTCTTGATCGAGCAGGGCGCGACGATCATCCCCATGGTGTGGAACGATCCGCTCGAACACGCGGCGCCGATGTCCGTGTTGGGATGCACGACGCTCGCCAACTTTTCGACATGCGAGACCTTCAGATCGGTCTCGTAGGCGAGCGTCGTCTGCGCTGCGCGTGACATGACGAGATGGGTTTCGATGTCGCACTCTTTCAGCAGTTCGAGCAGGCGCACGCCGTAGACGACGCCGGATGCGCCGCTGATGCCGACCACAAGCCGGGGCCTCTGGTTGTTCGCTGGCGTTTTCATGGGCCCTCCCCCGACGTGCGGGCGGCCGCGACCGTCGCGACCGTCAGGTTCCGCGTCGGTGCGTCGGCGCGCAACGCTCTCATTTGGCCGAGATCCCGGCCGCCTTCACGAGTTCGGTGTTCACTTCGAGCTGCTCCTTGATGAAGGTGCCGAACTGCCCGGGATCCATCGCCATCGACTGGACGCCGAGCTTGTCGAGCTCGTCGCGGACCGCCTGCACCTGCAGCGCCTTCTCGATTTCCTTGTTCATCTTGGAGACGATCTCGTCCGGCGTCTTCGCCGGAGCGAAGATCCCGACCCAGAAGCGGTATTCCGAATTCTTGTAGCCGGCCTCGAGCGACGTCGGCACGTCGGGCAGCGTCGGAGCGCGCGTCGGGCTGCTGAGCACCAAAGGAACCAGCTTGTGCTCGCGGATCAGCGGCAGGGCCGGCAGGATCGGCGAATAGTAGACGTCGATCATCCCGCTCATCGTGTCGACAAGCGCTTCCGGCGCACCCCGATAGGACACCGGGAGGACCTTGAAGTCCGCGCTCAGGCGCAGGCGCTCCATCGCCAGCTGAATGGGGCTGCCGACCCCGATCGAGCCGAAGGTGATCGGCCGCTTCTTGCCAACCTCGACCAGCTCCTGGATCGTCTTGATGTTCTTCGACGGCGAGATGACGAGAACGTTGGGCAGGTTTCCGAGCGGCGCAACCGAGACGAAATCCTTCAGCGGGTCGTACGGCACGTTGGCGACCGTCGACGGCGAGATCACGAAGGCCGAGGAATGCGCGAGGAACGTGTATCCGTCGGGCGAGGCGGTGGCGACCGCGCGCGCGCCGATCGTGCCGCTCGCGCCCGGCCGGTTCTCGATCACGATCGGCTGCCCGAGCTGCTGGGAGACCTGCTTGAAGACCACGCGCGGAATGATGTCGAGCGCACTTCCCGCGCTCAGCGGGACGATCACGTGGATCGACCGCGTCGGCCAGTCCTCGGCGCGTGCGGCGCCGCTGCTGGCAAGGGCCGCCAGCGCGGCCGCGATGAAGAATCCCAGTCGACTGCGCATTCCATTCTCCTTTGCCCGGAGCGCTATCTGGACCATCGAGGCTGTCTCAACCGTTAACGCCGTCCCGTCTGCCGCCCCGTGGCGGCCGCAGCGGCTCGCACTCGGCCCCCTGAGTAGGCAAACGGCGCGCCATGGCAAGAACGGCCGCGCGGCCGGACAATAAGTCGCAAGGCGCCGGCCGCCGGCCGGCGTCATCGGGGCTTCCACGCAACGGAAAATTTGCCTTAACACGCTCATCTTCCGATCAAGCCGAGACCTTGTTCCGCGCCGTCCAGTCATCCCGCAGCTTGTCGCGCAGAACCTTGCCGCGGTCGCTCTTCGGCAGCTCGGCGACGATGAAGACCTGTTTCGGCGTCTTCGCCGGCGGCAGATGCTGCCCGCAGTGCTGCAGCACGCTCGCCTCGGTCAGGTCCCGCGCTTTCGCCACCACGTAGGCGACGACCTCCTCGCCGTAGATCTTGTCGGGCACCCCGACCGCCGCCGCCTCGGCGACGCCAGGATGCTTGAGCAGCACCTCGTCGATCTCGAGGGGGGCGATGTTGACGCCGCCTCGGATGATCAGGTCCTTGGTGCGTCCGGAGATCCTCACGAAGCCCTCGGAATCCATGATGGCGAGGTCGCCGGTCTTGATGCGCTTCGGGCGCAGCGGCTCGATCGTGCCGTCGTCGCGCAGATAGCCGATCGCCGCCTGCGGACCGCCGACCGTGACCTCGCCCTCGACGCCGACCGGGCACTTGCGGCCCTCCGTATCGACGATCTCGAATTCCTGGTGCAGCGCCGGCAGCCCCACCGTGCCGAGCTTGAACTTGTAATGGCGGTTGCCGCAGATCCATCCGGCCTCGGACATGCCATAGAGCTGGAGGAGCCGCACGCCGTACATCTCCTCGAACTGCGTCCATTGCTGCGCGGTGAGCGGCGCCGTGCTGCAGGTCATCAGTCGTAAGGTCGGAATGTCCTTCGCGGTGTAGCCCAGCGGCTTGTTGAGCAGCATGCTGACGACGGTGGGCACACCGGCCGAGAAGGTGATCCCGTGTGTCTTGATCCACTCGAAGAAGCGGCTGTGCGAGAAACGCTTGGCGATGTGCATGGTGAAGCCCTTCTCCAGGAAGGGCATGAGGCTGAGCACCTGCGCCGAGTTCCAGCCGAACGAGCGATATTCGAGCGTGCGATCGTCCTCGCCGAGCCCGAGGAATTCCAGCGTCGAGAGGCCGTTGAGCCAGTAGGCGGCGTGGTCGTAGACGACGATCTTCGGCCGCGCCGTGGTGCCCGACGTGCAGAACACGCAGGAGAGATCTTCCGGATAGTTGCGCTCCGGCAATTCGTCGGCCCTGCGGCCTCTCGGCATGACGGCGAAGAATTCGTCCCGATCCGGGCCTGCCGTGGACGACCACCGGCCGAAGCGGATGCGGGGTGCCGGATGATCGCCGACGAGCGCGGCGACGTCGAGGTCCTTGTGGCAGAGGATGAGCGCGGGGTTCACCGCGCGCGTCAGCTCCGCCATCACCTTCTCGTTGACCTCGATGTTGAGCGGACAGATCACCGCGCCGATCCGCCAGGTGCCGAACCAGATCAGCAGCTTCTCGAGGCATTCGTCCGAGAGCAGCAGCACCCGGCTGCCCTTGCGCACGCCCTTGCTCTTGAGGAAGGCCGCGACGTCGGTCGTGACCTGGTCGAGCTCCCCGAAGGTGATCGAGGAGTCCTGGTCAAGATCGACGATCGCGGTCTTGTTCGGATCGCGCGCCTTGTACTTGGCGAACAGCTCGGCAATCGGCTGGAACGGGATGCCGAGTTGATGATTCCCGAAAACGTCCGCCATGGAAGAACTCCCCGCTCTCGCGTCTTCTCGTCCTAGCGCCCGGTCTTGGCGAGCAACTCCGTCCATCCGGTGAGGCGCGCCTTGGCCTGCGCGATCTGGTCCTTGGTGAAGAAGTCCTCGAGCTTCACGCGGTCGACCGGATAGACCGGCCGCATGAAGTCCTCCTCGTAACCATAAGGCACCGTGGCGTCGATGCCCATGCCGCCTTCGTAGCGGGTGTTGCTGGCCGTCCATTCGCGGTCGCCGGCCGTCATGCGTTCGGCCGGCATGAACGTCTGCCCGCGGCCGCCGGGCGTCGGATTGAGAATGTCCGTGTGCGGATTGACGCGCGTGGTGATCGCCCACATGACGTCGTCCATGCTGTAGATGTCGGTGTCCTCGCTGACCGCGATGGCGAGCCGCATGCCCTGCGAGGTGGCGAGCAGCGTGGTGAGGAAGTTGCGCTGCCAGCCTTCTTCCAACCGGTTGCGCTTCTTCACCTGGATGATGACGCCGCCCCAGTCGGTCATGCAGTAGGGAATGTTGACGTCCTGGATGACGCCCGGCTGCAGCCGGTTGCACAGCTCGAACATCGCCGCCTCGCGGATCGAGGTGTCGATGTTGTGCTCGTCGAGCGTATGCGCGCCGAGGCAATAGATGATGCGCTTGGGATCCTTGCGCATGGTGACGGCGGTGACGTGGAAGGTCGGCGCCTTGTAGGCCTTGCCCATGTAGCCGGCCCATTCCGGATGGAAGTGGTGGCGGCCCTGCGTCTGGTCGGCCTCCGCTTCCGCCGTCTCGAAGCGCCGGTCGCGCGGATCGACGTAGCCCTCGATCACGACTTCGGAGTCCGCGATCGCCCAGGCGTCGACCGTGCGCGCCTTCACCACGCGCACCGGGAATCCCTGGGCGGCTCCGGCGACGCCGAGTTCGTCGCAGCCGTAGGGCAGGATCACGTAGTCGAACGCGGCGCCAGCAAGCAGCGTACAGGCCGGCGGCACCCCGAAGCAGAACGTCAGCGGCACCTTCTCGTTGCGGCGGTAGGCTTCGCTCACCACCTGCCACATGTGCGAGCCGGGCGAGATCTGGAACGTGCCGACGTTCCCCCAGCGGAAATTCATGCGGTTGTAGCCGACGTCGGTGCCGTCGCCGAACTGCGCGCCCGAGATGCAGCGGATGCCCGAGCCGACGGTCAGCTCCTTCTCCAGCGCCGTGTGGCGGATCGGCACCAGGAATTCGTTCACGTCGTTCGGCTTCTCGATCACGACCTCCTGGCAGGGCGCCTGCGACTGCGGGATCTCCTGCGGCGGCAGCGGCTTGCAGAGCGCACGCGCCAGCTTGTGCGTCCGATCCTTGTCGTCCGCCCAGCCGAACATTGCGTTGACCACCTTGATGTCACCGAACAGGTTGGTGACTACCTTATGGTTCGGCTTGCCCTTGACGTTGTTGAAGACGACGGGACAGCCGCCGTCCATCAGCTTCTGCAGGCCCGTGACTTCGAGATCCGGATTGACCTCCTTCTCGGTCTCGATCAGGTCGCCGCGCGCCTTGAGCCACGCGAGCGTGCCGCGCAGGTCCTGGAGGTGCTTCTGGCCGCCGGTCGTCGCCGGCATCGTCTTGGCGTGAGCGCCCATTGTCGTCATCCCTTTCCGTTCTCCGGCGTTGCCGCCGCGCGTCAATGAAAAGCCGGCACGATTTCAACGTCGGTGTTCGTCGTGCGTCGATAGCGGACCGTTCCCGCATCCTCGAACATCCGCATGTGTCCGAGCGCAACCAGATGATTGAGGTGAGCGATGGCTTCCCCCATCGCGAAGCCGATCTGGTGGCCGTCGAGCCCTGCGCGGAACAGGACGTCGATCAGTTCGCCGGCCGAGGTCTCGCGCCCCGCCGCCTTCAACATGCGATTCAGACGTTCGGCGTGATGTGCCGCAAGCTCGCGCAGGCGGCGACGGACGTTGAGGAACGGCTTGCGGTGCGACGGCAGGACGAGCGTGTCGGGAGCGAGCACGTCGAGGAACGTCCGGCAGGTGGCCAGGAACGCGCCGACGGCGTCGAACTCCGGTTCGGTCTGCCAGGTGCTCACGTTGGTGGTGATCTCCGGCAGGATCTGGTCGCCGGCGATCAGGATGCGCCGGTCGGCGCAGGAGAGCGACACATGCTCGGGCGCGTGCCCCTCGCCGACGATGACGCGCCAGCGGTCGTCGCCGATCGTGATGAGTTCCCCGTTGCGCAGCCGCCGGTAATCGGGCGGCAGCTTGACGCCGTCCCGGTAGGGCAGGACCTCGGACCGGAACTTGGCGACCTGCTCCGGCGCGAGGCCGTGGCGGCGGTAGAACGCGGCGCGCGCGTCCATCGCGTCGGTGCCCCGGTCGGCCGAGGCGAGGTTGGCGGCGAACCATTCGGCCTGGCTCATCAGCGGCCGCAGGCCCCAGCGCTCGGCGATGAAGCCCGAGTTGCCGGCATGATCCGGGTGGAAATGCGTGACGATCAGGCGCGTGACCGGCCGGCGGTCGAGGACGCGCGACCAGACCTCCTCGAGCAGGTCGCGCACCGCCGGCTCGCCGTAGCCGCAATCGATCATCGTCCAGCCCGCACCGTCGCGCAGCAGCCAGAGGTTCACCTGCTTGAGGCCGACGAACGGCACCGGGGTCGAGATCCAGAAGATGCCGTCAGCGACCTCGGTCGCCGTTCCGGCCGCCGGGTAGTCCACGAACGGGAACGCGATCTCGTCGCAGGCCGGCGTCATCTGGTTCGCGCGGGTGGTCGGCATGTCCATCACGCTGTGTCCGCCGTTCCGATCTCAGGTCACCGGCCAGCGGAGCTGGACCATCTGGTCGAGCTTCAGGCGCTTGCCGAAGCGGGCGACCGCCACGGGAATTTCGGCGTAGAGCTTCGTCTCGTCGATCTTCGTCAGCTTTCCGCCGGCGACCACCTGCTCGCCGGCCACGAAGACGTCGCGCACCGAATCTCCCGTGGCGCTGTAGACCAGGTTGGCCAGCGGATTGATCAGCGGCTGCCATTCGGGACGCCGCGTGTCGAACAGCACGATGTCGGCCTCCTTGCCGACCTCGATGCTGCCGATGCGATCCTGCAGCAGAGCCGCCTTGGCGCCGTTGAGGGTCGCCATTTCGAGCCCGGTCTCCGGCGGCATGACGCGCGGATTGAGACGTGTCTCCTTGTAGCAGCAGCAGGCGAGCCGCATTTCCTGCGGCATGTCGACGATGCCGGACGAGGCGTGATCGGAGCCCACCGTGACGTTGACGCCGAGCGCCAGGAGCTCGGGCAGCTTGCCGACCACGAAATTCCCGTAGCCGTTGTGCAGGCTCGAGCTCGGTGCGCAGACGAGCGAAGGCTTGCGTCTCGCCAGGATCGCGACTTCCTCCGGCTCGAGCCAGCCGGAGTGGACGATCAGCATGCGCTCGTTGATGACGCCGAGCGATTCCAGCCGCTCGATCTCCGCCATCTTGCTGCGTGAGACGCTGGAATCGTGCGTCGAATAGCTGAAACAGGCATGCGTCTGCACGAAAGTGTCGTAGCGGCGCGCGAGCTTGTCGAGCCCGAGGATCAGCTCGTCCGAGGCGTTGTTGAGCCCGCGGAACGATGCGCTGGCGCCGAGCCGCGGATTGCCGCTGCGGCAGTATTTCTCCAGCACCGCCTCGGCGCGTTCGAGCGCGACCTGCGTCGTCTCGATCATGCGCTCGGGCAGGATGCCCATCACCGATTTGGTCAGATCGAAAGACGAGCGCGAGACGAACATGCGGATGCCGGTCGCCATCACGCCTTCGACGGAGGCCTCCGGCTGGTAATTCCCCGGATCGACGAAGCAGGTGACGCCGTGCTTGAGCAGTTCGGCGGCGGCGAGCGTCGCCGAGAGGCGCACGTCCTCGCCCTCGAGCGCGGCTTCGTAAGGGTACATCCGGTCGAACAGGAACGACTGCGCATTCGCTTCGTCGGCGAGCCCGCGCGAGAGCTGGAACGAGGAATGCAGGTGGCAATCGACGAAGCCGGGCGTCGCCACCGTTCCGTGCGCGTCGATTGCGCGGGAGGCGGAGTACGCCTTGGCGATCTCCGCGGACTTGTCGACGGCGATGATCTTCCCGCCGCGCATGGCGATCGCCGCGTCACGGATGATGCGGCGCCCCGGATCGACGGTGATGAGCCAGTCGATGTGACTGACGACGAGATCGACGGATTCCACGTTCAGCTTGCCTTATTTTCGCCCACGTACGTCAGGTCATCTGCAATCTTCAGCTCGATCAGCACGTTCTCGTCGGTCGAGTCCTCGCACAGCATCGAGCGGTGGCCGATCCCCTTGGGGATGAACAGCATGTCGCCCGGATGCATGATGCGCACCCCCATCTCGGTCTCCCACTTCAGCGCGCCCTTGACGCAGAAGATGATCTCGTGCGCGTCGATGTTGCGGTGCCAGAAGCCCATGTCGTGCTTGCGCCGCTTGGAGACGTCGATCTTCACGCGGTCCGACGTGTAGAGACGCAGCGGCGTGCCGTCGGCCTTGTCGATGTTGCTGGGCGAGAACTTGTCCGCGAAGATGTTGATCATGCGGAAAATGTCGGCGTTCTCCAGCACGCCCGCGTTGATCACCGGCGGCTCGTTGTGGGAGAGCACGACGTTCTTGCCGTTGATGGTGATGAGTTCGCGGTAGAGCTGCTGCGCCGCCTTGGGCGCGTCCTGCGGCTTGTTCATGACCTGTCTCCTGCGTTCGAGCGTTGGACCCCGGCCGCCTCGAGAACGGCCGCGACGATGCCGGCGTAACCGGTGCAGCGGCAGATGTGGCCGCTCAGCACCTCGACCACCTGCGCTTCCGAGGGCTTCGGGTTGCGCCGGAGGAAATCCGTGAATGACATCAAAATGCCCGGCGTGCAAAACCCGCACTGCAGCGCGTGATTGTTGCGGAACGCCTGCTGCAGCGCGTTGAGCGTGCCGTCGCGCCCAGCGAGCGCCTCGACCGTGGTGATGTCGCGGCCGTCCGCCTGCACGGCCAGCGTCAGGCAGGAGCGCACCGCGGCGCCGTCGAGCAGGACGGTGCAGCAGCCGCACACACCGTGCTCGCAGCCCACATGGGTCCCGGTGGCGCCGAGCGCTTCGCGGATGAAATCGCTGAGCAGCATGCGCGGCTCGGCGTCGGCCGAGACCGGGCGGCCGTTGAGCTTGACGCTGATGCGCCCGCGTTGTTCGCGCGTCACCCTGCGCATTGCCGCGCCTCCTCGATGACGGCCGGGCCGATGCGCCGCAGGAGATCGCGCCGCATGCGGCTCGTGGCGTGCATGTCCTCGTGGCCCTCGAGCTCCCAGGCGAGCGCATTCATGGCCTCGCCGAGGTCGGCGTCGGCCGGAAGATCGCGCACCGCCGGCCGCTGCGCCATGCCGCCGACCCCGAGCCGGATCTTCGCTCCGTCGACCAGCGCGGCGACCGCCACGATGGCGAAATCGCCGTGCCGGCGGGCCACTTCGCGAAAGGCGCTGCGGCGGGACTTCTGCACCGGAAAACGCACCGCGGTGATCATTTCGTCGGGCTGGCGCGCGGTGGTCAGCATGCCGCGCTGGAACTCGTGCGCCGGAAGCGTGCGGGTGCCGCGGCGCGAGCGCAGGATCACTTCGCCGCTCAGCATGGCGAGCGCAAGGGGAATCTCCGAACTCGGGTCGGCGTGCGCGACCGAGCCGCAGACCGTGCCCTTGTTGCGCGTCTGGAAGTGGCCGACGAAGGGCAGCATCGCGGCGAGCAGCGGAAGCTTTTCCCGCAGGCCCGGCCAGGCAAGAAGGCGGTTCTGCGTCACCGCCGCTCCGACTTCGACCGCGCCGTTCGCCTCGCGGATCTCGGAAAGCTCCGCCAGGCGGCTGATGTCGATCAGCAGCGCCGGCTCGAGCAGGCGCAGGTTGAGCATGGCGATGAGCGTCTGGCCGCCGGCGAGCACGCGCGCGGCCTCGCCGTACTCGGCGAGCAGCGCGACGGCCTCCTCGGCCGTGTCGGCGCGGACGTAATCGAACGGATGCGGCTTCACGATCCGCCTCCGAGCGAACGCAGGACTTCGACGATCCGCCGCCACAGCGTAGCCTGCCCGGCCGGCGCCTGGGGATTGAGTTGCCGGGCCAGACGCTCGAAGAACTGCCGGATGATCACCGCGGCCGCGCTGTCGAGCAGGCGCCCGCCGACCGACACGACCTTGCCGGTGGCGGTCACCGCGTAGTCGTAGTCGATGCGCGTGCCGGCGGCGGTCTTCTCGAGGCGCAGGTTGCCTGCGCCCGAGGCCCCGCCGAGCGGCCCGGTGAGCGTGCCGGCGATGCGGCCGGATTTCTCGGTGACGAGGTCGCTCAGCCGCACCGTCGCTTCGAACTTCCCGCGCACCGGTCCCACCCCGAGCGAGACGAGCGCGCGATAGTCGTTCTCGCCGAGGCGCTGCAATTCGTGGCAGCCCGGAATGACCGCCTTGAGGCTCGCCGGGTCGAGCAGCGAGCGCCACACGTCGGCCGGCGGCGCCGGCACCTCGAACGAGCCCTGGCCGCGCAGATTGCGTCCGCCTTCCTCCGCCGGGGCGGCGAGCGCGGCGCGCGCGAGGTTGGCCGGGGGCGGCGGCTCGGGCTGCGCCAGCCAGGCCTCGATGCGACGCGGGGTTGCCGGCAACGAGACATCCTTCACGCCGAGCGCGTCGGCGACCGCATTGGCGATGCAGGCCGGCACGCTCATGCAATTGCCTTCGGCAAGTCCCTTGGCGCCGAGCGGCGTGAACGGCGAGGGCGTCTCCTGATGCAGGAACTCGACATGCGGAATTTCGCTCGCCGTCGGTACCAGATAATCCGCGAACGTGCCGGACAGGAACGCGCCCGCCTCGTCGTACACGAATTCCTCGTAGAGCGCGGCCGCGATGCCCTGCGCGAAGGCGCCCCGCATCTGCCCCTCGGCGATCATAGGGTTAAGGATTTTGCCGGCGTCGTGCATCGACACGTAGCGGTCGACCCGCACCTGACGCGTCAGCGGATCGATCTCGACGCCGCACATGTCGAACACGAAGCCGTAGGTGAGCGAGGTGTTGATGCGATCGTCGGTCGACGGCGGCTCGAGCTCCGGCGGCGACCACACGGCGGTCTCGCGCAGGCTCGGCGCCATGCCCTCGGGCAGCATGATGGGCGACCAATGGGCGGTTCCGGCAAGGCGTCCGAACGGCACGGCATTGTCGGGATTGCGGCGGCTGCGGATCTTTCCCTGCGCGAACTCGATGTCGTCCGGCAGCGTGTTGAGCTGCTTGGCGGCGATCCTGGCGAGCTTGTCGCGCACCTGCACGGCGGCCATGCGGGCGGCGACGGCGGTGCCCGGTGTGAAGCGGCAGGAATAGGTGCCGGCCGCGATCGACCACTGGTCCTTCGCGGTATCCATTTCGAGCACGACGTTGATGTCGTCGGGCGTGAGGCCGAGCTCGTCGGCGACGATCTGCGACAGGACCGTCTCGTGGCCCTGGCCCTGCACCGTCACGTCGGCGGTGACCGAGACGGCGCCGAGCGGATCGATGTTGACGGTCACCATCGAGACGGCGCCGTTCTTCGGCCCGGACTTCTCGCGTGCCTCCGCCGTGAGCAGCGTCGACAGATAGCCCATGTTCGACATGCCGGGCTCGACCACCGCGGCAAACCCGATGCCGTAGTGCCGGCCCGCGGCGCGGGCGGCGTCGCGGCGCTTCTTCAACGCGTCGAGCCGCCCTTCGCCGACCGTGGTCTCGATCGCGCACAGATAGTCGCCCGAGTCGTATAGCGCGCCGGCCGCTGTCCTGTAGGGAAACTTCTGCGCCGGAATGAGATTGCGCTTGATGACCTCGAGGTGATCGAGGCCGAGCTCGACGGCGATGCGCTGCACCAACCGTTCGAGCGCGAGATAGAGCTGCGGCCCGCCGAAGCCGCGGATCAGGCTTGCCGGCATCTTGTTGGTGAGAACGACCCGGTTGGTCACCTCGACGTTCGGGATATCGTAGGCGCCGGTAACCGAACCGTGCATGCGATAGAGCGGGCCGGGCATCGGGGCGCGCAGGAACGCGCCGTAGTCCTCGAGCTGGTCGAGACGCAGGCCGAGGATGCGGCCGTCCCGCGTCACCGCCGCCTCGATCTCGGTGATGCGATTGGGTCCGGAGCTCGCGGCGACGAGATGTTCGACCCGGTCCTCCACCCATTTCACCGGCCGGCCGGTGAGGCGCGCGGCGATCGCCATCAGCACCATGTAGGGAAAGACCGAGAGCTTGATGCCGAAGCTGCCGCCGCTGTTGGGCGGAATGCGCACGCGGAATTTCGGCCCGGGCACGCGCAGCGCGCGCGCCATCACCGGATGCGTGCTGAACGGCCCCTGAAAGTTCGCCAGCACGTCGTAGCTGTCGTTCGCCGGATCATACTGCGCGACGACGACGAAACACTCCATCGGCGTGTAGGAGAGCCGCGGATAGTCCGTCGTGAGCTTGATGCGCGCGTCGGCGCTCTCGAAGGCGGCTTTCGGATCCCCATAGGAAAAATGCCGGACCGAGATCTCGTTGCTTTTCGCTTCCGGGTGCAGGAGCGGCGCGGCGGACTTGCGCGCCTCGAGCGGATCGATCACCGCCGGCAGTTCGCGATAGTCGACGCGAACGAGATCGGCCGCGTCCTCGGCGAGGTAGCGGCTGTCCGCCACCACCAGCGCTACTGGCTCGCCCACATAGCGCACGCGCCCGACCGCCAGCGACCATTGATGCACCGGCGCCTTCAGGGCGATGAGAAACGGATCGGAGAGCTTCTTGACCTCCTCACCGGTGATGACGGCCCATACGCCGGGACGCGCCAGGGCTTCCTGCGCGTCGATGCGCACGATCTCGGCATGCGCGTGGCTCGAACGGACCACGTGGGCGTGCAGGGTTCCGGCCGGGACCGGCAGGTCGTCGGCATAGCGGCCGCGCCCCGACAACAGGGGCGGGTCCTCCTTGCGAACCGTCGCCGTTCCGAGAAGCTGCGTCACGACACCCTCGAGCGAAGGCGCGAACCTCCGGGCCGAGCGCGGCCGTGGAGACACGAACGCGCCCGCGCGACCAGTCGAGGCCCGCTGCAACCGGCGAAAAGGCTAACACCTCCGCGCGGGCCAAGTAAAGGTATTCACGTATCATAATTCCTTTATTTTGTCGCCGGGCTGGGCTAGGATCGCTATCGAACGTCGGATCGTAGAATAATTCACCACACTGTGCGGCCAGCGGGGGCCCCATGAAAAGCGCGACGCTCGCCAGCGGTCAGGACGCGGAACGGACCGAGGTCATGGTGTCCGACGGCCGTCCGGCCGACCTCGCGGAAATCATCAGCCTTGACGCCCGCATCACGGGCTTCGCGCGCGCCGACTTCTGGAACGATCTCTTCCGCCAGAAGGCCGCGAGCGAGACCTTGTGGGTACTCGTCGCCCGGAGCTCCGGCAAGATCGTCGGCTACGCGCTCGGCGAAGTGCGCTCGTGGCCGGTGCGCGCGCCGGCCTGCGGCTGGCTTTACGCCATCGGCGTCGAGAAGGACTTCCGCCTGCAGAAGGCGGCGACGGTTCTCATGATGGAGCTGATTTCCCGGTTCAGGAAGAGCGGGGTGGCTGCGGTCCGCACGGTGATCGACGTCGACGACCACCTGCTGATGTCCTTCCTGCGCAGCTTCGGGATGACGGCGGGGCCCTTCGTCGAGCTCGAAATGTCGATCGACCGGAATTGACGCACCGGGTCTCTTGCACGGGCCGCAACGCATGAAACTGCAGCAAGCCACACGATATGCGATCTGGGCGGTGATCGAGCTTGCCTCGCGCCCGAACGAGCAGATTCGTGCGCAGGAACTCGCCGACTCCTACCGGATCTCGCAAAATCACCTGGTCCGGATTCTTCACGCGCTGACCAAGGCCAACATCGTCACCTCGGCGCGCGGACCGGGCGGCGGGTTCACCTTCTGCGGCAACGCCAAGCGCCTGACCCTCTATGACATCATCTGCCTGTTCGAGACCCGCTGGCCGAACGACGAAGGCCAGAACGTGCCGGACGGCAACGCGCTCGCCGGCGAATTGAGCCGGGTGCTGCACGAGGTCGATCGCATCATGTCGGCGACGCTGCGCTCGGTCACCGTGCAGACGATCATCAACAACGCGCGCCGCGCCGCGCAACGTCCGCCTGCGGAGCCAGCGCCGAAGCCGCGCGAGACCGCTTCACCCCGTCCGGCCAGGCGGCCCTCGCAAAAAGCCATGTCCTGAGGACACGGGCGCTTCGATCAGGCTGTCAATCGCCTGCCGGCATCACGACTTTCAGCATTCCCGGAGAATCTCGGTGACCTTTGAACTGCCCGCGCCCACGCTGACCTTCGACGTCGATCTCGACGACGGCGCGAAAATCCGCGTCCGACGGCATGGCAATCCGCAAGGCGCGCGGATCCTGCTGTCGCACGGCAACGGCTTCGCGGTCGACGCCTATTTTCCCTATTGGCGGCATCTGCTCGACCGATACGACCTGATGATCTTCGATTTCCGCAATCACGGGCAGAATGTTCCGGTCGAGCCGTCCAACCACACCTATGCGCAACTCACGCGCGACCTCGAGCGGGTGATCACCGACGTGAACATTCGCCTCGGATCGAAAAAGTCCGTCGGCATCTTTCACTCGATGTCGGCGCGCACGGCGATGAAGCACGCGATCGAGGTCGGCTGGCGCTGGGACGCGCTCGTGCTGTTCGATCCGCCGGACGTCCCACCGCCCGGCCATCCGAACTACGCGGCGATGGAGACGTTCGAAAAGCGCCTGGTCGAATTCGCCACCAACCGGCGGCGGAAATTCGCCTCCGTCGACGACCTCACCAACGACTACCTGCAATCCCGCGCGACCCGCAACTGGGTGCCGGGCGTGCACGCGCTGATGGCGCGCTCGGTGCTGCGCAAGGATCCGGCCGGAGAGGGCTTCGTCCTCGTCTGCGCGCCCGAGAACGAGGCGGCGATCTACGCCGAGGCGATGACCTTGAACCTCTGGCCCATGGCCAGGGATTTCGGCGGCCCCGTCAAGCTGATCGGCGCCGATCCGAACCAGAAGGGCGCGCCGGCGACCGCGGCCGCCAATCAGGCCCTCGGCCGCGAGGGGGGGTATGACTACGACCTGGTCGAAGGCACCGGGCATCTGCTGCAGATCGAGCGGCCCGACGAATGCTTCCGCCTGACGATGGAATTTCTGGCCAAACACGGGCTCGGCTGAACACGGCTCCGGCGCCGTCGTCCGGCAGTCGAACCTGCCGCGCGGACAGCGCAGCCGCCGCTATTTCAGCAAGTCGGGCAATGCCATCGAAATCGCCGGCACGTAGGTGATCACCATCAGGGCGACGAGATTGATCAGCACGAACGGCACCACGCCGCGGTAGATCTCGGTGATCGGCGTCTTGAACATCAGATGCGCGGCGAAGATGTTGAGCCCGAACGGCGGCATGAACATGCCGATGCTGAGGTTGACGGCAAAGATCACCCCGAAGTGAATCGGGCTCACCCCCATGCTCTCGGCGATCGGCACGCACAGCGGCGCCAGAATGAGGATCGCCGCCGGCGGCTCGAGAAAGCTGCCGATCAGCAGCAGAACGACGTTCATCAGCAGCAGCGTGCCGACCGGGCCGGCGTTGAGGGAGCGGATGAACTCGACCGCGACCTGCGGAATTCCGCTCGTGGTCAACAGCCAGGAATAGACGCCGGCGGCCGCCACGATCAGCAGGATCTGCGTCGTCAGGCCGGCGGCGCTCAGCGTGATGCGCCACAGGTCCGACCAGGTGACCTCGCGATAGACGAACTTTGCCAGGAACGCCGAATAGACGACGGCGATTCCCGCCGCCTCGGTCGGAGTGAAAACGCCGCCGTAGATGCCGCCGAAGATGACGCCGATCGTGCCGAGCGCCAACGCCGCCTCCTTGGTGGCGACCGCGATGTTGCGCCAACGCGCCTTGTCGGTGATCGGAACGATGCGGACGCGGGCGTAGACCAGGACGAACACCGCTTCGAGAATGCCGATCAGGATCGCCGGAACGATCCCGGCGGTGAACAGGATCGTGAGCGACTGCTGCGCGGTGACCGCATAGATGATCATCGCGATCGAGGGCGGAATGATGATGGCGATCGCGCCCGAACAGGTGATGACGCTGACCGAGAAGCGCTCGCCGTAGCCGTTGTCGCGCAGGGCCGGAAACAGCAGGCGGCCGACCGCGGCCACGCAACCGACGGCCGAGCCCGACATAGCGCCGAACAATTCCGAAGAGGCGATCGTGGCGAGCGCGAGCGATCCCTGCACGCCGCCGACGATCGACAGCACCCAGGCGACGATCCGCCGGGCGATCCCGCCCTGTCCCATGATCTCGCCCGCCAGGATGAAGAACGGCACGGCGACGAGCGGAAAGCTTCCCAGGCTGCCGAACATGACGGTCTGAACCACTTCGGCCGGCATGCCGCTGACCGCGAGCAGGATCACGAGCGCGGTCGCGAGCAGAATCAGGAAGATCGGAAAGCCGAGAAGAAGCAGCGCGAGCGGCAGAAGAACGAAAAGAGCCTGTTGCATCGTGCTCGGCCGCTCCGGTCAGGACCGAACCGCGGACCGCCCAGGCCCGGGCCGGCTCGCGGACACATTGCACCCGATCATGCCTTGCCCCGCCTGAGCTCGATCAGCCGCACGATGACGGCCAGCACCATCAGCAAGAGCCCGATCGGGATGACGCTTTGCGGGATGGCCACCGGGATCGCCGCCGCATCGGTGACCTGATCGAATGCGACGAACTGCATGATGACCGGAATGGCGAGCCAGATGAGGGTGCAGCCGACCGCCATCAGGGCGAGCTGGGCAAAGACATCGAGCAGCAGCCGGACGCGCGGGGGGAACACCGTCAGCACCATGTCCATGCTGATGTGCGCGCGCTTGAGCGTCACCATGGGGGCGCCAAGGAACACGCCGGCGATCATCAGAAACTGCATCACCTCTTCGGCCCATACGATCGGGGCGTGGAAGAAGTAGCGGCCGAGGATATTCACGAAGTTGATGGCGCAGGCGGCAAGCAGACACACGGCGGAAACGACCTCCGCCGCACGTATGGTCCGCCTGCCCGCCGCGAGCAAAAGGTTCAACATCGCTTCTTCGGATCGGTCGCGGCGGAATCTGCCCGTCGCGGACCCATGCTCCCCCGGTTCAATTTCCCCGCGCCCGGCGCGGACGCGCGGCTGTTCCCATGCTGCTATTGCGTCCGCCTCACCGCGCCTTCCAGCACGTCATAGAGCGCCTTCACGTTCGGCTTGGCGACCGCCACGCGGTCTGCGACGCTGACGAGAGACGTCATCGTGCTGGCGCGCTCGGCATTCGGAATCTGCAGCACCTGGCCACCGGCCGCGACCCATTCCTTCTTCTTCGCATTGTAGAAATCGACGACCCATTGATGCATGTCGTCGCCGATGCGCTGGGCGTCGTCGGCAACGATCTTCTGCAGGTCGGGCGGCAAGCGGTCGAACCATGTCTTGCTGAGGACGAACGTGCTGACCGCGAACGAGAGATTCGTCTCGGTGATGTACTTGGCGGCGTCGTAATAGTGCATCGCCGCCAGCACCGGGAGCACGCTCAGCACGCCGTCGATCGCGCCCTGCTGCAGCGCCGGCAGTACGTCGCCCAACGACAGCGGAACCGGAGTGGCCCCGAGCTGCTTGATCGGATCCATCTGCATGGGCGAAGCCATGACGCGGATCTTCATGCCCTTGAGGTCCTGGACGCGATTGACCGGGGTGCGGCTGTTCACCGCGGTCGGCCCGCTCAGGAACACGGCCGAAACGCGCAGGCCCCGCGTGGAGCCGACCTTGAAGAACTCGCGGCGAAACTCGGAGTCCTTCACCGCGCGTCCGACGTGATCCATGTCCTTGAACAGCCCCGGTGCGCTGAGCACCTGGAACCGCGGATCGACGCCTTCGAGAAACTCGGCCGGGCTGACGAAGCCCTGGATCGCCCCCAGTTGCACCGCTTCGATCTCGCGCGGAATGGGGCCGAGTTGGCTTGCCGGATAGACCTCCGCCTTGATGCGACCGTTCGAATCCTTCTCCACGGCGGCCGCCAGACGCTTGAGGAATTCATGCTGGCCGTCGTTGAGGGTCGCGGTGCCGAGCTTCATTGTGATCGGCGACTGCGCCGAGGCGGCCACCGTGGCGAGCATGCCGCCGGCAGTCGCGAGCAGGAGGCTCGTCGCGATAAGTCCGATTGACCATCGGCGGTGCGTCATGGATGTCCCCCCTGTCAATTCTTGTTTCCCCGTTGTCGGCAAAGTACGAACGTCGCCGACGGGCTCTTTGCATCGGCACAAGACGCCGCCTTCGGCGCCAAAGTGCTGGACGCTATAGTAGCATTATCGTACGATATAGCAAGATTTTGCCCGCCTGCTGAATCGCGACGACGCCGTGACCAGCGGTGTTCGAGCGTCCCGCCTCCGCGAACGCCGCCCCCGCTTGCGAAGCGATACCATGAAGACCTGGATCTTTCGTCCGGCATGGGCCAAGGGTCGCGGAAGCCGCCGAACGGGATGAGGAGAACGGAATGAGCGTGGAACGGAAGCCGGTCGCCTTTGGAGATCTTCGCGGCTGGATCGCGGCGTTGAAAGCGGCCGGCGAGCTGCGCGAGATCGACGGCGAGGTCGATTGGAACATCGAGCTCGGCACCATCACGCGGCTGGCGCTCGGGCCCGGAACCGGCCCGGCGCTCGTCTTCAACAACATCAAAGACTACAACAAGCCCGACAGCCGCTGCCGCCGCATCTTCGCCAACGGCCTGTCGAGCTACCGGCGCGTCGCCATGATGCTCGGGCTTCCGCCCGACACGCATCCGCGCGAACTCGTCACCATCGGTCGCAACAGCCTCAACGCCAGCATTCCGCCGCGCATCGTCAAGACCGGCCCGGTGAAGGAGAACGTGGTCACCGGCAAGGACGTCAATCTCTACGATTTCCCGGCGCCACATTGGAATCGCATGGACGGAGGCCGTTACATCCTGACCTACGGCGCCTTCGTCACCAAGGACCCGACGACCGACGTGATGAACGTCGGCATCTATCGCGGCATGCTGGCGAGCCGCGACCGTATTCCGATCCTGATGTGGCGGGCGCAGCACATCGGCCATCACGCCACCGCCTGGCAGAACGCCGGCCACAAGGAGATGCCGGTCGCGGTGGCGATCGGTTGGGAGCCGACGCTCGGCTTCACCGGCGGCCAGCCGGTGGCGAAGGGCGTGTGCGAGTTCGACGTGATGGGCGGCATCCGCGGCGAGCCGGTCGATCTCGTCAAGTGCGAGACCGTCGACCTCTACGTTCCGGCGAGCGCCGAAATCGTCATCGAGGGCTATCTGAGCCTCGATCCTTCGACCTACACGATGGAAGGCCCGTTCGCGGAGTTCACCGGGTATCTCGCCGGCGACCGCTCGCCGAAGCCGACGATCCGCGTCACCGCCATCACGCACCGCAACGATCCGATCCTGCGCGGCTGCATCGAGGGCACGCTGCCGGGCAGCTATTCGGAGAACGCGATCTGCTCCTCGATCATGCGCACGGGCGCGGCATGGAACGTGCTCGAGCGCGCCGGCGTGCCGGGCATCGTCGACGTCTGGTGCCCGCCGGTGCACGCCGGCATCAACCTGCTGGTGAGCATCAAGCAGAGCTACCGCGGCCAGGCCAAGCAGGTGGCGAACGCGATCTGGGGCTCCTCGACCGCACACGTGCGCTACAAGCATGTGACCGTCGTCGATGACGACATCGACATCCACGACTACGCGGCGGTCGACTGGGCCATCGCCTATCGGGTCAACGCCGGCGAGAACGACATCGTGATCATGCCGGCGACGTTCGGCGCCGGGCTCGACCCCTCGACGCGAAGACGCGACCGCAATCCGGCGCTGTTCGGCACCGGCAAGTGGAACCGCGTGCTGATCGACGCCACCATGAACCTCGACTACGACCCGGACCCCGACCTCGGCGGCGCGCGCTTTCCGCC
Source organism: uncultured Hyphomicrobiales bacterium (assembly GCA_964538565.1). Lineage (GTDB taxonomy): Bacteria > Pseudomonadota > Alphaproteobacteria > Rhizobiales > Xanthobacteraceae > CAYVBN01. The sequence continues at coordinate 11,450 of CAZIGW010000190.1, read as the reverse complement.
GCTGGTGTGGCCGGAGCCGAACGACGTCGAAGCGGCCTATGCGCGCTTCGCCGAGCTCGGGCTGCCGAAACCGCCGAAGCCATGACACAGGCGGCGCCGGCGCATCGGCCGAACTGGTTCCGGTTGCCGGTCGGGTGGCGAGCCCGGACGCTTGCGGCCGGCGCCGCCGTCGGCAATGCTGGGGTCTCTTCCTCGACGGTCTCTCATCATGAGCAATGCAGTGGAGCGGACGCGCACGCCCTATGACGACCGCATCTACACGGAGGAGTGGCGGCTGTGGCGCGATCCGGATGTTCCCGAATATCTCGACCCGGTCGGCTGGCTGATCGATCGCCACCGCGACACGCCGGTCGCGGCCAGGACCGCGATGGTCTGCAACGACGAGGCGGTCACCTACGCGCAGTTGTCCGATCGCGTCGCGCGCTGCTCGGCGGCGTTGGCTTCGGTCGGGCTCCCGCCCGAAGCGCGCCTGCTGCTGTTCGGCACCGACAGCCTCGACTACGTGACGGTCTGGCTCGGCGCGGTGCGGATCGGCGCCGTGCCGGTCGTCATCTCGGATCTCTACAAGGCGAAGGACCTCGCCTATTTTCTCCACGACACCGCCGTCCGGCTGCTGTTCATCGACGTCGAGCAACTGCCGAAGCTCGCCGAGATCGCGCACGACCTGCCGGCGTCGCTGCAGACGATTCTGGTGCGCGGCGAGGTGCCGGCCGATCTCGCGGCCAGGTTCTCCGGCCGCGCCGTGGTGACGCTGCAATCGGCCCTGACGAGCGGGGCCCAGGCGCCTGCGCCACACAAGCGTCACGCCAACGACGTGACCTACATGTTCTATTCGGGCGGCACCACCGGGACCGCCAAGGGCATCACGCATCTGGCGCATGACTTCGTGCTGATCCCGGAGCGGCAGGGCCGGTTCTGGGAGTACACGGCCGACGACGTCGTGTTCGCCACATCGAAGAAATACTTCACGCACGGACTGTGGCCCGGCGTGCTGATCCCGCTCTACTGGGGCGCGACGGTCGTGCTCGACCGCCGCCCGCCGACGCCCGACGTCGTGCTCGCCACGTTGGACGAACGACGGGTCACGAAGCTCATCACGGTGCCGACCGTGCTCAAGAACGTCATCGAGGTGCTGATGAAGGCGGGCCGGCCGACGCGGTTGCCGGCGCTCCGGCTGGTGATCAGCGCGTCCGAGAAGATGCCGCCCGAGATGTTCGAGCGCTTCCACGCTCTCACCGGCGTCGAGATCTTCGACTCGATCGGCAGCTCGGAAGTCACCTACGAGTGGATCGCCAACCGCCCCAAGGCCTTCCGGCGCGGCAGCCTCGGCAAGCCGATCTTCGGCTACGAGATCCGGCTCGTGTCCGCCGACGGCGAGGACGTCACCGAGCCGGACACGCCGGGCGAAGCCTGGGTCAGGAGCCGCACCGCCTGCTTCTACTATTGGCGCAAGTACGACAAGTCACGCGAGACGTTCGTGGGCGAATGGACGCGCACCGGCGACGTGCTCACGTTCGACGCGGACGGATTCTTCTGGTTCAGCGGACGCAACAACGACCTGTTCAAGGTCAAGGGCCTGTGGGTCTCGCCGACCGAGGTGGAGGCGGCACTGACCCGCCATCCGGCCGTGCGCGAAGCCGCGGTGGTCCCGTTTCAGGATGCGGACGGGCTCACCAAGCCGCGCGCCTATCTCGTGCTGCGCGAGGGCTTTGCCCAGGGCGAAAAGCTGATCGAGGAACTCAAGGCCGCGGTGGCGCCGCTCGGATCCTACAAGGTCCCCGAATCGTTCCGCACGATCGACCAGCTTCCTCGCACGACGCTGCTCAAGATCGACCGAAGGGCATTGCGCGAATAGGCGCGGGCGCGCCAGGCGCCGCCGTCGCGAAGACGCGCGCGGCCGCCTATATCGCATGGCATGGCGCATGCCTTCTACACGATCGGCCACTCGACGCATCCGCTCGAGGATTTCGTCGGGATGCTGCGCGAGGCCGAGGTGACGTTCGTGGTCGACGTGCGAACGGTTCCGCGTTCGCGCACCAACCCGCAATACAATCGCGAGACGCTGCCGGAGTCGCTCGCGCGCTTTCACATCGGATACGAACACGTCGCGGCGCTCGGCGGACTGCGCGGGCGCAGCCGCGACGTGGCGCCCGAGGTGAACGCGTTCTGGCACAACGAGAGCTTTCATCATTTCGCCGACTACGCCATGGGCGCGGGCTTCCGCGGCGGTCTCGACCGGCTCAAGGAGATCGGCCGCGACCAGCGCTGCGCCGTCATGTGCGCGGAGGCCGTGTGGTGGCGGTGCCATCGGCGCATCATCGCCGACTACCTGCTGGCGCGGGGCGAGACGGTCTTCCACATCCTCGGCCCCGGGCACATCGAGGCGGCGCGCATGACGGAGGCCGCGCGCCCGGAGCCGGGTGGCGTCCTGGGCTATCCGGCCGCGCAATGAGACGCGCCGCGGCCAGCGTCCGACGGGGTTCGGGGATCAGCCGCGCGGCCGCCCGCAGAAGCGAAAGCCCCTGAATCCGGCAAGGATTTCAGGGGCTTATTGGTTGCGGGGGTAGGATTTGAACCTACGACCTTCAGGTTATGAGCCTGACGAGCTACCGGGCTGCTCCACCCCGCGGAAACAGGTAGCGCGGGACAGGTCCCGCGCGGTGGCGCTTATGTAGCAATCAGGCTAATCCATTGGAAGAGCAGACTGTCATATTTTTCATCTTGTCCCGAATCCGCGTTCGACCGTCACCGCATGAGCGACAAACCCGCCCTGCATCCCAATGCCGCGGTCGGGGAGGCTTTGGTCGAAGCCGCCCACGCGGTGCTTGCCGAGGCCCGCGCGGCGATCGACGAGTCGCGAACATCCGACACGCAGGCGATCCACGATTTCCGCAAGGCGATGAAGCGCTGGCGCGCGCTGCTGAGGCTGCTCGAGCCGCAGCTCGGCGGCGAGGCGCGCCGTCTGCGCAACGCCGCCCGCAACGTCGCCCGCAAGCTGTCGGGCGCCCGCGACGTGCAGTCGGCCATCGAAGCCCTGGGAGAACTCGGCGAGACGCGCGGCGCGCTGCCGGCGGGATTGCGCAGGAGCATGCTCGACCGCCTGCGGCGCCTGGGCGCCGCCGCCGAGGCGACGACGCTGACGGCGGACATGCGGCTGCACCTGCGCGCGGCGATCGCCGCCGCCGAAGACGCGGTCGGACGCTGGCGGCTCGACGGGCTGGCGTTCGCCGACGTCGCCGACGGACTGGCGCAGACCTATCGCCGCGCGCGACGGCGTGTGCCGAAGGACTGGGACAGCGCCCGCCCCAAGGCGCTGCACGAATTGCGCCAGCGCGTCGTCGAGCATCGCTACCAGATGGAGCTCGTCGAACCTCTGTGGCCGCGTCTCGGGCGCGTGTGGACCGCCGAAGCGCAGCGCCTGCGCGACCGGCTCGGCCGCTACCAGGACCTCGTCCTGCTCACGGGCTTCGCCGCGCCGCGTCGACCGCTCGCCGCCTGGCGCGCCCGTCTCGCACCGGCGATCGAACGGCACCGGCGCGACCTCGCGAAGTCGGCCGCGCGCATCGCCGGCCGGTTGTTCGCGGAGAGCCCGAAGGCGTTTCACCGCCGGCTCGCCGGCCTGTGGGAGGCGCGGGCCGGATCGGACGCGTGACCCGCCTGAAGGCCTCTCAGCCGTGCGCGCCGGAGCGCTGCCGTGGCTGCGAGAGGAACCGGGGCAGTTCCTCGCACAGGCGTGCCAGCGCGCCCGTCCAGTCGCCGACTGCCGGCTGGCGAAACAGGCGCGCGGTCGGATACCAGGGGCTGTCCTCGCGCCCGACGAGCCAGCGCCAGTCGGCCACGAACGGCAGCAGGATCCACACCGGCTTGCCCAACGCGCCGGCAAGATGCGCGACCGCGGTATCGACGGTGACGACGAGGTCGAGGAGCGTGATCACCGCCGCGGTGTCGGCGAAGTCGACGAGCTCGCCGCCGAGATCGAGGACGTTGCGGGTTTCGCGCAGCAGCGCTGCATCCGTGCCGCCCGGGTTCTTCTGCAGGCTGACGAACAGCACGTCCGGCGTCGCCAGGATCCCGGCAAGCCGCGCAAGCGCCAGGGAGCGGTTGCGGTCGTTCTTGTGGGCGGGATTGCCGGCCCACACCAGGCCGACGCGCGCAGCATCGCGGCCGGCCAGGCGAGCGCGCCAGCGCGCGACACGCGTCTCCTCGGCCCGCAGGTATGGGGCATCCGCCGGAATGCTCGCGAGCCCGGTCGCGAAGGCGCGCGGCAGACTGAGCAGCGGGCAGTGCAGATCGACCTCGGGCAGCGGCTCGCCGCGGCCCACGAGCCGCGTCAGTCCCGGCACTGATGCCAGCAGGTGCTTGAGGGGCGGCTGCACTTCCAGCACCACGCGGGCGCCGCGCGCCGCCACCAGGGGCACGTAGCGGACGAACTGAAGGGTGTCGCCCAGCCCCTGCTCGGCGTGCAGCAGGATCGTCTTGCCGGCGAGCGGCTCATCGCCCCGCCAGCGTGGGTGCCCGATCGACCGCCGGCTGTCGGCGAAATCGGTTTTTTCCCAGCGGGCCTCGAAGTTCTCCCACCCGGCGGCGAAATCACCCGTGCGCAGCTGCACCAGCGCTTGGTTCCAGCGGATCTCCGGGTCGTGCGGATCGAGCGCCCGCGCGCGCGCAAAACTCGCGAGCGCGTCGTCGTGACGTCCGAGCGCGGCGAGCGCCGTCGCCCTGTTGCCGATCACGTCGGCCTGGCCGGGCCGCAATTCCAGTGCCCTGTCATAGCAGGCGAGCGCTTCCTCCGCGCGATCGAGCTGCAACAGGGCATTGCCGCGATTAACGTGCGCGCCGACGTGGTTCGGCGCCAGCGCCAGCGCCCGCGCGCAGCCTTCGAACGCCTCTCGCGGGCGATCGAGCGTGCTGAGCACGTGCGCGCGGTTGGAGAGCCCCTCGACATGATCGGGTGCCGCGCGCAGCAGGTCGTCGAAGGCCGCCAGCGCCTGCGCGGCGCGGCCGAGGCGATGAAGCGCGTTGCCGCGGTTGTTGAGGGCCCCCGGATGGCGAGGATCGCGCACGAGCGCGCGGTCGGCGCAGTCGAGCGCCTCCTCGAACCGCTTCAACCCCAGCAGGGCGGCGCTGCGGTTCGCCAGCGCCTCGACGTCGTCCGGAGCGCCGGCGAGCAGCCGATCATAGGCGGCGAGCGCCTCCGCGAACCGGCCGAGGCGAACGAGCGTGCCGGCGCGGTTGGCAAGGATCTCGCGATCGTCGGGCGCGGCGGCGAGCGCCTGATCGTAGCTTGCCAGCGCCTCCTCGAAACGGCCGAGCCCATCCAGCACCAGGCCGTAGTTCGAGAGCATGGCGGGTGCGCCGGGCTTCGCCGCGAGCGCGGCGGCGATGAGTGCGAGCGCCTCGGCGGCGCGGCCCTGCTGGAAGCGAAGAACACCGAAGAGATGCAGCGCCTGCGGGTGTCCGGGCGACGCGGCGAGCGCCTCGCGGTAGAGCGATTCGGCTGCCGTGAGGTCGCCCCGACGATGGAGCGCGACCGCCCGGCGCAGCGTGTCGGCGGAGCTCGACGGCTCGGCGGCGCGGGTCTCGTCAGCGCGCATCGTCACCGCCGCCGTCCGGCCTGGGCCGCCCGGCCACCCATCGGGTGAGCGCCGCGGCGGCCGCGGACAGCGCGCTCTCCCAGTCGCCGCGCCTCGGTTGCCTGAAAAGCCGCGCCGTCGGGTACCAGGGGCTGTCGGGCCGATCGAGCAGCCAGCGCCAGTCCGGCACGTCGGGCAACAGGATCCACACCGGCCTGCCCATGGCGCCGGCGAGATGCGCGACCGCGGTATCGACCGTGACGACGAGGTCGAGCAGCGAGATCACGGCCGCCGTGTCGGCGAAATCGGCGAGGCGCGAACCGCACTCGACGATCTCGGGATGCACGCGCAGCGTTGCACGGTCGCCCTGACCGAGATCCTTCTGCAGGCTGACGAACGTGATCCCGGGCACGTCCAGGAGCGGCGCCAGCGCGGCCAACGGCAGCGAGCGGTTGCGGTCGTTCCCGTGCTGCGGATTTCCCGCCCAGACCAGGCCGGCGCGCGGTCCGGCGCCGGCGGGCAGGCGAGACCGCCAACCGGCGACGCGCGACGGCGGAGCCGAGAGATACGGCACGTCCGCCGGGATCGAGCGCAACTCGGTCTTGAATGCGAGCGGCAGGCTGAGCAGCGGGCAATGACAGTCGAACGGCGGCAGCGTCGCGCCGCGCGGCACGAGGCGCGCAACGCCCGGGACCTGGGCGAGGAGCGGCGCGAGCGCGCCCTGCACTTCGAGCACGACGCGGGCGCCGAGCCGTGCGACGCGCGGGACGTAGCGCACGAACTGGATCGTATCGCCCAGTCCCTGCTCGGCGTGCAGCAAAATCGTCTTTCCGGCGAGCGAGGATTCTCCGCGCCAGAGCGGGGCGTCGAAGGTCCGCTCGCGATCGGGAAATTCCCGTCGCCGCCAGCGCCACTCGTAGCCGTCCCAGCCTTCCGGCAGCGCGCCGCGCAGCAAGTCGATCAGCCCGATGCTCCAGTGGATCTCCGCGTTCTCGGGATCGTGCGCGAGCCCGCTCCGATAGCTTGCGAGCGCCTCCTCGTAACGGCCAAGCCGGAACAGCGCATTGCCGCGGTTGGCGAGAATCTCGGCGTCGGCCGGCTGGCGCGCGATCGCCCGGTCGTACGCGGCGACGGCCTCGTCGAACCGCCCGAGCGCCTCGAGTACGAGGCCGTGGTTCGACAGGATGCCCGGTGAATCGGGTTTCATCCGCAGCGCGGCGGCGACCAGCCCGAGCGCCTCGGCCGGCCGCCCCTGTTGGAATCGCAACACGCCGAGCAGATGCGTTGCATCGGGGTTCGACGGATCGTGGGCCAGCACGCGGGCATAGAGCGGTTCCGCCTGCGCCAGCTCGCCGTTGCGGTGCAGGGTGATCGCCTGCCGCAGCAGGTCGCGTACCGGCGGCGGTTCGATCTGCTTCGAAACGGCGTCGCCCGCCATTCGCTTGCTCGTCCGTCCCTCGTCTTCACGCGCCGATCGCGGCGGCCGCATCGGGATGAAATCCGCCGGCGAACCGGTCAAGCTCCGCTCCGACGCGCTCGATCACGCTCGCCCAGTCGCCGATCCGGGGTTGGCGAAAGAGCCGCACGGTCGGATACCAGGGGCTGTCCTCGCGCTCGAGCAGCCAGCGCCAGTCGGGCGCGAACGGCAAGAGGATCCACACGGGCTTTCCCATCGCGCCGGCGAGATGCGCAATCGAGGTGTCGACCGCGACCACCAGATCCACCATGGAGAGCACGGCTGCCGTGTGGGCGAAGTCCGCAAGCGCCGGTCCGATCGAGCGCACGTTCGGATAGCGCGCGAGCGCGTAGGGGTCGCGGTCGCGCAGCTCGCGCTGCACGCTGACGAACTCGACCGATTCCCGGCGCAGCAGCGGCGCGAGCATCTCCAGCGCAATGGAGCGGTTGCGGTCGTTCTTGTGCATCGGGTTGCCCGCCCAGGCGATCGCCACACGCGGGCCGCGGGCCTCGCCGAGGCGGGAGCGCCACAACGCTTGATGTTCCGACGGCGCGCGCACGTACGGAATCTCTGCCGGTATGCTCGCCAGCTTGGTCCCGAAGGCGAGCGGCAGGCTGAGCAACGGACAATGCAGATCGAAGGGCGGGAGCGTCTGGCCCTTGGCGAAGGTCGGACCGAATCCCTGGCCGGCAACGAGCGTCTTGAGGGCGGGCTGGACCTCGAGGACCACGGCAGCGCCACGACGGGCGGCGAGCGGGGCGTAGCGGATGAACTGGATGGTGTCGCCGAAGCCCTGCTCCGCGTGCAGCAGCAGCGTCCGGCCATCGAGCGGCGCGTCCCCGAGCCAGAGCGGCTGCGGGCCATTGCGCCGGCGCTCGATGGCGCCCTTGCGCTCCCAGCGCCATTCGTGCTGCCGCCAGCCGACTTCAAAATCGCCGAGGCTCAGGCGCGTCACCGCGTCGTTCCAGTGCACCTCGGCGAAATCCGGCGCCACCGCCAGCGCGCGGGCGTAGCTTGCCAGCGCCTCCTCGTAACGTCCGAGATCGGCAAGCACGATGCCGCGGTTGCTGTGCGCGCCCGCGTAGTCGGGCCGCAGCGCCAGCGCCCGGTCACAGGCTGCAAGCGCCTCTTCGTATCGGTTGAAATGCCGCAGGACCGTGGCGTGGTTGTTGTGCGCCTCGGGGCACTCGGGCCAGGCCGCGATGGCGCGTTCGCCGGCGGCAAGCGCCTCCTCCCAGCGCCCGAGCTCGGCGAGGACGAGCCCGCGGTTGACCAGCGCATCGAGGTGATTTGGTACCGCGGCGAGCGCCCGGTCGCAGCTTGCGAGCGCCTCCGCGTGACGTCCGAGCTCGTAGAGCGCGAAGCCCCGATTGGCCGCTGCGTCGGCGTGCGCGGGTTCGGACGCGAGCACCCGGTCGTAGCCGGCGACCGCCTCGGCGTAGCGGCGCAGCGACAGGAGCGCGTTGGCGTGAGTGTTCCGGATCTGCATCCGGTCCGGCGCAACGGCGAGCGCGCGCTCGCAGGCAAGGCGCGCCTCCTCGTAGCGCGCGAGCCGCATCAACACCTGCGCGCGATTGTTCAGCGCGTCGAGATTGTTGGGCGCCGCCGCCAGCGCGCGGTCGTAGCTCTCGAGCGCGGCCGCGTGACGTCCGAGCGCGGTGAGCGCGTTGCCTTCCACGTTGAGCGCGTCGACGTGGCGCGGGTCGAGGGCGAGGGCCCGGGCGCAGGCGGAGAGCGCCTCTTCGGTCCGCCCCAGCTCCAGGAGCGCATGCGCCCGGTTGGCGAGCACGCCGGCGACGTTCGGCGCCAGCGCCAGCGCCTCGTCGTAGCTCGCGAGCGCCTCGGCGTGGCGGCCGAGCCGGAACAGCGCATTGCCGCGGTTGGCGAGCACGTCGGCGTCCTGCGGCTTCAGCGCCAGCGCCTGATCGTAGCTCGCAAGCGCTTCGTCGAAGCGGCCGAGCGCATCGAGGATGAGACCGTGGTTCGAGAGGATGTTGGCGGAGCGCGGCTTGGCGCGAAGCGCCGCGGCCACGAGGGTCAGCGCCTCGGCGGGACGCCCCTGCTGCAGCCGCAGCACGCCCAGCAGATGCATCGCGTCGGCGTGCCCCGGCCGCGCCGCGAGGACCTCGGCATAGCGCGATTCGGCCTCGGCCCATCGGCCGGCCCGGTGCAGGCCGATCGCCTGCGTGAGCACCTCTCGATCGGACGACGAACCCTGGTCGGCGGAATCGGGCTGGGGCATGGCGCTGCGCGCGGTATCCGAATCAGGAGCCGAATCAGACATACCACACCGTCGCCGGGCGACGGACACGCCGAACGGCGGCGACGAACAGAAACAGCATCGCGGCAACACGCGCGCCGGAATGGTCCGGGCGAAAACCCCTCCGGCGCGGCTGGTCGCCTCAGCCGCGTGGGGGCGTGAACGCAAGCTCCGCGTCGAGGCGCTCGATCACGTTCGCCCAGTCGCCGGGCTTCGGCTGGCGGAAAAGCCGCGCGGTCGGGTACCAGGGGCTGTCCTCGCGGTCGAGCAGCCAGCGCCAGTCCGGCACGAAGGGCAGCAGGACCCAGACGGGGCGCGCGAGCGCGCCCGCGAGGTGGGCGACCGAGGTATCGACGGAGATCACGAGGTCGAGCTGCGACACGACGGCGGCCGTGTCGGCGAAATCGCGGAATGCGCGGCCGAATCCGAGCGCCGGCGCGGCCTGGAGATCCGGTGCATCGACCTCGCGGATGTCCTGCTGCAGACCGACGAAGCAGACATCGCCGCGCCGAAGCATCGGCGCGAGCTGTCGCAGCCGCAGCGAGCGGTTGTGATCGTTCACATGCGTGCGGCTGCCCGACCAGGCGAGCCCGACCCGCGGCGCTTCTCCCGGCAGCCGTTCGCGCCAGTGCGCGACGCGTGCGGGGTCGGCTTTCAGGTAAGGCACGCGCCGCGGGATGCTGGCGAGATCGGTTGCGAACGCAAGCGGCAGGCTCGCCATCGGATATTGCAGGTCGACCGCCGGCAGCGGATCGCCCTGGCTGACGACCGCGGCGACGCCGTCGAGACTGCCGAGCAACCCCTTGAGGGCGGGTTGCACGCCGAGCACGACCTTGGCGCCGCGCGCGGCGAGGGCCGGCGCGTAGCGTGCGAACTGGATCGTATCGCCGAGCCCCTGCTCGGCGTGCAGCAGCAGGGTTCTGCCGGCGAGCGGGGCGCCGCCGTCCCAGACGGGAAGCGGCAGCGGCGCCTGGTCGTCGCGATCTTTCCAGCGCCACTCGTACTTCGCCCAGCCGCCGGCGAAGTCTCCGAGCATGAGGCGGGCGAGCGCTTCGTTGCGGTGCGCATCCGCGTAGTCGGGGCGCAGCGCCTGCGCGGCCGCGAAGCTCGCGAGCGCCTCCTCGTGACGGCGAAGGTCGAGCAGCACCGCGCCGCGATTGTTGAGCGCCTCGGCGCAATGCGGCGCGACGGCAAGCGCCCGCGCGTAGCTCGCAAGCGCCTCCTCCGGACGATGCAGCCGGCGCAGCAGAATGCCGCGATCGTTCAGGGCGTCGACGTGACCGGGATCGAGTGCGAGGAGGCGGTCGAGGTCATCGAGCGCGTCCGAAGCGCGCCCCAGCGCCGACAAGGCGCGCGCCCGCCGATGCAGCGCCTCGACCGGGGCCGGCGCAAGCGCGATCGCCCACTCGAAGCTCGCGAGCGCTTCCTCGTGACGGCCGAGGGCGACGAGAACCTGTCCGTGCGTGCAGTGAAGCGCATCCGATCGCGGCTTCGAGCGCAGCGCGGTGGTCACGAGGCCCAGCGCTTGCGCCGGCCGTCCCTGATCGAGCCGCAGCAGGGCGAGAAGGTGCAGGGCATCCGTGTCGTGCGGGTCGGCTTCGAGGGCTTGCGCGCAGAGCCGTTCCGCCTGCGCGGCATCGCCGGCGCGCCGCAGGCTTGCGGCTTTCGCGAGCCGGTCCGCAGGCGTGTCGGGCTCGGCAGGACGCGGCTGGGTCATTCTGCCATCGGCATGGAGCGGCGGCGAATCGGTGCGTTTCAAGACATAGCGCGATCCGCGAAGGTGGAAACCGGTTTTGCGCGAGATCGCGCCGTCGTTCCGTGGGCTGGCGCATGATCTCGTCGGCGGACCGATTGTCCTTCGCCGGATCGGGCGCCAGCACGCCTTCGCCGCGCGATCCGCATCGGCTGCGGAGGGCGGGCGCGACGCACAGCAAACAAAAAAGCCGCCGCGGAATCCGCGGCGGCTTTTTTGCAGGAAAGATTTGAAACGAGATCGTGAGGAGAGCGTCCGTCCTTGGCAGGCCTGGCAGCGACCTACTCTTCCAAGTCTTGAGACTTAGTACCATCGGCGCTGGGGAATTTAACGGCCGAGTTCGGGATGGGATCGGGTTCAGGCTCCCCGCTAGAACCACCAGGCCGGCCAAAGACGGATGAAGCAAGC
>CAZIGW010000189.1:0-4995 GCA_964538565.1 uncultured Hyphomicrobiales bacterium | reverse complement strand
CGGATGCACGTTGACGTCGACCTCGCGCGCCTCGAGCGTGACGAACAGCGCGACGACCGGATGCCGGTCGCGCGGCAGATAGTCCGCATAGGCCGCCCGCACCGCGCCGAGCAACAGCTTGTCGCGCACCGGCCGGCCGTTGACGAAGAGATCTTGGCCGAGCGCGTTGGCGCGGCTGAGCGTCGGCAGGCCGGCGAACCCTTCCACCAGCAGGCCCTCGCGCCCGCCCCGCACCTCGACCGCGTTGGCGCGGAAATCGGCTCCGAGCACGTCGCCGAGCCGCGCGAGACGGCCGGGTGCGCCCGGCAGCGCCGCGCTCCAGGTGACCGGCGCGCGTTCCTCGCCGGCGAGCGTGAAGGCGACGTCCGGCCGGCCCATGGCGAGCCGACGCACCACCTCGCGGATCGCCTCCGCCTCGGTGCGGTCGGTCTTGAGGAACTTGAGCCGCGCCGGCGTGGCGTAGAAGAGATCGCGCACCTCGACGCGCGTGCCCGCCCCGAGCGCCGCCGGCTTGACCTCGGACTTGACGCCGGCCTCGACCGTGATCGCCCATGCGTGCGGCTCGCCGGCGTGGCGCGTGAGGATCGAGAGCCGCGCCACCGCGCCGATCGAGGGCAGCGCCTCGCCGCGGAAGCCGAGCGTGCGGATCGCCATGAGGTCGCCGTCGGGCAGCTTGGACGTCGCGTGGCGCTCGACCGAAAGCGCGAGATCCTCGCGCGTCATGCCGGCGCCGTCGTCGGCGACGGTGATGCGCCGGCGTCCGCCGCCTTCGCTGAGGACCTCGATGCGCCGCGCGCCGGCGTCGAGCGCGTTCTCGACCAGCTCCTTGACGACACTCGCCGGCCGCTCGACCACCTCGCCGGCGGCGATGCGGTTGACGAGGCCGGGATCGAGCTGGCGGACGGGCATGGGCGACTCGAGGCGTGTGCGAGACGCCAATGTAGGGCGTCGTGCACGGATGCGCGAGAGTCGCCCGGCGCCACCCGACAACGCCTGCCCGGGCCCGGGCGGGCAACATGCAAAGCCGCGCCATCGCGCGTGCCCCTGCTGCGATAAAATTCACATACCGAATGCAGATCATACGAATTATCAATTAGGTGGATGAGCCGGGCCGAACCTATCGTCCACCTCGACCGGCACTGCCGCGGACCCTCGGCCGGCTTGCAGGGCGCGGCGGCCACCGTCATCAAACGAACGCACGGGACCGGGCGAAATGGCACTGGCAAACGACGCTCAGGCGACCACGGAAGAGACCATCCGGCTCACCGCCGCCGACGGCTTTTCCTTCGAGGCGTTTCACGCCGCTCCGCGCCGGGAGAGCCGCGGTGGGCTCGTCGTCCTGCAGGAAATCTTCGGCCTGACCGACCAGCTCAAGGGCGTGGTGCGCGCCTACGCGCGGGACGGCTACGACACGATCTTTCCCTGCGTGTACGACCGGGTCGCGCCCGGAACGGTGGTTCCCTTCAGCGAACCCGATCGCGGCCGCGATCTCGCCTACGGCCTGCCGCTCGACAAGGTGATGCTCGACGTCGGCGCCGCCGTCGAACGGGTGCGCGGTCCGCACGGCGTGAGCGTGCTCGGCTTCTGCTGGGGCGGCGGGGTGATCGTGCGCGCGGCGGCCGAGCTCGACCTGCGCGGCGCCATCGCTTTCTACGGCACGCGGCTGCCGACCTATCTCGAATTCAAGCCCAGATGCCCGCTGCTGTTCCACTTCGGCGCGAGGGATCCGAACTCGCCGCCGGACACGATCGAGGCGGTGCGCCGCGCCTTTCCGTCCGCCGAAATCCACATCTACGAGGCCGGCCACGCCTTCGCCAACGAGGTGCGGCCGACCTACGTAGAGGACGCGGCGAAGACCGCGCGCGACAGGACGCTCGCGTTCCTGGCCAAATATCATCAGGCGGCGCGCTGACGCGGTCCGCCGGCGCCTTCGGTCAGAAGCTGCGGTAGACGGCCTTGATCTGCTCGCGCAGCCAGGCGTGCTTGCGGTCGCGGTCGTAGCGCACGTGCCAGACCATGTTGGTGGCGATGTTGCCGACATCGACCGGCACCGGGCGCTTCGCCAGGTTGAACGACTTCTGGAACACTTCGGCGGCGAGCTCGGTGAAGACGCCGATCATGTCGCTGCGGCTGAGCAGGGAGGGCACGGCGGTGAAGTTCGTCACCGCCACCAGCGCATGGCGGCGCAGGCCGTGGCGCGCCAGCAACTCGTCGAAGATCGCCGCGCGCTGCCCGGTGGCGCTGACCACCAGATGCGGATACGACAGCACGGTGGCGATGTCGAATTTCACGCTGCGTCTGAGGATCGGGTGCTCGCGCCGGAACACGCAGAACAGTTTCTCTTCCAGCATCGGCTCGGAGCTGAAGTGGCTCGGCTTCTCGTTGAGCCAGCCGAGCGCGAGGTCGGTGCGGTCCTGGTCGAGGAGATCGAGCGCCTGCTGCCGGTCGGCGGTGATCACCTGCAGCGCCATGTTGGGGGCCGATTTCTGCAGCCGGGCAAGCAAGGGCGGCACGAGCGCGAGGCTCAGGCGGTCCGGCGTGCTCAGCCGGAACACCCCGGTGGCGCTGGCGGGGTCGAATTTGGGCTCCCTGGCGAGACACGTTTCGATCAGGGAGAGCGCCTCGCGCAACGGCTCGCGGATGGCGTCGGCGCGCGGGGTGAGCACCAGGCCGTGCGGCCCGCGCACCAGGACGTCGTCGCCGAGCAGCTGGCGCAGCCGCTGCAGAGCGTTGCTGACCGCCGGCTGCGAGCGGCCGAGCCGCTTGCCGGCGCGCGTGACGTTGCGCTCGGTCACGAGCGCGTCGAGTACCTTGAGAAGATTGAAATCGATGTTGCCCAGGTTCATGCGGCGGCGCGCGTTCGCTATTTTTCCGATGAATACCCTACATTGCCACGATCAATTTTTAAAATAGAGGGATGTTGCGTAGTGTCACATTGCGGGCGACCCGCGGCCCAGCCAAGACCCTAGGAGCGACCAGACTGTGGCCCGGATCGGCAGGAAACGAATGGGAGGAACACCGATGAGCATTTCACGCCGCACGCTGATCACCGCCCTCGGCGTCGCGCCGGCGGCCGCGCTGTTGCCGCGCGCCGCCTTTGCGGCCTACCCGGACCGCCCCATCCACCTGATCGTGCCGTTCGCGGCCGGCGGCAATGCCGACATCGTCGGCCGGCTCGTCGGCGACGCCATGTCGAAGGTCCTGCACCAGACCGTCGTGGTCGAAAACCGCGGCGGCGCCGGCGGCAGCATCGGGGCCGATGCGGTCGTCCGGGCCGAGCCCGACGGCTATACGCTGCTCGTCGGCTCGAACGGCCCGCTGACCGTCAATCCGTTCGTGCAGGCGAATCTCTCCTACGATCCGCTCAAGGATTTCGCGCCCGTGGCTCTGACGAGCTACGTGCCGCACGCCCTCATCCTCAGCAACAGCGTGAAGGCGAAGACGCTGCCCGAGCTAATCGAACAATCGAAGAAGCAGCCGGTGACGGTCGCCACCAGCGGCGTCGGCAGCGCCACCCACATGACGCTCGAACGATTCAAGGCGGCGACCGGCGCCAACATCACGCACGTCCCCTACCGGGGCGGCGGTGCCCTGATGCCGGATCTCATCGCCGGCAGCGTGCAGGGCGCGATGACCGAGTTCTCGACCGCGCTGCAGATGCACAAGGGCGGCAAGGCGCACATCGTCGCCATCGCGGCCGCGCACCGCTCGAAGCTCGCGCCGGACATCCCGACCTTCATCGAAGGCGGCGTCAAGGATTTCCTCGCGCAAAGCTACATCGGCATCGTCGCGCCGGCGAAGACACCTGCGGCCATCATCGCGCAGCTGCAGCAGGCCGTCGCCACCGGACTGACCAGCGGTCCGGCCCACGACAAGCTCATCGACCTGGGCTCGGAAGTCGCCACTCCCGAACAGATGACGTCGAAAGGCTTCGGCGAATTCATCCGCAAGGACTACGAGGACATGCGCGCCGCCGCGCAGCTCGCCGGTATCAAGCCGAGGTGACCTCGTTGACGTGATCCGGCGAGGCGCGAAGCGCCGAAGCGGCCCGGCCGGCTGGCCGGCTGGGCGGCGGGTCTTGCCTGCCGCGCCCAAGCCTGCGGACAATCCCTAAGGACTTCTACCGAGGCCTTTCGTCAGGAAAATTGCGAAACATCAATCGCTTCCCGCGCCGCACCATTACTCGTAGGGAGCCGCGGCGGGAATGCTCCGCCGCGACAAGAAGACTGCAAATGGAGAAGTCTCATGCGGCTCCCGCACGACAGAAACGATCGGATCCTGTTCGGCACGACCTCCGCGGCCGCCGGGCTCGGCATCATGGTCTTGCTCGGAACGGCGCTGTTCGATCCGCAATTCGCCGGTTGGCGCCGCGCGTACCTGATGGACTCGGCCGCGGCCGCCGCGACGCTGCGCCCGGTCGAACCCGCCGTCTACCACGCGCAGGCCGCGCGCGGCCCCGTCCCCTCCGCCCACAATCCCTCGAAAGTGATCGCGACCGACGGCCCGGTGTCGATCGTGCGCGATCCGGCCGACCTGCCGCCGCCCATCGGCGCACGCGGCCCGCAGCGCGTGCGGGTAGATCTCGAGACCGTCGAGGTCACCGGCAAGCTCGCCGACGGCGCGACCTATCGCTACTGGACCTTCAACCAGAAAGTGCCCGGTCCCTTCATCCGCGTGCGCGTCGGCGACACCGTCGAGGTGCACCTGAAGAACCATGACGACAGCACGATGATGCACAACGTCGATTTCCACGCCGTCACCGGACCGGGCGGCGGCGCCAAGGCGACCGACTCGGCGCCCGGCGAGGCGCGCAGCTTCGAGTTCACCGCGCTCAATCCCGGCCTCTACGTCTATCACTGCGCCGTGCCGATGGCCGCTCCGCACATCGCCAACGGCATGTACGGCATGATCCTGGTCGAGCCCGAGGGCGGCCTGCCCAAGGTCGACCACGAGTTCTACCTGATGCAGGGTGAGATCTACACCGAGCAACCGTTC
>CAZIGW010000188.1:0-3152 GCA_964538565.1 uncultured Hyphomicrobiales bacterium | reverse complement strand
ATGAAGGCGCGCTCGTCGAACGAGGCCAGGGCGGTGCGGGGCTGGCGCCTTGTGCTGATCGCAGCCGTCGCCGCCCTGTGGGAACTGGCCGGTCGATCCGCGTGGGTCGACCCCGACCTGCTGCCTCCGCTTTCGAAGATCTTCGTCGCGCTGTGGGGCCTGCTTCAGGATCCGCGCTATCGGGCGGATCTCTGGATCACGCTCGGAGAATGCCTGCTCGCATTCGCGATCGTCGCGCCGCTCGGCCGTGCGTGCGGCTTCGTTCTCGGCGAGCGCCCGCGTCTCGAGCGGCTGTTCGCGCCGGCGCTGCAGCTCCTGATGACCGTTCCGAAGTCGATCTTCCTGCCGGTGTTCATCCTGGTGTTCGGCATAGGTGTGCAGGAGAAGGTGATCTTCGCGGTGGCGCTCGCCTACTTCATCGTCGTGCCGACCGGGATTGCCGCCGTCCACTCCGTACCGCGCGGGCTCGTCACGGCGGCGCGGGCGTTCGGGGCGACGCGCCGCCAGATCTACACGCAAATCTACGTGCCCGCGGTCACGCCGATCATTCTCGGCGGCGCGCGCCTCGGCCTGATCTTCGCCATCCACGGCATCATCTTCGCCGAGATGTATGCGTCTTCCGAAGGCATCGGCCGCCGGATTCTCGACTGGGGCGAGGCGTTCCAGATGCGGCCGATGCTGGCGACCGTGCTGCTGATCCTCTCCGTGACGGTCGCGCTGAACGAGTCGATGCAGTTCGTCGAACGCTACGCCCGCTCGCGGCTCAGTCTCGGAGTGCGATCGTGACCGCTCAAGCCTCCGGCGGGCCCGAACTCGTCAGCGTCCGCGACGTATCGCAGGTCTTCGATCTGGGGGCGGCGAAGTTTCATGCCGTCGACCAGGTCTCGCTGTCGATCCGCGAAGGCGAGTTCGTGTCGATCGTCGGTCCGAGCGGATGCGGAAAATCGACGCTGCTGCAGATCGTGGCGGGCCTCACGCCGCCAACGCAGGGCGAAGTGCGCATCGATGGCGAAAAGGTCGAAGGACCGCGCCCGGACAAGATCGGGGTGGTGTTCCAGGAGCCGCTGCTTCTGCCGTGGAAGTCGGCGGTCGAGAACGTCGAGTTTCCGTTGGCGCTGGCCGGCGTGCCGGCGCGCGAGCGCAGGATGCGGGCGCTCGAACTGCTCGACCTCGTCGGCCTCTCGGATTTTGTCGAGCGGCTGCCCGAGGAGCTGTCGGGCGGCATGAGGCAGCGCGTGGCCATCGCCCGAGGGCTCGTGCGCCATCCCCGCCTGCTCTTGATGGACGAGCCGTTCGGCGCCCTCGACGAGCAGACCCGCATGCGCATGTGGGAAGAGCTCCTGAACATCCAGGCGCGAAGCCGGTCGACCGTGCTGTTCATCACGCACAGCCTGGTCGAAGCGGTCTATCTCGCCGATGTCGTCCTGGTGATGGCCGCAAGGCCCGGACGGTTCGTGGCGCGTCTGCCGGTCGACCTGCCGCGGCCGCGCAGCCAGGACATGCTCGGCTCCGAGCGGCTCGGCGCGCTGCGCAACCGCATCTGGCACCTCATCGCCGACCCGCAGGCGGAGAGCGCCTGATGCGAGGGATCGCCCGCGGGCTTCTCGTCATTTTGCTCGTTGTGGCCGGCTGGGAAGGATTGTTCCGGCTCGGATTGCTCAACCCCGTCGTCATCGGCTCGCCCAGTCTCGTCTATGCGGCGATCATCAAGGACGGCGCGACATTCATGCTCGCCTTCCGGGTCACCGCCTACGAGATCGTCCTCGCCTCCGCCATCGCCTGGATCGGCGGGATCGCAACCGGCGTTCTCGTCGGCGCCCATCTGCGCAGCGCGCTGGTGTTCTCGCCGATCTTTTCCGCGGTCATCGCGGTGCCGCTGGTCGTGCTCTACCCGGTGGTCGTCGCCTGGACCGGCATCGGTCCGGTTTCCAAGATCGTCTATGGCGCCGCTGCCGGATTTTTCCCGATCGCGCTCGCGGTGGTGTCGGGCATTCGCTCGATCGATTTCCGCTATGCCGAGATGGCGCGTGCGATGGGGGCGACGCGATATCAGATCGTCAAGGACGTGCTGGTGCGGCTTGCGTTGCCGGCAATCCTGTCCGGCCTGCGGATCGGCACCTCGCTGGTGATCATCAGCGTGGTGCAGAGCGAGATGCTGTCGGCGACGGACGGCCTCGGCTTCTGGATTTCGTACCACCGCTCGTTGTTCAACGTCGGCCAGGTCTACTTCGGCATCCTTCTGGTGCTGGCGGTGGCCGCCGTCGTCAACCTCGTCGTGTCGACGCTCGAGCGCCGTCTCGGTCGCAGCCGGATGCCCCGGCAGGCGACGCCCTGAGGAAGCGCGCACCGGGCGCGACGTCAAGCAGGTCCGGAAGATCGCAAGCGGCATCGCCCGAGCGCGAGCCGGTGTCGCGAAGCGCAGCGCGTCGTCAATCGATCTCGGCGGCGATCTTGCGCAGCAAGGAAAGAAATCGGTCCCGATCGCGCCGTCCGAGAATGCGGTCGAGATTGCGGTCGTGACGTTTGGCGCAGGCGGTGAGCTGCCGCAGCAGCTTCGCCCCCGCGGCGGTCAGCGTCAGCCGATAGACGCGCCGATCGGCGCTGGTGCGCTTCCGGCGGATGAAGCCGCGGCGCGCCAGGTCCTCGAGGACGGGTGTGAGGCTCGACTTGTCGCGGCCATTGGCGCGGCTCAGCGCGGTCTGGCTGATGCCGGGATTGCGGTCGATCAGCATGAGGGTTGCGAACCGGCCGGGGGCGACCGCCATGCCGTGCGTCTGCCGGGCGAAGGCCTGGAAGGACGCATCCTGCGCCATGCGCAAATGAAACCCCACCCAGTTCTCGAGCGGGCCGTAGTCGATTGCTTCCGCCTGCGGGACGGGGCCGGTCGCCTCCGACGCGGATGCGTGCGGGCGTCGCGCGCGCTTGCGCGGCTTCGCGGCACTGCCGTTAGGGCGGCTCGGTCGAACCAATCGTCGGCGAGACTGTGGCATGGACCCATCCTCAAAAATAGTTTTAGATCCAACCATTCCGTTCTACAATGGCGGTTCGTGAACCTGAACCAGTGACAAGCTGAATGAGCCGACTGGACGGGAAGGGGAGGATCTCATGCAATCGTGTCGACGACACGTCGTTGGCGTGCTCGCTTTCGCGGC
>CAZIGW010000187.1:0-5009 GCA_964538565.1 uncultured Hyphomicrobiales bacterium | reverse complement strand
AATCGCCGCGGTAACGCGTTCCGGCGAGCAGCGTGCCCATGTCGAGGGCGAACACGGTCGCATCCGCAAGCACGTCCGGCACTTCGCCGTTGACGATGCGGCGCGCGAGTCCCTCGGCGATAGCGGTCTTGCCGACGCCGGCCTCGCCGACGAACAGCGGGTTGTTCTTCTGCCGCCGGCAGAGAACCTGGATTGTGCGGCTGATCTCCGACTCGCGGCCGATCAGCGGATCGATCTTGCCCTCGCGCGCCTTGCGATTGAGGTTGACGCAGTACGCTTCGAGCGCATCGCCCTTTTTCTTCGGCTCGTCTCCGGTCTTCGTGTCGGCCTCCTCGTCGACGCCGCGCGCCGGTCGCGAATCGGCGAGGCCGGGTCGCTTGGCGATCCCATGGCTGATGTAGTTGACCGCGTCGTAGCGCGTCATCTCCTGCTCCTGCAGGAAATAGGCGGCGTGGCTCTCGCGTTCGGCGAAGATGGCGACGAGGACATTTGCACCCGTCACCTCCTCGCGTCCGGAGGACTGCACGTGGATCACCGCGCGCTGGATCACGCGCTGGAAGCCGGCGGTCGGCTTGGAATCCTCGCTGCCGTCGGCGACGAGATTCTCCAGTTCGGATTCCACGTAGGCGACGAGATTGCGGCGCAGCTTGTCGAGATCGACATTGCAGGCCCGCATTACGGCGGCGGCGTCCTGATCGTCGATCAAGGCGAGCAGGAGATGCTCGAGGGTCGCGTATTCGTGGTGGCGCTCGTTGGCAAGGGCGAGCGCCCGGTGCAGCGACTGCTCAAGACTGCGCGAGAAAGTTGGCATCAGGATCTCTTCGTTTCGGTTGCGGGCCCCCCGGCACGGCTTCCTCTCACTTCACTTCCTCTCACTCTCTCACTTCTTCTCCATGACGCACTGCAAAGGATGTTGATGTTTCCGGGCAAAGTCCATGACCTGCGTCACTTTGGTCTCGGCCACCTCGTAAGTATAGACCCCGCACTCGCCGATTCCATGGTGATGCACATGCAACATGATTCGCGTGGCGGTTTCGCGGTCCTTGTTGAAAAACCGCTCGAGGACGAGGACCACGAATTCCATCGGCGTGTAGTCGTCATTGAGCAGCAGCACCCGGTACATGTTCGGCCGCTTGGTCTGCGGCTTCGTCTTGGTGATGACCGCGGTGCCCGGTCCGCCCTGGTCACTCTTGCGCTTGCGCTCATCGTCGCCGAGACGGGGAGCAAAGTCGTGACGAATGTCGCCGGTTCGGGGCGACGTCTGGAGGACCAACCGGGTCATGGCTCGTGCGCGTCGGGTTTCATTGCGAGTTCGCGATCACCGTATGGCAGACCCTGCCACAAAGCCGAGCGCGATCGACCGTTAAATAATAGGCAACCATCGGCTCCGGTTCCAGACCCCGTCAACGACCCGCCTGCCGATAGGACCGGCCGGCCTGACATGCCGCGTGGTCGAACCGCCCGTGCAGCGGATTTCCGCCGCCGCCGATCCCACGCAGCGGACCCGACCCCACCGTTAAGAATCCGTCGCCGGAACCCGGCGGAAAAAGTGCAATTGCGGCAACGGAAATTCAAATCCTCGCGCCCATGATCCGCGAAATTTTACCGAGAACGGATCCGTGCCATGCCGATCCTGCGTTTCATCTCTCGCTTTGCCTCCGACCGGCGCGCCAGCGTCGTGCCGCTGTTCGCCTTCGCACTCGTGCCGATGCTCGCCTTGATCGGCGCCGCGGTCGACTACAGCCGCGCCAGTGCCACGAGGACGGCGTTGCAGGCGGCGCTCGACGCCACGGCGCTGGCGATGGCCAAGCAGGCGATGGGCACCACCACCGCCATGGACATGTCGCCCCAGGCACAGCAGTACTTCAACGCGGTCTTCCTGCACCAGGACGTGCTGGCGCCGCCCACGGTCTCCGCCCAATACGATCCGAACGGGATGCAGGTGGTCGTCAGCGGCTCCGCGACGATCAAGACCTACTTCCTCGGGGTGCACAACGCATTCTATCACGGGTTCCCGGAACTCACCGTCGGCGCCTCCTCGACGTCGAAGTGGGGCAACACGCGCCTGCGCGTCGCGCTCGTGCTCGACAACACCGGGTCGATGGCGGACTCCGGCAAGATGAGCGCGCTGCAGCAGGCGACGAGCAAGCTGCTCGACCAGCTCAAGGCCGCGGCGATCGTGCCCGAGGACGTCTACGTCTCGATCATTCCGTTCAGCAAGGACGTCGCCGTCGATCCGACCACGAACTACACCGCGTCGTGGATCGACTGGACCGACTGGGACCTCGCCTGGCGCACCGCGAACGGCACCTGCAGCAAGTCGAAATACACCACGCAGAGGAAGTGCGAGAACAACGGCGGCACCTGGACGCTCGCTTCGCAAGATTCGGCGACCGCCGCCCACAGCACCTGGAACGGCTGCATCACCGACCGCGGCGGCTCGCTCGCGCCGAGCGCCCAGGACTACGACCGCAACATCGTCGCGCCGACGGCGAGCAACTTGGCCACGCTGTTTCCCGCCGAGCAGTATTCCAACTGCCCGCTGCAGATGATGGGGCTCAGCAACAACTGGTCGGCGATGAAGACGCTGGTCAGCAACATGTTCCCGAACGGCAATACCAACCAGCCGATCGGCCTGGTCTGGGGCTGGCAGTCGCTCGCCGGCGTGACCCCGCTGACGGCACCCCCGATCGACCCCGCCTATCAATACAAGCAGGTCATCATCCTGCTCTCGGACGGCCTGAACACGGAGGACCGCTGGTACAGCGTCCAAGGCCAGATCGACAACCGCATGCTCAATCCGCCGACATCGAAGACCGGCGTGGGCACCTGCAAGAACATCAAGGATGCGGGCATCGAGATCTACACGGTGCAGGTCAACACCGGGGGCGATCCGAAGTCCGACCTCTTGCAGAACTGCGCCACGGACCCGAGCCACTTCTTCATGCTCACCTCGGCGACCGAGATCGTCACGACGTTCCAGCAGATCGGCACGAACCTGACGAAGCTCAAGATTGCGTTCTGACCGGACCCTCCCCGGTCCGCACGCAAAAAGCCCGGCCTCCGGCCGGGCTTTTCTCATTCCGGATGACGGTCGCCCGTTACTTCGCGGCCGGCATCTTGCCGAAATAGCTCTCGAACGGCTTGTAGGCCTCCTTGGCGAGATCGGCGTAGAGCTCGCCGAGCTTGGTCGCCTCGGCCACCATGCCCTCGTAGGCCTTCTTCACGTACTCGCTCTGCGCCTCGAAGGCCTTGTCGATGGACCTCGCGCCGAACACACGCTCGAGGGCGGCCGTGCCCTCTTCGAACGACTTCTTGGAGTAGTCCGCGACCTCGATGGCGATGGCCTGGGCACTCTTGGATGCCGCGCCGAACGCCTTCAGGGTGGCGTCCATGTTGTCCTTCCCGAGCTTCTGCACGTCGTCGAAAGTCTTCATCATGGTGCGGGTCCTTCCGGTTCGCATCCTCTCCCCGGTCCAGCCGGTCCCTGGGGGATCCCTCTGCACCGTTCCACGTCCCTGACTTATGTTGCGCTGCACAAAAAGTCAAGATTTCATTTTGCATCGCACAATCCACGCTCGGGATCGGAAACACCGCGTGGTTAACCGTTTGGCAACTGCCCTCTCCTACGGTCGGGATACGACCCTGAGCCTGCGGCCCCTTTCCGAACGACGTGGGGACTTGCCATGCGTTCGCCGCAGTGATCAGGTCATGGGCATGTAGGGGGATCGCCCCGCAGCCGGCTGCCTGGGGACGTCGCGCAGCCAAATGACAAACAGGACGTGGTTCGCGCGGAGGCTCCCGCACCCGGCGGACCGAGGGCGAGGGAGACCATGTTCGGCGTAGATTCTGGGGTCTCGCGGCCGCTTCGCTTTGCAATCTTGGGTTTGGTGGTCGTGCTGACGGTCGTCACGGTGGTGGCGGATCCGGCCGATGCCGCCCGTCATCGCCGCAAGCGCGCCAGCAGCGGCCGCGACTACAGCCCGCCGTCCGCCTCGATCGTGGTCGACGCCAATTCCGGCGCGGTCATGGAGCAGTCGAACGCCGACAGCCTGCGCCATCCGGCTTCGCTCACCAAGATCATGACACTTTATCTCCTGTTCGAGCAGCTCGAGTCCGGCAGGATCAAGCTCGACACGGAACTGAGGGTCTCTGCGAGGGCGGCCGCGCAGGCCCCCTCCAAGCTCGGTCTCAAGCCGGGCGACACCATCACGGTCGAAGACGCCATCAAGGCGGTCGTCACCAAGTCGGCCAACGACGTCGCGGTGGTGATCGCCGAAGCGCTTGGCGGCGACGAGGATTCCTTCGCCCGCATGATGACCCGGAAGGCGCGGGCGCTGGGAATGAACCACACGACCTATGTGAACGCGTCCGGACTGCCCGACGACGGCCAGATCACCACGGCGCGCGACCAGGCCCTTCTCGGGCGCGCCATCCAGGATCGTTTTCCCCGCTACTATCGCTATTTCTCGACGCCGTCGTTCACCTATCACGGCGTGTCGATGCGCAACCACAATCATCTGCTCGGCCGCGTCGAAGGCGTCGATGGAATCAAGACCGGCTACATTCACGCGGCCGGCTTCAATCTCGTGACCTCCGTGCGCCGCGGTGACCGCCATCTCGTCGCCGTGGTGCTGGGCGGCCGCTCGGCCGGCGAGCGCGACGCGCACATGCGCGAACTGATCAGCCAGTACATCGCGAGGGCCTCGACCCACCGGACCGCGCCGATGATCGCCGAGCGCGCCGAGCCGGCCGAGCCGCAGGCCAGGGGAATCTACACAACCGCGTCCGTCCCCGCGTCGCCCCCGGCACGGCCCGACGCGGTGTCGAGCGGGGTGCTCGGACCGCAGCCGGTGCCGGGATCGTCGGACCCGATCAAACCGCTGCTCGTGAAGACGATCTCGGTGAAATCCGCCACCATCGCCCCCCAGCATCAGTCGACCGCGAACGCCGGCGCGACCGCCTCGGCCGCGATCGCGGCAAGCGCCCCGCTGCCGCCGCCCCCGGGC
>CAZIGW010000186.1:0-8537 GCA_964538565.1 uncultured Hyphomicrobiales bacterium | reverse complement strand
TTGACGAGGTCCACACCAGTCACTTGCGTGACCGGGTGTTGACCTGAAACGTGTACCGCCGAAGTCTCGTCCGGCCGCACCCTCTCGAGAGAGGAAGCGGCCCGCAAGGACTCCGCCGTCCACGTTTCTCTTTCTTCCGATTCACCTGTCAAACAGCCCGGAACCATGGCGGTTCCTCTCCCCGGTACGCCGGAGAGCCGTCGAAGCCTGACCCCCGACCGTGATCGGAGGCTTTTTCACCGAGTGTCAGTGAGGAGCTTCGGAGGCGCGCCATCACGCCGAGGCAGCGGCGCGCCGTGGGTGGACATATAGGCCGCGGCCCCGGCCATTGTCAACACCTCGGCGACAGGAAATTCACCCTGGTGTCGCCGCCTTGTCGCCGCGCTTTCACACCACTCGCGCCGTCGATCCGACCGCCGGCCACCCCGGCACGCGAACCGCCCGGGGCGCCCCTTCCGAAGCTCACCGGCGTCCGGTTGATATGGGTCGGAGGGACGGTTTTGCAAATCTTCTCCGTGCGCCGGAGTCACCGCCGCCGCGAGGCCGCCGCCCGCGGGTCGGCGGCAATCCCGCCCGCCCGTCGCGGCGGTCCGCGCCGGACCGGCTGTCACGCCCCACTACAGCCACATTCCTCATGCGTGCTCATGGGGTTAGGGGTTGCGTCGAGCGAACGTCGCCGGACTGTCACAAATCAGATCAGGTACCCTGTTGTTGACGGGTGGTGGGTCGGCACGGCATCGTGCCGCGTCGATGTGTACGTGCGTCGGCTGCCGATGCGACGCGCGTGCAGGGGAGGCGGGACGCGCGGCGAGTGCGGGGGGACGGGGATCTTGGAGCACGGCAGGCTGCGCGGCTCGTATCGGTCGAGGGCTGCCCTCGCGACGATCGAACTCGGCAACGAACCGCCGCTGTCGGTCGATGGTGAGACCACCATCGGCGTCGACCGCCGGCGCGTCTCCGTTCAGTGGTTCAGCGGCACGATCCTGACCGGTCTTTGCGGCGCGGCCCTCATGGGCGGCGCCGTCTTTGCCTCGCTCGACGGCGAAACGCATTTCGCCGCCGTGCCGGAACGGGTGGAAGCGGCGCTGCGCGGCGCCATCGCGGGCGTCGGCGAGCGCGTCAGCACCCGCAAGGGTGACCGCCTTCCCCCCGCCGGCGAGGCCAACGCGACCCGCCACGTCATCCGCGTCTCGACGACGTCGCACCTCGGGGCGCGCGAGGTCGTGCGCGTGCGCCCGTTCGTGCGGATCGCCGCCAACCTCGCGCTGACCACGTCCGAGCTCTCGGCCAACATCCCGCCCTTCAATCCGCAGCGCATGCTGGCGGATTCCGCCTCGCCCGGGACCCCGGCCGACGACGCGGGCGTGCAGCCGGACGCCGAGGTGTCCTTCGTCACGCGCGACCTCACGGGCCTGCTCCCCAAGATGAAGCTCGCGGCCGTCGTGCCGCTGGAGGAGGTCGTCGCCCGGGTGCGCGAAGCCGCCAACTGGACCAAGGGCGGGGCGACCCGCTTGGCATCCGCGATTCCGCCGGACGGGAAGCTCGCCTATGCGGGCGAAGGCGCCCAGGATCCGTACGCCGGATTCGAGACGCGCATCGTTCCGGAAAACATCACGCTCCTGCCGAAGACCTCGCCGCAGACCGGCGCCGACGGCGCGAACGAACGCACCGTGACGGTCAAGAAGGGGGAAAACATCGGCTCGATCCTGCGCGATCTCGGCGCGACCGACGACGAGGTCAAGGCGATCGCCGCCGTGCTAGGGCCCTACGGTCGCGACGGCGGCCTCAAGGAAGGGCTGAAGCTGCGCATTCTGCTGTCGCCGACTGCGAGCCGCCGGTTGCAGCCCGTGCGGGTCATCGTCCTCAACGACACCACGCCGGAAGCCGTCGTCGCATTGTCCGACCTCGGCAAGTACGTGCCGGTCGACGTCCAGAGCGCCGACACGCAGGTCGTCGAGAACGACGAGGAGGAGGACGACGGCAGCGGCGTGCGGCTCTATCAGAGCATCTACGAGACGGCGCTGCGCAACCAGGTGCCGCGGCCGGTGATCGACAATCTGGTGCGGATCTATTCCTACGACGTCGACTTCCAGCGCAAGACGCAGCCCGGCGACTCCTTCGAGGTTCTCTACGCCGGCGACGAGGAAGGCCAGGGCACCGACGCCAAGGCCGAGGTGCTGTTCGCCACGCTCACGCTCGGCGGCGAGACCAAGAAGTTCTATCGCTTCCAGAGCCCCGACGACGGCATCGTCGATTACTACGACGAGACCGGAAAGAGCGCGAAGAAGTTCCTGGTGCGCAAGCCGGTGGCCAACGGCATCATGCGCTCGGGCTTCGGCTCCCGCCGCCATCCGATCCTCGGCTACGTGAAGATGCACACCGGCGTCGACTGGGCGGCCCCGACCGGCACGCCGATCTACGCGGCCGGCAACGGCACGATCGAGAAGGCGGGCTGGGACGGCGGTTACGGCAAGTACATCCGCATCCGTCACCCCAACGGCTACGAGACTGGCTACGGACACATGACCGCGTTCGCCCGCGGCATGGAGCCCGGCGCGCGGGTGCGCCAGGGTCAGGTGATCGGCTACGTCGGTTCGACGGGCCTGTCGACCGGCGCCCACGTCCACTACGAGATCATGATCAACGGCCGCTTCGTCGACCCGATGCGCATCAAGCTGCCGCGCGGGCGCGTGCTCGAAGGCCCGGTGCTCGCCGCGTTCGAAAAGGAGCGCGAGCGCATCGACGGCATGATGACCCGCGCCCCGGCGCGGGTGGCGCAATCAACGCCGATCGGCGGCGCGGGGCGCTAGCGCATGATCCGGCGAAGTGGGGACCGGTTCGCCGACAAGATCCTGCGCCAGTTCAGAGAACGAAAGCGCGATCTGACGCAAAGCCGCTTTCCACTCTCGCCTAGAGCCTTTCCGGCTTTGATTGAATCAAGGCCGGGGCTCCAGGTTGTTGCCTCGAGGCGTTTTCTTCACGCGAACCGATACTCACTTCGCTCGAAAACGCCCCAATCGCTCCAGGTTCGCCGCGCCGCCTCGGCTCTTCGCGACAATCAGGCCGCCGCCGCGACCTCGCCGTTGAAGGTGAGGCCCTGCTTTCCGCGCGAGATCACGACCTTCTCGCCGTCCTTCACGCGCCCGGAGAGGATGAGCTCGGCGAGCGGATCCTGCACCGACTTCTGGATCACGCGCTTGAGCGGCCGCGCTCCATAGGCGGGATCGTAGCCCTTGTCGGCCAGCCACTCGCGCGCTGAGGGTTCGAGCACGAGGGCGATCTTTCGCTCCTCGAGCAGCGTGCCGAGGCGCGCCATCTGGATGTCGACGATGCGCCCCATCTCGCCGCGCTGCAGGCGATGGAACAGGATGATCTCGTCGACCCGGTTGAGGAACTCGGGACGGAAGCTTGCCCGCACGATCGCCATCACCTGATCGCGCACCGCGTCGGTGTCCTGCCCCTCCGGCTGGTTGACCAGGAACTCGGCGCCGAGATTCGAGGTCATGACGATCAGCGTGTTGCGGAAGTCGACGGTGTGGCCCTGCCCGTCGGTCAGCCGGCCGTCGTCGAGGACCTGCAGCAGGACGTTGAACACGTCCGGATGCGCCTTCTCGATCTCGTCGAACAGCACCACCTGGTAGGGCCGCCGCCGCACTGCCTCGGTGAGCGCCCCGCCCTCCTCGTAGCCGACGTAGCCGGGCGGCGCGCCGATCAGGCGCGCGACCGAGTGCTTCTCCATGTACTCCGACATGTCGATGCGCACGAGCGCGGCTTCGTCGTCGAACAGGAATTCGGCGAGCGCCTTGGTGAGCTCGGTCTTGCCGACGCCGGTCGGACCCAGGAACATGAACGAGCCGATCGGGCGGTGCGGATCCTGCAGCCCGGCGCGCGCGCGCCGCACCGCGGTCGACACTGCCTTGACGGCCTCGGCCTGGCCGACGACGCGGCGGGCGAGACTCTCCTCCATGTGCAGGAGCTTTTCCTTCTCGCCCTCCAGCATGCGATCGACCGGCACGCCGGTCCAGCGCGAGACGACCTGCGCCACGTGGTTGGCGGTGACCGCCTCCTCGACCATGGCGGTCCTTTCTCCGCTCGCCTCGACGTTCTTGAGCTTCTTCTCCAGCTCCGGGATGCGCCCATAGGCGAGTTCGCCCGCTTTCTGGTACTCGCCGCGGCGCTGTGCGTTGGCGAGCTCGATGCGCGCCTGGTCGAGCGCAGTCTTGAGCTTCTGCGCGTCGGAGAGCTTTTCCTTCTCGGCCTTCCAGCGGCTCGTCAGGTCGGCGGATCGCTTCTCCAGCGCAGCAAGCTCCGCTTCTAGTCCGTTCAGGCGCTCGCGCGAGCCCGGATCGTGCTCCTTCTTGAGCGCCTCCTGCTCGATCTTGAGCCGGATGATGTCGCGGTCGACGGAGTCGAGCTCCTCGGGCTTGGAATCGACCTGCATCTTCAGTCGCGCGGCCGCCTCGTCGACGAGGTCGATCGCCTTGTCGGGCAGGAAGCGGTCGGTGATGTAGCGATTCGACAGGGTGGCGGCGGCGACGAGGGCGGACTCGGTGATGCGCACGCCGTGATGCGCCTCGTACTTCTCCTTCAGGCCGCGCAGGATCGAGATCGTGTCCTCGACCGACGGCTCGGAGACGTAGACCGGCTGGAAGCGCCGCGCCAGCGCCGCGTCCTTCTCCACGTGCTTCTTGTATTCGTCGAGCGTGGTCGCGCCGATGCAGTGCAGCTCGCCGCGGGCGAGCGCGGGCTTGAGCAGGTTGGAGGCGTCCATCGCGCCCTCGGCCTTGCCGGCGCCGACCAGCGTGTGCATCTCGTCGATGAACAGGATGATGCCGCCGGCCGAGGACGTCACCTCCTGCAGCACGGCCTTGAGACGCTCCTCGAACTCGCCGCGATACTTGGCGCCGGCGATCAGCGCGCCCATGTCGAGCGCGAGCAATTTCTTGTCTTCCAGGCTCTCCGGCACGTCGCCGTTGACGATGCGCAGCGCCAGGCCCTCGACGATCGCCGTCTTGCCGACGCCGGGCTCGCCGATCAGCACCGGGTTGTTCTTGGTCCGCCGCGAGAGCACCTGCACGGTGCGGCGGATCTCCTCGTCGCGCCCAATCACCGGATCGAGCTTGCCCGATCGCGCCGCCTCGGTGAGATCGCGGGAGTACTTCTTCAGCGCGTCGTAGGCGTTCTCCGCCGACGCGTTGTCGGCGGTGCGGCCCTTGCGCAGCGCCTCGATGGCGGCGTTGAGGGTCTGCGGCGTGACGCCGGCGCGGCTGAGAATCTTTCCCGCCTCGCTGTCCTTCTCGATCGCCAGTGCGAGCAGCAGCCGCTCGACCGTGACGTAGCTGTCGCCGGCCTTCTCGGCCGCCCTCTCGGCGGTGGCGAACACGCGCGCGAGCGCCGGATCGAGATAGAGCTGCCCGGCTCCGCTGCCTTCGACCTTCGGGCGCCTGGCGAGCGCCGCCTCGACCGCCGCCAGGGCGTCGCGCGAGCGGCCTCCGGACCGGTCGATCAGGCCGGCGGCGAGCCCTTCCGGGTCGTCGAGCAGAACCTTAAGGAGGTGGTCGGGACCAAACTGCTGGTGGCCCTCCCGCATCGCGAGCGATTGAGCCGATTGCACGAATCCGCGCGCGCGGTCGGTATACTTCTCGAAATTCATGTCCTTCTCCCTCGGCCTGCCCCGTCCGCCCTGTCGGCACGGTCGGAGCATCGTCATGGGGCTGTGCGGGCCGGCCTTCGGGCCCGCCACACAGATGTAGGAGCCCGGCCGGCGGGCCGGAAGGGGCGCGGGGGCCAAACTGTGCCGATCCCGGCACGTCGCTCATTGTCAGCGGGTGACGGATCGGATAGGCGACCATCATGACGAGCCTCGCCGCCCACATCCGGGCGATCTACCGCTACCCGGTGAAAGGCCTCTCGGCCGAACGGCTTGACCGCACGGCGCTCGAGGTCGGGGCGACGCTGCCGGCCGACCGGCTCTACGCCATCGAGAACGGACCGTGCGGGTTCGACCCGGCGGCGCCCGCCTATTTCCCCAAGCAGCGGTTTCTGATGCTGATGCGGAACGAACGGCTGGCGCAGCTCGACACCCGGTTCGATCCGGCGACCCATGTGCTGACCGTGCGCGGCGGCCAGGGGACCGAAACGCGCGGGGACTTGCGCACCGCCGAGGGGCGCGCCGCGGTCGAGCGGTTCTTCGCCGCCTTCTGCGCCGACGAACTGCGCGGGCCGCCGCGGGTTCTCCATGCGCCGGGCCACAGTTTTTCCGACGTCGCCGCCAAGGTGGTGTCGATCATCAATCTGGCGTCCGTCGCCGCCGTGGCGGAGCTCGTCGGCGCGCCGGTCGATCCGCTTCGCTTTCGCGCCAATCTCTATGTCGAGGGCTGGCCGGCCTGGCGCGAGCTCGAACTTGTCGGCAGGGAGCTCTCGGTCGGCCAGGGCGCGCGCCTGCGCGTCGTCAAACGCATCCAGCGATGCGCCGCCACCAACGTCGAGCCCGGAACCGGCGTGCGCGATCTCGCGATCCCGCGCACACTGATGCAGGCCCTCGGGCATTCCGATTGCGGCATCTATGCCGAGGTGATCGCCGCCGGCCCGGTGTCGGTCGGCGACCCCGTGACGGCGCGCGAAGGCTGACCGATGCAGGTGCTCGTCGTCGGGGCAGGCGTGGTGGGGCTCGCGATCGGGCGCGAAGCGGCGATCCGGGGCCACGACGTGATCGTCGCCGAAGCGGCCGACGCCATCGGCACCGGCACCTCCTCGCGCAACAGCGAGGTGATCCACGGCGGCCTCTACTATCCGACCGGCTCGCGGCGGGCGCTCACCTCGACGCGCGGGCGGCGCATGCTCTACGACTACTGCGCCTCGCACGGCGTCCCGCATCGCAAGTGCGGCAAGCTGGTGGTTGCGACCCGGCCGCCGGAGATTCCGAAGATCGAGGCGATCCTCGCACAGGGGCTGGCGAACGGCGTCGAAGGTCTTGCCCTCATCGACGGCGAGGCCGCGCGCACGATGGAGCCGGCGCTGACCTGCGCGGCCGCCTTGCATTCGCCGGAGACCGGGATCCTCGACAGCCATCGCCTGATGCTGGCGCTGCGAGGCGATCTCGAGGACCACGGCGGCACCGTCGCGCTGAGGACCCCGATCGAGCGGCTGACGCCGGCTCCGGCGGGATGGGAGGTTCGCTTCGGCGGCGACGATCCGGGGACCGTCTTGGTCGACGCCGTCGTCAACTCCGCCGGCCACGGCGCGCAGGCGCTCGCGCGCATGACGGACGGCTACGACCCCGAGCGCATCCCGCGCCTGGTTCTCGCCAAGGGCAACTACTTCGGCTTCTCGGGACGGCCGGTGTTCTCGCGCCTGATCTACCCGGCGCCGGTCGACGGCGGGCTCGGCATCCACGTCACGCTCGACCTCGCCGGGCGCATGCGCTTCGGTCCCGACGTCGAATGGATCGAGAAGCCGCACTACGACGTGGACCCGAAGCGCGCGGCGACCTTCTATGCCGGCGTCCGCCGCTACTGGCCGGGGCTGCCCGACGGCACGCTCGTGCCAGACTATTGCGGCATCCGCCCGAAGCTCACCGGACCGGGCGAGCCGGCGGCGGATTTCATGCTCGACGGCCCGGCAGAGCATGGCCTCGCCCGCCTCGTGCATCTCTACGGGATCGAATCGCCCGGCCTGACCAGCGCGATGGCGCTGGCGCAGGACGTCGTGGCGGCGCTGGCGGATTGAATCGCGGCGCGCCGGCCGCGCTCAGAAGTAGCGCCACCAGACGTAGATGTGGCAGATGGCCACCGACACGACCATCATGGGAATGCCGTAGAGCGTGTAGGTCAGGAAGCGGAACGGAATGCCGTTGCGCTCGGCGATGCCCGCCACCGTCAGATTGGCGGAGGCGCCGATCAGCGTGCCGTTGCCGCCGAGACAGGCGCCGAGCGAGAGGCACCACCACAGCGGCTCGATGTGCTCGGGCCCGCCGAAGGCCGGCGCCATGCTCTTGATCAGCGGGATCATGGTGGCGACGAACGGGATGTTGTCGACGATCGCCGACAGGAACGCCGACACCCACAGGATCGCATAGCCGGCCGTCGCCAGGTCGCCGCCGGTGGCCGCCACGAGCTTGTTGGCGAGCAGCGACAGGAGCCCGCCGACGTCGACGCCGTGCACCACGATGAACAGCCCGATGAAGAAGAAGATCGTGATCCATTCGACGTCGCCGAATGTCTGATGCACGTTGGCCGACTGCTTCTCCGAATGGTGCTGCCAGTTGTCGAGCAGCATCAGGACCGCCGCCCCGCCCATCGCGATGGTGGCGGGCTCGAGATGCAGCGGCCGGGCGATCACGAATGCCGCGATGACAACCGCCAGCACGACAAGCGACTGCCTGAGCAGGACCCAGTCCAGGATGGTGTCGCCGGCGTTGAGCGCCAGCACCTTGGCGCGGTGCTCGGGCGTCGAGGCCATCGAACGGCCCCACAGCAGATGGATCATCAGCGTCTGCACCGCCATCACCACGAGGATGACGGGCGTGAGGTGATAGA
>CAZIGW010000185.1:0-19981 GCA_964538565.1 uncultured Hyphomicrobiales bacterium | reverse complement strand
CAGGATGCGATAGGGGAAGCCCGGAATGTCGGACATGTGGATGCCGCCGCACACGACGCGCCCGCCCTTCTTCACCGCGCGCAGCGCCGCCGGCACCAGCGCGCCGACCGGCGCGAAGATGATGGCGGCGTCGAGCGGCTCGGGCGGCGTCTCGTCCGAACCGCCGGCCCAGACCGCGCCGAGCGAGCGGGCGAAGTCCTGCGCCGCTTTGTCGCCGGCGCGCGTGAAGGCATAGACGCGGCGGCCCTGCCAGATCGCCACCTGCGCCAGGATGTGCGCGGCTGCGCCGAAGCCGTAGAGGCCGAGCGCCTCGCCCTCGCCCGCCATCCGGTAGCAGCGCCAGCCGATCAGCCCCGCGCACAGAAGCGGCGCGATCTTCGCGTCGTCCATGCCGCCGGGCAGAGGAAAACAGTAACGCGCATCGGCGAGCGCATGCGTCGCATAGCCGCCGTCGCGCGTGTAGCCGGTGAACAGCGGCGCATCGCACAGGTTCTCGCGCCCGGTACGGCAATATGGACAACGGCCGCAGGTGTAGCCGAGCCACGGAATGCCGACGCGCTCGCCGACGTCAAATCCGGAGACGCCGGCGCCAAGCGCGGAGACGCGGCCGACCACCTCGTGGCCGGGCACGAGCGGCAGCCTGGGATCGGGCAGTTCGCCGTCGACGACGTGCAGATCGGTGCGGCACACGCCGCACGCCGCGACCTCGACGAGCACCTCGCCGGCGGCCGGCCGCGGAACGGGGCGCTCGCGCATCACGAGCGGCGTGCGCGGCCGCTCGAGCACCATGGCGCGCATCATGGGCATGTCGGAATCACCCGCTTCGGCGTAACGTGGAGCGGGCGGCGCGCCCGGCGATCGATCCATGCAAATCCGGTGCGGGCGCCGCCCGCGAGCCGGCCTTTCTCTTGCCGCCGGAACGGTCTAAACCGCATCTCTGTCCGCCGGAAAGTCATCATGCGTACCGAACAGGCTGCTCCCGTCCGTCTCGAAGATTACCGAGCGCCCGACTGGCTCGTCGAGACCGTCGATCTCGACGTCTCGCTGCATCCGACCCGTACGCGCGTGCGCGCGACGCTGGCGCTCAAGCCCAATCCGCAGGCGGCGGCGCCGGCCCCGGTGGTGCTCGACGGCGACGGGCTCGAGCTCGTGTCGTTGCGGCTCGACGGCAACGAGCTTCCGGCCGACCATTTCGTCGCCACGCCCGACAGCCTCACGATCCGGCAGCCGCCGGGAGGACCGTTCCGGCTCGAGATCGAAACCGTGCTCGATCCGTCCGCCAATACCCAGCTCATGGGACTCTACCGCTCCGGCGGTACCTATTGCACGCAGTGCGAGGCGGAGGGATTCCGCCGCATCACGTACTTTCCCGACCGGCCCGACGTGATGGCGGTCTACACGACACGTATCGAGGCGGAGAAGTCCGAGGCCCCGGTGCTGCTCGCCAACGGCAATCTGACCTCGGCGGGCGACGTGCCGGGCACGACCCGCCATTTCGCCGTCTGGCACGATCCCTTTCCCAAGCCCTGCTATCTGTTCGCGCTCGTCGGCGGCGATCTCGCCTGCGTCGAGAGCCGCTTCACCACGTCCTCGGGACGGAAGGTCGCGCTCAGGATCTACGTCGAGCACGGCAAGGAGAGCCGCTGCGCCTACGCGATGGACAGCCTGCGCCGCGCGATGCGCTGGGACGAGGAAGCCTTCGGCCGCGAATACGATCTCGACATCTTCATGATCGTCGCGGTGTCGGACTTCAACATGGGGGCGATGGAGAACAAGGGCCTCAACGTCTTCAACGACAAGTACGTGCTTGCTTCGCCGGAGACCGCGACCGACGCCGACTTCGCCAGCATCGAGGGCGTGATCGCGCACGAGTATTTTCACAACTGGACGGGCAACCGCATCACCTGCCGCGACTGGTTCCAGCTCTGCCTGAAGGAAGGCCTGACCGTCTTCCGCGACCAGGAGTTCTCCGCCGACCAGCGCTCGCGGCCGGTCAAGCGCATCGCCGACGTGCGGCTGCTGCGCGCCCACCAGTTCGTCGAGGACGCGGGCCCGCTCGCGCATCCGGTGCGGCCGTCGGTTTACCGTGAGATCAACAACTTCTACACGGCAACCGTCTACGAAAAGGGCGCCGAGCTCGTGCGCATGCTCAAGACCCTGCTCGGGCCGGACGGCTTCCGCAAGGGAATGGATCTCTATTTCGGGCGCCACGACGGCCAGGCGGCGACGGTCGAGCAGTTCGTGCAGTGCTTCGCCGACGCAAACTCCGCGGATCTCGGCCAGTTCATGCGCTGGTACGCGCAGGCCGGGACGCCGGAGATCACGGTCACGGCCGACCACGATCCCAAGGCCCGGACGCTCACCCTGCAGGTCGCGCAGACGCTGCCGCCGACCCCCGGACAGCCGAACAAGGAACCGCTGATGATCCCGCTCGCGATCGGGCTGCTCGGTCCGGACGGCAAGGACCTGCGGCTCACGCTCGCGGACGGGCGCAAGGCGGAGCGCGGCGTGCTCACCCTGACGCAGGCGGCCGAGACCTTCACGTTCACCGGCATCGGCGAGCGTCCCGTGCTCTCGATCAACCGCGGCTTCTCGGCGCCGGTGCGGATCGCCGCGAACGTGTCCGACGACGACCTGCGATTTCTCGCCGCCCACGATTCCGACGCCTTCAACCGCTGGCAGGCGGTGCAGACGCTCGCGACCAAGCTGCTCGTCGACAACGTCGGCCGCCTGCGCCGGGGCGCGGCGGCGCGCGAGGACGAGGGCCTGCTGGCCGCGCTCGCCGCCATCGTGGCCGACCCGGCGTGCGAACCCGCCTTCGTGGCGCTGGCGCTCGCACCGCCGACGGAAGCCGACATCGCCCGCGAGATCGGCCGCGATGTCGACCCGGACGCCATCTTCGCCGCGCGCGCGAAGCTGCGGACCGCGATCGGGCTCAAGCTCGGCGCGCTGCTGCGTGAGACGCATCGCCGCATGAGCCACGAGGGCCCCTACAGCCCCGACGCCGTCAGCGCCGGACGGCGGGCACTCAAGAACACCTGCCTCGACCTGCTGGCGGCCGCCGGCGGCGCCGCCGCCATCGCGATGGCGACCCGGCAGTACCATACCGCCGATAACATGACCGACCGGGCGGCCGCGCTGGCGACCCTCTCGCTGCACGACGTGCCCGAGCGGCAGGCCGCGATCGACGATTTCTATCGCCGCTACGAGGCCGATCCGCTGGTGATCGACAAGTGGCTGGCGCTGCAAGCCGCGATCCCGGAGCCGCGGACGCTCGACCGGGTGCGCGCGCTCACCGGCCATCCGGCCTTCTCGCTCGCCAATCCGAACCGGGTCCGCTCACTCGTCGGCTCGTTCACGCAGGCGAACCAGACGCAGTTCAACCGCGCGGACGGGGCCGGCTATCGGTTCCTCGCCGACATCGTGTGCCGGCTCGATCCGAAAAACCCGCAGGTCGCGGCCCGGCTGATGACCGCGTTCAAGAGCTGGCGGGCCCTCGAGCCCGTTCGTCGCGCGAAGGCGGAATCGGTCCTCCGGGAGGTCGCCGCACGTCCCTCGCTGTCGCGGGACGTGAAGGACATCGTCGATCGCTCGCTTGCCGAGGAGTGACCGCCCTGCGTGTGTCGCGGCGGGCGCGGGTCAATAGATAGTGGTCGCAGCAACCGTCTATACATCTGATTGTTCTTCTTATTTGATCGCCGCGGCGCGCCCGTGGCCGCCTTAACTGCAAACAAAAAAAGTGATTTTGCGGACTCTCGACAAGAAAGCCGCTTTCGATTCCAATGACTGCGATTCGGAGAGATGCGGCACATCCTTCCGGTCGAGGGTGGCAGGGGAATCCGAGGGAGGCCATTGATGGGGGCCGCTCAGGTCGCGAGCGCGTCTACGCGTAGCGACTCGATCAAGGGTTTGGCGCAATCGATCGCCAAGCCGGCCTACAGCCGCCTCCTCAACGCCGAACCCGCGCTGCGCCGCGCCGTCCCGGTCCTGATCATCGCCTTCCTGGTGACGATCGCGGTCGGCGCCGCCGTCCAGATCTTCGAGCACCGCCACCGGGCGGTGGCCGACACCATCAGGGATCTCGACCTGATCGCCGCGCTCACGCAGGAGCGCCTCGATCGCGCGCTCGCCGAGGGAAGCGCCGAGGCGCCGCGCCGCGCCCGGCAGCTGCTCGGGCAGGCGCTGCCGGCGGGCGCGACGGAGAGCGCCCGCCTGATCCTCGTCACCGACCGCGCCGGCATCATCGTCGCGGAGGCCCCGACCTCGGGCCTCATCGGCCGTCACCTGCTCGACATCCTCGGGCCGAGCCAGCCGCTCACCACGTTCGCGGCCAGCGCCGGCGTGCTGCCGACCGTGCTCGCCGACGACACGCGCGCGTTCGCCACCGTCCGCGACCTGAGAAATCCGCTCGGACAGATCGCCGTGATCGAGCCATACGCACGGGCGCTGGCCGTCTGGCAGTCGGATTCGACCCTGACGGTGACGCTGTCGGCCACCACCGGCTTCGTCGTCCTCATCCTGGGTTTTGCCTTTCACTGGCAGGCCACGCGCGCGCGCGAAGCCGACCTGATCTTCGACACGGTGCGGGCGCGCATCGACACCGCGCTCAACCGCGGCCGCTGCGGGCTGTGGGACTGGGACCTCGCGCGCGGCCGCATCTTCTGGTCGCAGTCGATGTTCGCCATCCTCGGGCTCGAGCCGAAGGACGAGCTTCTGACCTTCGGCGAGGTCAACGAGCTCGTGCATCCGGAAGACATCAAGCTGTTCGAGCTCGCCGCCCAGCTCGCCGACGGCCAGACCGTGTCGATCGACCGCGCCTTCCGAATGCGGCACGCGCGCGGCGACTGGGTGTGGCTGCGCACGCGCTGCGAGATCGCCCGCCAGGCCGCCAGCGGCGACCTGCATCTCATCGGCATCGCCGTCGACGTCACCGAGCAGAAATCCCTGGTCGAGAAGACCGCCGCCGCCGACCTGCGCCTGCGCGACGCCATCGAGACGATTCCGGAGGCCTTCGTGCTCTGGGACGCCGACAATCGCCTCGTGCTCTGCAATTCGAACTTCCAGCAGCTGCATGACCTGCCGGACGAGGCGGTCGCGCCCGGAACGTCCTACGAGGCCGTGGTCGCCGCCGGGCGCCAGCCGGTCGTGCGCACCAAGGTGGCGGGCCACGAAGCACCCGGCTCGCGCACCTTCGAGGCGCAGCTTGAGGACGGGCGCTGGCTGCACATCAGCGAGCGGCGCACCAAGGACGGCGGCTACGTCTCGGTCGGCACCGACATCACCACGCTCAAGCTGCACGAGCAGAAGCTGATGGACGGCGAGCGTCGCCTGATGGCGACGATCGCCGACCTGCGCGCCTCGCAACAGGTGCTCGAGTCGCAAGCCCAGCAGCTCACGGACCTGGCGCAGAAGTACGCGGAGGAGAAAACGCGCGCCGAGGAAGCCAACCAGGCGAAATCCAAGTTCCTCGCCAACATGAGCCACGAGCTGCGTACGCCGCTCAACGCCATCATCGGATTTTCCGAAATCATGGAATCGGGGATGTTCGGCCCGCTCGGCGCCGAACGCTACGGCGAGTATTGCCGCGACATCCGCGCGAGCGGCCAGTATCTGCTCGACGTGATCAGCGACATTCTCGACATGTCGAAGATCGAGGCCGGCCGCATGCGCCTCGAGCTCGAAGAGCTGGAACTCGAACAGGTCCTCGCCGAGTCCATTCGCGTCGTCTGCGCGCGCGCCGAGGAAAAGGATCTGACCATCACCGCCAGGATCGCCTCCGGCGTCCGTTTCCGGGCAGACAGCCGCGCGATCAAGCAGATCGTACTCAATCTTCTGTCGAACGCCATCAAGTTCACCCCCCGGGGCGGCCGCGTCACCGTGCGCGGGCGCACGACCCGCGATTCGTTGGTGATCGCCATCGCGGACAGCGGCATCGGCATTTCCGCCGACGCGCTGCGCAAGCTCGGTCGCCCGTTCGAGCAGGTGGAAAGCCAGCTTACCAAGAGCCACCAGGGCTCGGGCCTCGGTCTCGCGATCGCCAAGTCGCTGGTCGAACTGCACGGCGGCCGGATGCGCATCCGCTCCGCGCTCGGCGCCGGCACGACCGTACGGGTCTGCCTGCCGCTCGCGGGGCAGCCCGCCCGGGTCGCCGCCTTTCGGGAGCCCTCGTCCGAGGGCTGATGTCGGGGACCCCGGCGTCCGCATTTTCCCCCTCGCGGACGCCGGGGCGACACACCGGCCTCTCAACGCGACGAAGCGCTGTCCACTTCGCCGGACAATGCTTCCGGATCCATGGCTTTTCGCATCTTCCGCGGCGAACCGGTCTCCACTTCGCCGGAAAACGCTTCAGGGCTCGCTGCCGAGGATGCGCACGAAACACCGCCGCACGCGCGCCTGCGTCTCGGCAAGATGCGCATCGAGCGTGGCGAAGTCCGGCAGGTCAGCCGCGCGCGCGAGGAGCCCGAGCAGCTCGGCGCTCGCAGCCTTGGGTTCGAACGGCGCGGCGAGGCACAGGCGCAGAATCTGCGTGAGATCGTCGTAGAGCCGCGCGGCCGGCCGCAGCACGTCGGCATCCTCCGGCGCCAGGATGCCGAGCCGGGCCGCCGCCTCCAGCACGCGCGAGGTCGAGGGGTCGAGAATGTCCGGCCGCGCCGCGGCGTGGACGAGCTGCAGATACTGCGCGATGAACTCGAGGTCGATCAGCCCGCCCGCCGCGTACTTGAGATTCCAGCGCTCCTGATCGCCCTTTTCGGTCGCGATCGCGCGGCGCATCTCCACCACGTCGCCGGCGAGCGCGATCGGATCGCGCTCGCGGCAGAGCACGCGCCGGATCACCGCCTCGACGCGCGCGCCGAATGCCGGCGAGGCCGAGAGCACGCGCGCGCGCGTGAGCGCCATGTGCTCCCAGGTCCATGCCTCGTTCTCCTGGTAGTTCTCGAACGATGCGATCGAGGTCGCCACCGGCCCGGAGCGCCCGGACGGGCGCAGCCGCATGTCGACGTCGTAGAGCCGGCCGTAGTTCGTCGGCGCCGAGAGCGCGTTGACGAGGCGCTGCGTGAAGCGGGCGAAGTACTGGCCGCCGTACAGCCGCCGCCCGCCGTCGGATTCGGGATGCTCGGGATCGAAGTCGTACACGACGATGAGATCGAGGTCGGACCCGGCCGTCATCTCGCGTCCGCCGAGCTTGCCCAGCGCCAGGACCGCCGCCTCCTGGTTGCGCAGGCGTCCATGCAACGCGGAGAACTGGTTTTCGACCGCCAGCCGCACGACGCGGATGACGACGTCGGCGAGCCGGGCGAACGCCTCTCCGGCCTGCGCGGCCGACACGGTCCCCGAGAGGATCCGCACCCCGATCAGGAACATCTGCTCGTGCCCGAACATGCGGGCGCGGTCGAGAAAATCCTCGAAGCTGCGCGACTGCTCGAGCGACTGCTGCAGCGAATGCGTGAGCCGCTCGTCGTCCGGCAGGGCGCCGAAGAACGCCGGATCGAGCAACGCGTCCATGACCTCCGGCTGCTGTGCCAGCGTATCGGCGAGCCGCGGCGCCATGCCCAAGATGGTGGCGAGCAAGGCGACGAGGTCGCGGTTGCGATGCAGCAGCGAATAGAAGCGCGCGCCGCCGTGCAGCCCTCCGAGGAAACGATCGAGCGTGGCGAGCGCGGCGTCGGGGTGCTCGGTGCGCGCCAATTGATCGAGAAACACCGGCACGAGCTCGACCAGGTGACTGCGGGCAAACTCGCCTTTCAACGAACGATAGCCGCCGGCCAGCCAGCGGCGCACCGTGGCGGAGGCCTCGACCGGCTGGCGGAATCCCATCTCGGCGAGATGATCGACCGTGTCGCGATCGTTGGAGTCCGGCGGAAAGACCAGCGGCCGGGCGAGCCCCTCCGGGGCGGGCGCGTCTTCGAACAGCGCCGCATAGTGACGCTGGACGGCGCGCAGGTGGTGAAGGAAGACGTCGGCGAACGCATCGCGCGTCTCGTAGCCGAGGAAACGCACGAAGCGCGCGAGCGCGGCGGGATCGGCCGGCAGCGAATGCGTCTGCTCGTCCGCCACCATCTGCAGCCGGTGCTCCACCGTGCGCAGGAAGCGATAGGCCTCCGCGAGATCGCGCGCGGCCTCTGCATCGACCCAGCCGCCGGCCACGAGCACCGCGAGCGTGTCGAGCGTCTCGCGGCGGCGCAGCTCTGGATGTCGTCCGCCGGCGATGAGCTGCTGCGTCTGCACGAAGAATTCGATCTCGCGGATACCGCCGCGGCCGAGCTTGATGTTGTGCCCCTCGATGGCGATCTCGTCGTGCCCCCGATAGGCATGGATCTGCCGCTTCATCGCGTGCACGTCGGCGACCGCCGCGTAATCGAGATACTTGCGCCACACGAACGGCGAGATGTCCTTCAGCAGGCGCTCGCCGACCGGAAGGTCGCCGGCGGCGGGCCGCGCCTTGATGAGTGCGGCGCGCTCCCAGTTCTGTCCGACGCTCTCGTAGTAGTCGAGCGCGGCGGGCAGCGAGATGGCGACCTGGGTCGACGCGGGATCGGGACGCAGGCGCAGGTCGACGCGGAACACGTAGCCGTCCTCGGTGCGCTCCTGCAGGAGCTTCACGAGAGCGCGGGTCAGGCGGACGTAGAGCGCGGTCGGCTCGGCCGATTCCGGCAACGCCGGCGATTGCGGATCGTAGAAGACGATGAGGTCGATATCGCTCGAGTAGTTGAGCTCGTGCGCCCCCATCTTGCCCATGGCGAGCACCACGTAGCCGCAACCGTGCTCCGGGTCCGCGGCATCCGTGAGCCTCAGCTTGCCCTCGCGCGCCGCCGTGCCGAGCAGGAAGCGCAACGCACCGTGCAGCGCGGTGTCGGCGACTTCGGTCAGCGCGCGCGTCACGCGCATCACCTCCCAGGCGCCGCCGACGTCCGCCAGCGCGATCAGCAGCGCGGCTTCGTTCTTCATCCGGCGCAACAGCCGCATCGCCGCCGCGTCGTTGTCCGCCGCCGACACGTCCGACAGGGTTTCGGAAAGGAGCTCCCCGAGGCGCTCGTCGGGATCGCTCCCGAGCAGCCGCGCGAGGCGGTCGGGATCGGCGGTCACGAGGTCCCACAAATACGGCGAGTTGTCCGGGATGGCCTCGATCAGCGGGCGCACGGCCGGATGGCGGGCGGCAATGTCCGCGAGCGCGGCCCCGGCCGGCGTGCCGGCGATCGAGCGGAGCCACTCGGCGCCGAGCGCGGCCGCCGCGGGCGAAGCCGGACAGGGCGCGCGCACGATGCGCTGCGCCAGACTCCCTCCGTTCTCGCCTTCGATTGCTGTCGCCCTCGGTGCCGCCACGCGCGCTCCCTATGCCGGCGGCCCCGCGCGCGGAAGCGCAATGACGGCCCTGAGGCCGGGCGCGTTGTCCTCGAGCCTCAGTTCGCCACCGTGCAGCCGCGCCACCGCCGAAGCAAGACTCAATCCCAGCCCCGACCCCGGCTTGGAACGGCTCTGTTCCAGCCGTACGAACCGCTCGACCACGCGGCCGCGCTCGGATGCCGGAATTCCCGGACCGGAATCGCCGACGCTCAGCAGAATGCGGTCGCCCTCGGTCGCGGTGGCGACGGTGATGTTCGCCGGCGCCCCGTTGACGGTCTCGCCGTCGGGCGCGGCATACTTGATGGCATTGTCGATGAGATTGGCGAGTGCCTGGCTGACCAGCTCGCGGTTGGCCTTCACCGGCGCCGTCCCCGAGGCCTCGACGTGCAGGGCGAGCCCCTTCTCGTCGGCCAGCGGCTCGTAGAGTTCGCCGACGTCGCGGGCGATTTCGCCGGCGTCGAATTCCGTCATTCCGTCGCGCGCCTCGCCCGACTCCGCGCGCGCGATCATCAGCAGGGCGTCGAACGTGTGGATGAGCTCCTCGGATTCCTCGATCGTGGCCTCGAGCGTCGCGCGATACTCGCCGTCGGACTTGGCGGTGCGCAGCGCCGCCTCGCAGCGATTGCGCAGGCGGGTCAGCGGCGTCTTGAGGTCGTGCGCGACGTTGTCGGAGACCTCCTTGAGCCCGTGCATCAGCGATTCGATGCGTTCGAGCATCGCGTTGAGATTGGAGGCGAGCCGGTCGAGTTCGTCACCGGTGCCGCTGATCGGCAGCCGCCCGGTGAGGTCGCCGGCCATGATCGTCTGGGCCGTGTCCGTCATGGCGTCCACCCGGTTGAGGACGCGCCGGCTGACGAAGAAGCCGCCGCCGAGGCCGAGCACCACCACCATGATCACCGACCAG
This sequence comes from uncultured Hyphomicrobiales bacterium, assembly GCA_964538565.1. GTDB lineage: Bacteria > Pseudomonadota > Alphaproteobacteria > Rhizobiales > Xanthobacteraceae > CAYVBN01. Next base: position 9,735 of record CAZIGW010000185.1, on the reverse strand, counting down.
CGCCCGGCGGTCGCCACGATGCGAAACAGGCGTTCCCGTTCCTCGAGATCGCGTCCCACCAGCAGGCGAAAGCCGGAGGCGAGCTGAAACACGCGCACCAGGGCGTGGTGCTCGGTCGATTCGGGCTCGTCGAGGCGACGATAGGCCGTCTCCGTCCAGCCCTGCCGCTCGAGAATGCCGGGTTCGAGCGAGCCGACGTTGCCGGCGAGCGCCTCGCCGGACGGAGCGGTGACGAGATAGAGACTGGAGCCCGGCCGGCGGGCGCGCAGCTCGACGATGAGCACGAGCCGGCGGATGCCGCCCTGGTTGTACTGCTCGGACAGGCCGGTGATCTCGGCATCGACGGTGCTGGTGATCTGCTCGGTGATCAGGCGGCGGGTATTGAGGGCAAAATAGCCGAGCAGAAAAGCCGCGAACAGCGCGAAGACCGTCAAATAGACCAGCGTCAGCTTGAACGCGGTCGTGCGAAGAAGTTTACCGAGCGCCGTCACGGATCATGTATCCGGCCCCGCGCACCGTGTGCAGGAGCGGCTGGGCAAAGCCTTTGTCGATCTTAGAGCGCAGCCGAGAAATGTGCACGTCGATGACGTTGGTCTGCGGGTCGAAGTGGTAGTCCCACACGTTCTCGAGCAGCATCGTGCGGGTCACCACCTGGCCGGCGTGCTTCATCAGGTACTCGAGCAGGCGGAACTCGCGCGGCTGCAGCACGATCTCGTCCTTTCCGCGGGTCACGCGATGCGACAGCCGGTCGAGCTCGAGATCGGCAACCCGGTAGACCGTCTCCTCGCCGCGCCCGCCGTGGCGGCGCGCCAGCACCTCCACCCGCGCCAGCAGCTCCGAGAACGAATAGGGCTTCGGCAGGTAGTCGTCGCCCCCGGCGCGCAGTCCCTTCACCCGGTCGTCGACCTGTCCGAGCGCGGAGAGGATCAGCACGGGCGTCGCCATGCCCTGGGCGCGCAGCGCGCCGATCACCGACAATCCATCCATTTTCGGCAGCATCCGGTCGACGATCAGCACGTCATAGCGGCCGTCGGCGGCCAGCGCCAGGCCTTCCTCGCCGTCGGCGGCGTGATCGGCGACGTGCCCGACCTCGCGCAGTGCCTTGACCAGATATTCGGCGGCGTCGTGATCGTCTTCGATAATCAGGAGGCGCATCGAGAGCAAACCATCAAAGGCTCCGGCCCCGCGGAGCTTCACGCGGGCCCCCGCCCTTCAATCGCAATTCTAGAGCGCGATCGGCAAAAGTGGACACCGGTCTTGCGCGGATTCCCGCGGCCGCACCGGCCACGTCGGCCGGATCGGGCCGGCACGACTCGCGACGCGCCCGGTCTGGTCCGAACCGGGCGCACCGACCCGGTGAATCGGACGCGCCGGATGCAAACGAGAGAGGGGGCGGCAGAGGCGAACCCCTGCCACCCCCTCCATACCCGGTCCCGGCGGGGGCGACGGATGCCGGAACCGCGGTTCGTATGGATTGGGGACGGGCCCGAGCCCGCCCCCAAGGGCCGTACCGCTGGCGGGGGCGACGGATGCCGGCGATACGCCCCTTTCCTTTCAGGCGTTGCCGAGCGGAACCGCGACGAAGCGCGTCTCCTCGCCCGACTTCACCCGCATCAAGATGGTCCTTTTGCCCGAGGTATGAGCCTCGTTGACGGCCTTGCGCACGTCGGCCGGGGTCGAGACCGACTTGCCGGCGACCTCGAGGATCACATCCCCCGTACGAAAGCCGCGGTCGGCGGCCGGCCCGTCCGGGTCGACGTTGGTGACCACCACGCCGTCCTTGCTGCCGGAGCCGGGGACCGAGCTCGCGCGCGCGAGCGACAGCCCGAGCTTCGGGACGTCGGCCCGCGCGACGTGCTGCTCCTCCTTGCCGGAGGAATCGGCGCGCGCCTCGCGCTCGGTCGGCAGTTCGCCGAGCGTCAGCGTCACGGTCTTCTCGGAGCCCGAGCGGTTGAGCCCGAGCCTGACGCTCGTGCCGGGCGACATGGCGCCGATCCGCTTCGCCAGCGCACGCGCATCCTTCACCGGCTCGCCGTTCACCGACACGATGACGTCGCCGGCCTTGATGCCGGCCTTCTCGGCCGGGCTGTTGGACTGCGGCTGGGCGACCAGCGCACCCTGCGCCTGCTTGAGGCCGAGGCGGTCGGCGAGATCGGCGGTCACCGGCTGGATCTGCACGCCGATCCAGCCGCGCGTGACGGCGCCCTTGTCCTTGAGCTGTGCCACCACGGACTTGACGGTGTCGGCGGGAATGGCGAAGGCGATGCCGACCGAGCCGCCCGACGGCGAGAAGATCGCGGTGTTGACGCCGATCACGTCGCCGTCGACGTCGAACGTCGGTCCGCCGGAATTGCCCTTGTTGACCGGAGCATCGATCTGAATGAAGTCGTCGTACGGGCCGGCGCCGATATCGCGCCCGCGCGCCGACACGATGCCGGCCGTCACCGTGCCGCCGAGCCCGAACGGGTTGCCCACCGCGAGCACCCAGTCGCCGATGCGCGGAGTCGCCTCGGCGAATTTCACATGCGGGTATTCGCTGCGCCCGTCGATCTTGATCAGCGCCAGATCGGAGCGCGGATCGGTGCCGATCACCTAGGCGGTGTACGTCTTGCCGTCGTCGGTCGTCACTTCGACGCTCTCGGCCTTGTCGACGACGTGATTGTTGGTCACCGCATAGCCGTCGGCCGAAATGAAGAAGCCCGAGCCCTGGCCGGTGGTGAACATGTGCCGGCGCTTGCCGCGCGGGCCGTCGAAATCATCGGGGTTTCCGAACCGGCGGAAGAAGAACTCGAAGGGTGACCCGCGTTCGAAGGGAAAATCGTCGGAGCTCAGGCGCGGGCCCGCATCCACCTTGACGCGAACCGAAATCACCGCCGGCTTCACCTTTTCGACGATGTCCGCAAAGCCGACCGGGCGCGCAGGCGATTGCGCATGGGCCGGAGAGATCAGCGCAGGCAACCGCGTCTGCGAGCCGCCGCCGTATCCGGCGATCAGCACGCTGCCGCTCAACGCGGCGGCGCTGGCAAGAAGGACGACACGGCGGGCCGACAGAAATCGCCGCAGCCGTGGAGCGGGTCCGGCGCTCTCGGTCATTGACGCTTTCTCCATGTTGATCTCGACGACGGGTGCGCAGCAGCAGCGCTTCGCCGTACACCATGGTGAGCGCCGCCTTACAGCGTCCTGACCGCCAGATTAAAGTTTAGTAAGGAAGCAGGGGCGAAAAACCGTTTTCGAAACAGATGGTTGCCGGCCGACGCCGGTGCGCAACCGCTCAGCGCGCGTCGGTTTCCACGAGGTTCGCCAGACGTTCCTTCTCGGCCGGCGTCAGTTCGGGCGGCGGCGCGGCGCCCGTTGCCACGCCGGCGCGGCGCCTGATCACCCCGGCCGCGATCGTGATCGCGCCGGCGAGCAGCACGCCGAGCGGTGCGAGCCACAGCAGCGCGGTGTGCCACTCGAATCGGGGCTTGAGCAGCACGAACTCGCCGTAACGCGCCACCAGATAGTCGAGCACCTGGCCGTCGCTGTCGCCCGCCTCGAGCCGTTCGCGCACCAGCACGCGCAGATCGTGGGCGAGCGGCGCTTCCGAATCGTCGATCGACTGGTTCTGGCAGACCATGCAGCGCAACTCGCGCGAGAGCGCGCGGGCGCGGGCCTCGAGCTTCGGATCCTTGAGCATCTCGTCGGGTTGCACCGCGTAGGCGCCCGAAGCCGCGAGCAGCAGGACACCCACCAGGATGGCGCGGAGCGCGCGCATTCTCGCCTCACTCCGCCGGCTGCATGGCGCGCTTGGAGCGGGCGGGCCTGGGGGCGCCGACGCGCAGGCGCCGGTCGGAAAGCGACAGCGCGCCGCCGATCGCCATGACGAGCGCGCCGATCCAGATGAGCATCACGAGCGGCTTGTGATAGAGCCGCACCGCGATGCTGCCGTCCGCATTGGTGTCGCCGAGCGAAAGATAGAGCTGGCTGAAGCCGCGCGTCATCAGCGCGGTCTGCGTCGTGGTCGTTTCGCGCGCCGGGAACGAGCGCTTCGACGGTTGCATGACGCCGATCTCTTCGCCGTTGCGGCGCACCGTGAACCGGCCGACGACCTCGCGATAGTTCGGTCCGGTGTGCGGCGTCAGCCCGTCAAAGCTGAAGTCGTAGCGGCGGATCGAGATCTGGTCTCCCGGCCTGATGGCGACGATGCGCTCGCTGCCCCACTGGGTTTCTCCGACGATGCCGAGCAGCGTCAACCCCAGTCCGAAATGCGCGAAGGCGGTCCCCCAGGTCGAGCGCGGCAGGCCGAGGGCGCGCTGGACCGCGATCGAGACGGGCACGCGCGTCAGGCCGGTGCGCTCGAAGATATCCGTGGCGGCTCCCGCCATGACGAACAGCGCGAGCCCGACGCCGAACGGCGCGAGAACCGGTCCGCCGCCGTCGACCACGAACGTCGCCGCGAGCCCGACGAGCGCGGCCGCGAACGCCCCCATGAGCCGCTGGGCGACGCCGTAGACGTCGCCGCGCTTCCACGCGAGCATCGGGCCGAAGGGAACCGCGATCAGCAGAGGAATGAACAGGGGCCCGAACGTCGCGTCGAAGAACGGCGCCCCGACCGAGATCTTGTCGCCGGTCAGGGCCTCGAGCGCGAGCGGATAGAGCGTTCCGACGAACACGGTGGCGCAGGCGGCGGTGAGGAAGAGATTGTTGAAGACGAGCGCTCCCTCGCGCGAGATGGGCGCGAACAGCCCGCCCTGCTTCAGGAGCGGCGCCCGCCAGGCGTAGAGGGCGAGCCCGCCGCCGATGAACAGCACCAGAATGGCGAGAATGAACACGCCGCGCGTCGGATCGCTCGCGAAGGCGTGCACCGAGGTGAGGACGCCGGAGCGCACCAGGAACGTGCCGATGAGCGAGAGCGAGAAGGTGAGGATCGACAGCAGGATGGTCCACACCTTCAGGGCTTCGCGCTTCTCCATCACGACCGCGGAGTGGAGCAGCGCCGTGCCGGCGAGCCAGGGCATGAGCGAGGCGTTCTCGACCGGGTCCCAGAACCACCAGCCGCCCCAGCCGAGCGTGTAGTAGGCCCAGTAGGAGCCCATGGCGATCCCGAGCGTCAGGCACATCCAGGCGGCGAGCGTCCACGGCCGCACCCAGCGCGCCCAGGCGGCGTCGATGCGGCCCTCGATCAGCGCCGCGATGGCGAACGAGAACGAGATCGAGAAGCCGACGTAGCCCAGGTAGAGCATCGGCGGATGCACCGCCAATCCCATGTCCTGGAGGATGGGATTGAGGTCGCGCCCCTCGAATGGCGCGTTCGGCAGCCGGGCGAACGGATTCGATGTCAGCAAGATGAACAGATAGAACGCCGCCGCGATCCACGACTGGACCGAGAGCACCGTCGCCTTGAGGGTCGCGGGCACGTTCGCGCCGAACGCGGCCAGCAACGCCCCGAACAGAGAAAGGATCAGCACCCAGAGGAGCATCGATCCTTCGTGGTTGCCCCACACGCTGGTGAACTTGTAGATGAGCGGCATGGTCGAGTGCGAATTCTCGAACACGCTGACGACCGAGAAATCCGAGGTCACGTAGCAGGTCACCAGCGCGGCGAACGCGGTGGCGACGAATCCGAACTGGACGAGCGCGGTGAGATCCGCGACTCCCATGAGCGCCGCGTCGCGCCGGCGCGCGCCGAACAGCGGCACCGTCGACTGCACGAGCGCCAATGCGAGCGCCAGCACGAGCGCGAAATGCCCGACCTCAGCGATCATCGTGTCCGCCTTCTTGAAGCCTTCGCCATCCGCTCATTGCGTCCGCGCCGGCGGCGAGGCGTCGACCTTCCTGTCGACGCCCTTTTTCTCGTAGTCGTCCTTCCAATGCCCCTGCTTCTTCAGCGCGTCGGCGACTGCCTTGGGCATGTAGCGCTCGTCGTGCTTGGCGAGCACGGTGTCGGCCTTGAAGACGCCGGCGCTGTCGAGCGCCCCTTCGGCGACCACGCCCTGCCCCTCGCGGAACAGATCGGGAAGCAGACCCTTGTAGGTGACCTCGATGGCGCGGTTGCCGTCGGTGACCTCGAAGCGGACGTTCAGGTTGTCGCCGCGCACCAGCGTCCCCGGCTGTACCAGCCCGCCGAGACGAATGCGGGTGCCCGGCTTCACGTGCTTCTCCACCACGTCGCTCGGCGAATGGAAGAAGACGATGGAGTCCCGCAAGGCGCCGAGCACGAGCGCGACGGCAAGACCCAGCACCCCCACCCCGACACCGATCAGGGCAAGGCGTCGCTGCTTGCGTGTCATTCCGGGGAACCTCTTTCCGTCATCCGTCGACACCCAGCCCTTTGACCCCGTCATCGAGACGACGGAGCTTCTCGGGCTCGTTCGCGAGCGCCCGGCGGGCGTCCGATGTCGCCTGGCGTGCCTTGTCCCGCTCCCCGAGCACCATATAGGCTCGAACCAGGCGGAGCCACCCCTCGACGTCCGAGCCGTCCTGTCGCAGGCGCGCGGCGAGGCGGTCGACCATGCCGCGAACCATCGCGTTACGTTGTTCCGGTGGCATTTCCGCGGCAGCCGCCATGTCCTGCGCGCTCGGGCCGGGCGCACTGGCCGAGGGCCCCTCGACCTGCGCCAGCGATTGGCGCACCAGTGCGACCCAGCCTGCGCCCGGCGGCGCCTCGGCGAGCAGTTCATGCCAGATGCGCGCCGCCTCTTCGCGCTTGCCGTCCTGCTGGGCGGCGCGCCCGAGATAGAAGCGCGCCTTCACGTCCTTGGCGTCGAGCGCGACCGCGCGGTCGAACGCTGCCTTGGCCTGCTCCGTGACCACTCCGTTCGCCGCCGCCACCAGCGCCTCGCCGTAGTCGGCCTGGCGCTCCGCCGTCTCTCCGAGCAGCCGCAGGGCGTTCCGGCGCGCCCGGACAGCGTCGTCGAACCGGCCGGCGCGCAGATAGACTGGAGCGATCACCTCCCACCCGCGCCCGTCCTCCGGATTCTGCTCGAGGTGCGCCTCGACCCGCGCCACGAGCGCGGCGAACGACTGCTGATCGGCCCGGGTGGCGGCAACGCGCTCCGCCAGGGGTTCGCCCGGCAGTTCGGGCGACCCGAGATTGAGGTATAAGCCTATGGCAAGGACCGGCACTGCGAGAAGCGCCACCAGGGCGACAACGCGACGGCGCCGCCGAGCCGCGGCCGCGTCGTCCGTCACCGACTTCGCGCGGGCAGCCGCCGCGTCGGCGGCCGCCAGCAGCCGGCGCGACACTTCGACCCGTGCAGCTTCCGCCTCGGCCTTTCCGATCGTGCCGGCGGCGCGGTCGCGCGCGATCTCATCGAGCTGATCGCGATAGACCGCGAGGTCGCTGTCGGGCGCCGAGTCCGCGCGGACCCGCGACAGCGGCCAAAGCACCGCAAAGACGGCCGCCGCTGTCATCAGGGCGAACAGGAGCCACAGCATCATTCGTTTAGACAACCCCGCCGTTGGACATTCGCGCGCGGGTTACATCATGGCGTCCCGCCCGCCGCAACCGCCATCCGCAGGGCCCCGCCACGCCGATGCGGCCGCGGCAGGACGGAACAGCAGAGAGCGGCGACCGCAAGGGGCAATAGCGCCCGCCATAGCAGCAGACAATGAAGGTGGGGCGATCCGGCGGGCAATCCGGGGGGCCCACGGATGCGACGATTTGGGACTGCGACCTTTTGGATGCCGCGGCCGGCCGATCGCGGCGGCCGCCACGCGGCGCATGGTCCGGCGAAGCGGAATCGGTTCGCCGGGAAGATCATGCGCCGGGTTGCAGAATGCGAGCGCGATCCTGCGCAAGGCCGGTTCGCGCTTTGGCGAATCGCGCTTCAGGCCTTGGCCGAGGCCTTGCGCTCGCTGTTTGCCGCCACCTCGGCCGCCTTGGCCAGCAACGACGCGTATTCCTTGCCGAACACCTTGGCGCAGAACCGCACCGCGGCGTCCACCTGCGACTGGCGGAAGCTGCGGTCCGCATCGCCGGCCGTGCGCAGGCCGTCGAGCAGCGCCGACGTGCCGGTTTCCAGATAGTGCTGCACTTCGGAATAGGTGCGCGCCGTCATTTCGTTGATGGCGAGCTCGCTCGCATAGTTGCGGCAGGCGCCGACGAATTCGATCAGCGCTTCGGTTTCGGCAACGTCGCCGGCATCGAGCGCGGAACTCGGCGCGATCTCCTTGGCGGGCCGCGGCCGCAACAGGCGGCGAACGCGTCCCGGCATCGACTCGATCTCCGATTTCAGCAGTTCGGCGACCTCGGTGCGGACCGCGGCGAGCTGGCGCGCCCAGGGTGAATCCATGCCGAGATCCATCTCGGTGCGAAGGCCGCGGGCGGTGTCGTGGATGTCCTTGAGCAGCGAGGTCACCGCCGTCGCCTGGCCGCGCTTGAGATCGTACTTGAGCTCGCGCACCAGCCGTTCAAGCTCGGCGAGAACGATCGTCACGGTGATCGCGTAGGGCGTTTCCGCCACGCGCGAAGCCTTGTCGCTTTCCGCCGCCTTGCGGGCGAGCCGGATCAGCTGCCATGGCGCCACGAGGCGGTTCATCACCAGGATGATCGCGGAGAGAAACACATCCGGCTTGCTGGCGAGGGGGGAGTCGAGCACGGCCTTGAGGCCGTCGAGCTGATCATCGGCGAGATTGCGGATGCTCATCGGCAGGCGGTTCGCCACCGCGGCCAGGGCCTCGCGCGCCTTGAGGATCGCCAGCAGACGTTGCACGTCGTCGATCGCGCGCGGCGTCCCGATCTGCGCGGCCATACGCCGGCGGGCGCGGTCGTCGGCCTGCACGGCCGCGAGAATCTGCTGGACCTGCTGCACGGCGCGATCCTGGAAACCGCGCGCCGCCTGCTCCGCCGCGGCGCCGTCGCTCGCCGCAAGATGCGCGGCGGCCTGCTGCGCGAACGCGGCCGCCTCCGCCGGCAGGGCGTCCCGGCAGATCCAGTCCCACAGGGGACCGATCGAGGCCTGGGCGATGCGGCCCTGATGGACGCGCTCCGGCGCGTCGTCGACCACGAACGGCTCGACCGGAGCGAAGAACAGGCTTGCGGCTTCGCCAATCTGCTCGGGCAGCCGCGATTTTCCGCGCAGGCTCCGGCGCAGTTCCTGCAGCACGAGGTCGGCGCCGGGCATTTCCTCGCCGCGCGAAAGCCCGCGTTCGAGCTCCGCCATGAGCTGGGCCCGCGCCTCCGGTTTCAGGTCACGGAGGAATCCTCGCAATTTTTCGACGGGGTGCCCGCCGGCCATCCCGCACACCCTGCGCTCACGATCGTACCGTCGCAGGTGTATCCTCCGGGCCGTTAAGAACCGGTTGAGCAAGGGCCGGCGAACGCCGGGGCGGCCGCGAGGGTCGCCTTCGGTCCGTTCGCGGGGCAAGCCTGTCTGCTTGGTCCGGCCGGCGGTGGCGCAGCGCCGTCCGGGGGCTCCGCCCCGCACATGAGGGAACCCGAAGGCGTCGCCGCGTCCGGCGCCCGGTCGGCCGGAGGGCTCAACGCAACGCGAGGCTCTGCTCGTCGATCGCGGTGACCGCGTCGCCGCCTCTGAGCCTGGAGAGCGTTCGCGTCAACCAGCTCTCCTCGGAAGCGCTCTGCGCCGAGAAGGCTTCCGGATAGCAGACGGCACCGGCCGCCGCCGCCACCATCGGGGGCGCGCCGGCCGCATGCACGATGTCGTGCGCGGACAGCGTCGGAATGAATTCCGTCAGCGCACCGGCCTGCACCACCGGGGTGACGGTCTGGCGCGCGTCCGTCACCGGGATGATCGT